>CAXUDC010000001.1:0-60017 GCA_964249685.1 uncultured Acidobacteriaceae bacterium
CCCTACACACCCCTGGAATGCCGCTAACCAGCCGGGGTGCCCCATGATGACCGCGGCCCCATCGCGGTTATCGTGGGGTTACTCTCTCAGGGTCGCCCCACCACCATCCCGTGCCCCATTCATCGCAGCCTCACCTCGATGAGTGGGACCCGCCACAAACGCCCCAACTTAGCCATAGTCAATCACACCCCCCGCATGACATCCTGACGACGACCAACATCCCTCGCCGCAGGAGCCCTCCCACTGCCCCGCCTCTACCTCCTCGCCTTCTGCCTCGCTCTCGCCGCCCCCGCGCAGGAGCCCGCAAAGCCAACCCCGCAGGAGCCCCCCGTAGCCACCAGCACCGCGTCCGAAACCTCCGAAGTCCCCCAGATCCCCGGCCTCTCCGCCCTCCTCCGCGGCCTCAACGGCGGCGTCACCTTCTCCGGCCTGCACGACGCCCAGACCGGCTGGGCCACCATCCTGCAGCCCGCCATCGGCTACAGCTTCAACGACATCTTCGCCATCGACGTCACCGTCCCCATCTACCTCTACCGCCTCGCCGGCTCCCGCGCCCCCAATCCCCGCCCCAACGCGCTCCTCGTCCCCCGCCGCGGCGAACCAGGCGACGTCCTCTTCGGCCTCCACGCCCAGTTCATCCCCCGCGGCTTCCAATATCAGGTCACCGTCTCCGCCACCGCGCCCACCGGCGACACCCTCTACGGCCTCTCCACCGGCCGCGCCACCTTCGACCTCTCCAACCGCCTCGAGCATCCCTTCCGGCACGTCACCCCCAACCTCGAGCTCGGCGTCGGCGACTCCAGTTCCCTCGTCAACCCGCTCGTCCAGCGCGACTTCACCTCGCTCGGCCCCCTCGCCCACTTCCAGGCCGGCCTCGCCTTCAACCTCCCCCTCGGCGCCTCCTTAGAAACCAACGCCTACGAGCAACTCCCCATCGGCGACCAGAAGATCTACCAGACCATCCATCGCCGCGGCCGCCAGGGCGGCACCGTCACCGTCGTCACCGGCCGCAGCGTCGCCGAAGACAACGGCTTCACCAACGCGCTCGATCTACAACTCGATAACCACACCACCCTATCGGCCTACTACAACCGCAGCCTGCGCCTGAAAGACGACGTCGTCGCCATCGGCATCAGCTACGTCTTCCGTGGCTCCAAATCCGACAAACCCATTCCAAAAGACTCCATCCACTAGCCCCAGCCTGACTAGAAACTACAAAACTAGAAACTCCCGAAAACCACCCCTAGCCAAACCACCCCCACCACCCATCAACGCGGCGTAAACTTAACCCGTGCCCAGAATCTACATGGACGCCAACGCCACCACTCCGCTGCTCCCCGCGGTCTTTGACGCCATGCGCCCCTTCCTCCTCGGCGCCTTCGGCAATGCGTCCTCCATCCACCAGCAGGGCCAGCACGCCCGCGCCGCCGTCGACCGCGCCCGCGACCAGGTCGCCCGCCTCCTCCGCGCCCGCGCCTCCGAGATCATCTTCACCTCCGGCGGCACCGAATCCGACAACCTCGCCCTCTTCGGCACCCTCGCCGCAGGCGACCACCTCGTCACCAGCACCCTCGAGCACCACGCCGTCCTGCACGCCGCCCAGGCGCTCGAAAAACGCGGAGTAGAAGTCACCTACCTCCCCTGCACGCCCGCAGGCCTCGTCCCCCCGGCATCGCTCAGCGCAGCGCTAAGACCCAACACCCGCCTCGTCTCCGTCATGCTCGCCAACAACGAGACCGGCACCATCCAGCCTATCCCCGAGCTCGCCCACATCGCCAAAACCCACGGCGCCTACTTCCACACCGACGCCGTCCAGGCCGCCGGCAAGCTGCCCCTCGACCTCGGCCTCACCTGCGCGCTCGCCAACCCCAGCGGCTCGCTAAAGGACGTCGACCTCCTCTCGATCTCCGGCCACAAGATGTACGCCCCCCAGGGCACGGGCATCCTCTTCTGCCGCCGCCACGTCCAGCTCGCGCCGCTCTTCCACGGCGGCATGCACGAGCGCCAGCGCCGCGCCGGCACGGAAAACGTACCCGGCATCGTAGCCCTCGGCGAAGCCGCCGAACAAGCCCGCCAGTGGCTAGGTGCTCCATCTCTCGGACCTGAGAGGTCAGAAGAACCACCGCAAAACCCCCAGGCCCTCGCCCACCTCCGCGACACCCTGGAACAATCCCTGCTCAAAATTCCCAACTCCGGCGTCAACGGAGCCGGCACCCCCCGCACCCCCAACACCACCAACCTCTACTTCGACGGAGTCGACGCCGACTCCCTTCTCATCGCCCTCGACCTCGCCGGCCTCGCCGTCTCCGCCGGCAGCGCCTGCCAGTCCGGCGCCACCGAGCCCTCGCACGTCCTCACTGCCATGGGCCTCACCACCGCCCGCGCCAAAGCCAGCATCCGCATCTCCCTCACCCGCCTCACCACCGCAGCCGAAGTCACCCAGGCCACCCACCTCATCACCGAAGCCGTCCACCGCCACCGCGCTACCATCTGACCCACGGGGTGCCCCATGATCACCGCAGTCTTATCGCGGTTATCGTGGGGTAAGTCTTTGCCCAACTCCAGCATCCAACCACCAGATGCCCACCCCCGCCATCCTCCTCGCCGCCGGCGCTTCCACCCGCCTGGGCCACCCCAAGCAACTGGCCACCCTCAACGGCGAACCCCTGCTACTCCGCGCCATCCAGGCAGCCACCGAAGCCGGCCTTACCCCGATCCTTGTCATCCTGGGCGCAAACGCAGCCCAAATCCAGACTCGCTGCAACCTCAACCACACGCAGGTCATCCTCAACGATCACTGGCAAGAAGGTATGGCAAGTTCCATCCAGGCAGGCATCCGTGCACTCCCTGAATATTCCGAAGGAGTCATCCTGCTTACCTGCGATCAGCCCGCCGTCGATGCCGCGCATCTCCGCGAGCTCTTCCATGCAGGCACACAAAGCAAAGCCCCGGTAGCCTCGCAATACGAAGCCGAACCCGGGCAAAAAAGACGGGGGGTGCCGGCTTATTTTCCCAGCACCCACTTTCCAAAGCTGTTACTGCTCAACGGCGACGCCGGCGCTAGAAGTCTGCTGGCATCTGCAAACTCGATCGAACTCAAATTCGGGGAAGTCGATGTGGATACGCCGCAGGCCCTGCTTCGGGCCCGTACGCTGTTCAAACGGGGAGCGGGGCCTTAGGCCTCTTCGCTCTCTTCCGACGAGCCCGAGCCCATCGTTACGATGCAGGGAAGGATCACCATCAGGAGGAACGCGGCAGCGACGAGGAGGTCATGCATGGGGGAGGTTCTCTTTTCTGTCGGAAGGCTCGTAGTGGCCCGCCTGACTGAAATGAGAATCGCCCAATCCGCAGCCGCAAACTATTCCACGAAGGCAACCAGGAGCATATCGGAAGTAACGGTACCGTAACCCATTCGTTGTAGATCGGAAACCAAGGTTTTCACGTAAGGCTACCACGCTGCCTTGCTCGACACCATCACGACACTCTACCGCCCCTGCGCGGCCAGCTTCTTCTGAATCAAATCCACCAGATGCCCCACCGTATTCATCGATTCCAGCTCCGCGGTCTGGAACTTCACCTTGAACATCGCCTCCACCGCCACAATCAGGTTGATGTGGTTGAACGAGTCCCACTCCGGCACGCTCGCCGCCGTCAGCTCCGGCGTCAGCACCAGCGTATCGTCATCGAAAACATCGTGAAAGATGCCCGTAAGCTGGGCGTAAATCTCCGTCTGCTGCATAAGAAATCTCCTCAGGAGTAATCCCCCAAGTATACCCACGGGGGTGCCCCATGATCACCGCAGCCTCACCGCGGTGATCGTGGGGTAAGTCTCTTTGCATGATCACCCCTCCCCCAACCCAAACGCCTCCGCCAGCAACCCATAACTCCGCTGCCGAGCCTCCACCGAGTGCGTAATCGTGTTCACCACCAGCTCCCCCAGCCCCAGCGCCCCCGCCATTGCCGTCAACTCCCGGCAAACCTTCGCCGGCGTCCCCACAAAATACCGCGGAAACTCCTGGGCATCCGGCACCTGCGCCCCATACTGCCGCAGCTCCACCGCCGCCTCCTCCGGCGTCGCCACCGGCCGCCGGTCGTTCTGCCGAATCCTGAACTGCAGCAGCCGCACCGACTGTGCCAGCCGCTGCGCCTCCGCGTCCGTCTCCGCGCAGATCACCCCCACCGCCGCCATCGCCTCGGGCGCGGTCAGGTGGTCCGGCCCCAACTCCGCGTTCGCCCGAAAGTGCCCCTGGTAATACTCGATCGCGGCCCGCGTCCCCTCCCCCGCAAAGAAGTGCGCAAACGCATATGGCAAGCCAAACTCCGCCGCCGCCCGCGCCGACCACATCGAAGACCCCAGCAGCCAAAGCGCCGGCGCACCCGCCGCCTCCGGCTCGACCGAGACCCGCGCAAACGGATGATTTGCCGGAAACCCCTGGTGCAGAAACGCGATCAACTCCGAAAGCTGCTCGGGAAAGTCATCCACCTGCAGCGCACTGCGCGGCGCATCGCGGTACCGGCGCAGCGCTGTCGCCTCGATCGGCCCGCCCCCCGGCGCGCGTCCCACCCCCAGGTCGATCCGCCCCGGGTACAGCGCATGCAGCGTACGAAACGTCTCCGCCACCTTCAGCGCCGTGTAGTGCGGCAGCATAATCCCACCCGAGCCCAGCCGAATCCGCGTCGTCGCCGCGCCGATCCGCGCCAGCATGATCTCCGGCGCCGTACACGCCAGCAGCGCCATCGAGTGGTGCTCCGACATCCAGAACCGGTGGTAGCCCAGCCCTTCCACCTGCCGGGCCAGCGCAACCGAGTTCGCCAGCGCCTGCGCGGGCGTCGAGCCGGTCGAAACCGGAGCTTGATCGAGAACGGACAGTCTTAGCTTAGGGTTGCTCACACAGATTGGATGTCCCACAAGCCCACAAGTTCCACAGGCTCTCCCCCCAACGGGGGATGTACGCCAGGCCCGCCCTGGCGCACTCTGGATGAGTCGCACGTCAGGGGAGCACACCGTGGAAGAAGGACCCAAGAAGACACAGCCGCAGCCACGCCAACGCAGGCGCGCGGGGCAGCCGCCGCCACCCGCCGCGGAGGTAGTCGCCAAAAAGGGCGGCCTGCCCGTGGGCATGATCCTCATGGCCGCGCTCGGCCTGCTCTTTGTCGCGTACCTTACCAACGCCGGCAACGTCCAGGTCGCCCTCGACGCCTTCTTCGGCGAGCAGGTCCACTCCGCCCACACCCACGACGCGCAGATCTCGAGCCTCTTCCTGCTCCTGCTGCCCTACGTCGCCATGGCCCTCTGCCTGTGCGTCATCTACGTCCTGCTGGCCTCGATCGGCGTAGGCAAGACCAAGCGCAAGCCCAAGCCGCTCACCGAGCAGCTCACCGTCCACGAGTTCGCCGAGCTTGCCCTCGCCGCCGGCGTAGGCGCCCGCGTCTCCCGCGAGATGTACCGCATCCTCCTGCCCGAATCGAGTGCAACCATGCGCAGCACCCTGACTCGAACCTTCGCGGAGAGGAACATCTCGCAGCAGACCGCCTGGGCCATGTTCGAGGAGCTCGTCGTCCGCAGCAGCGGCATCATCCGCGGGCGCGTAGGCGTCGAGGCGCTCGGCACCCCGATCGAGATGATGCAGGTAGCCGAGCAGTGCGTCGAGCGCGCCGCCCTCGAGCGCCGCGCCACCCTCAAAAGAGCCGCCGCCACCCTCGAAGAAACTCACCGCACCATCGTCCCCATCCCCCGCTAACCCCGGGTGCCCCACTCATGACGGCTTTACCGTCATGAGTGGGGATACTGCCCTAGTCCGCTCCGCTACAGAACGACACAAAGCAGCACTTGTATTTTGGTTGTCATCCCATAGGGATCTGCGGTTCGATTGGCACCCGCTGCATCGGAAACAAACTAACTAAACCCCCAACCCACACCGCCCCCCCAGATACTGCGAAACCCCACCCTTCTCCAGCTGCACCGCCACCTCCCGCGCCGTAAGCCGCCGCGAAGCCACCCCCCGCCCATGCACCACCCCCTGCACCTCCGCCACAATCGACAGCGCGATCGCCTCCGGCCCATCCCCGCCCAGATCCATCCCGATCGGCGCAAACACCCGCTCGCAGCACCACGCCACCGTGCACCCCAGCAGCGCGGCCGCCTCGCTCACCAGCAGGCTCGAGCGGTGCCGCGACCCCAGCAACCCCAGGTACCGCGGCGCCAGCGGCAGCACCCGCACCAGCAGCTCGCGGTCCTGCTCATAGCTATGCGTCATCAGCACCACCGCATCCTCCGGCCGCACGTCCAGTTCGTCGCCGATCACCGCCACCGCAGCCTCCGGAAACCGTTCCGCCCGCGCCAGCTGCGCCCGTCCATCGGCCACCATCACCGACCAGCCCATCCCCGCCGCCATCCGCACCAGCGGCTTCGCGTCGTCGCCCGCACCCAGCGCCACCAGCCGCTGCGGCGCGCTCAGCCGCTCCACAAACCGCCCCGCATACGCCCGCCCGGGCACCAGCACGGACGCGCAGGAAATCTTCTCCGCACTCACCCCCGCACTTACAAAAACGACCTCCCCTCGCGCCCCCAGCACCAGCCGCCGCAGCCCGCGTCCGCCCCCGGGCAGAAAGCTCACCACCGTACTCTCCACCCCCGCAAGCGAGCGCCGCATCGCGTCCAGCAACGCGTTGCCCTCCGGCGTATCCAGCGGCTCATACAGCAGGTCGACGGTCCCCCCGCACCCCAGCCCAAACGGGATCTCGGCCGTATCGTCGAACGCCATCGAGTACCGCTCCACCGCCGCGCCCTCCCGCGTCAGCCACGCGGCCTTCTTCACCACATCCGTCTCCAGACACCCCCCGCTGATCGTCCCCGCATACCCCGCATCCCCGGCTATCAGCCGCGCCCCCGGCTGTCGGTACGACGAGCCCTCCACCCCGACCAGCGTCACCAGCACGCCCTGCCGCGCGCGTTCCCAGAACTCCACCACCTGCCGCCGCTCCATCATCCCGCAAATCCCTCGTCGCCTATCTGATGCGCCCCCGCGGGCATCGATCTTCTGCTAAACTGGCTTAGTCGAGCACACGCGAGCCCAGGCCACCCGGGCAAGCGCGCCTCCCGAGCGACAGCATCACCACCAGAACGTCGGAATGTAGCGCAGCCTGGTAGCGCACCTGCTTCGGGAGCAGGGGGTCGAGAGTTCGAATCTCTCCATTCCGACCATTCGCCCTCAATCAACTTTCCAGCCCCATGCCACTGGCATACGCTTATAGCCTATAATCACTGTATGCAGACGGTCGTCGAGACTCCGACGTACCTCAAGGCAGCTCACTCCATCTTCAGCGAAGCGGAGCAATTTGCCCTTACGCATCCATTGCGGCAGATCCCGAGGCCGGCGACCTCATGCCCGGCACAGGTGGCTACCGCAAACGGCGCTTCGGGCGGGCGGGGATGGGCACGCGCGGCGGCGCACGCGTGGTCTATCTTTACGGCGGGCCAGACTTTCCCATCTTCCTCATTACTGCATACGCCAAGGCCGATAAGGGCAACCTCACCAGAGCCGAACAAAACAGTCTCGCAAAGATGGCCCAAAGCCTCTTCGACGATTACAGGAGAAACGCATGAGCAAGCTCTTCGACGAGATGGTCCAGGGCACCGCGGAGGCGCGGGCCTATCTGGAAGGCGAGCGAACCGGCTACAAGGTCACCCTTCCCGACACAGTAGATGTACGTGCCATCCGGACGCGGCTACATCTCAGCCAGAGCCGCTTCGCAGACTCCTTCGGCCTGTCCGTCGACGCGGTGCGTCACTGGGAGTCCGGCCGTAGAAGCCCGGAGGCGCCGGCCCGCGCGCTGCTCCTGGTCATCGCGCATGATGCCGACCTGGTCATGCGAGCTCTGGCGAAAGATCAGCACACGCCTGCAGGCAGCGAAAAGCCACCAAGCCGAAGCGCAACCTAAACCAAATCGCCAACACAGACCGTCGTCGCCCCTTTGTTTGTCATTCCCAAAGGGAATCTGCGTTGGGAGCACCAACAAGCCATCCGTCGTATCCCCGTAATCCTTGTCTCACCTGGCGGCAAAGTCCAGCGTCCCCATCCGTCCGCTCGCCGTATCCCGCACCACCAGCCGCAGCGTCTGCGCGCCCGCCGGCGGCGTCAGCGACACCGTAAACCGAGCGCTCTGAGCCGGCGCCCGCGTGTCCACCGCCTGCGCCGCAACCGCCCTCTCCGCCAGCAACTGGTGCTCCAGCACCTTGCCCTTCGCCGACAGCGCCACGGCCAGCACCTCCACCTGCGCCTCCTGCTTGGCGTCTTTATCGTCCGCATTCACCCACGTCAGGTCGCGCGCCTGCACATGCAGCACAAACGCCCCCGCCGGCCCGCGATCCGCCGTAAAACTCACCCCATGAAATGGAATCGACGCCGTCGCCGCATTGTTCAGGTCGTACCCGATCGTGTCCGTCGCCAGCGTAGCTTTCGGCGACGACGTATAGTACCCATCGTGCGTCGTAGCCACCAGCCCCGGCCGCAGGCACACAATGCTGATGTGCCGGAACTGCCCCGGAACCTCGCTGCCGTTCGAAGGCCGGTACCCAAGCGTGTAGTAGTTGCCGCCCGACGCGATCGACTCCCGCAGCTGCCGGTCGACATCGTTCAACCCGCGCAGCACCTTGCCGCCCGTCACCGGACCCAGCCGGTCGAAGTCGTACTGGTGGTCGAACGGGTCCATCGCCTTGCCGCCCGTCCCCACCGCCGCCACAAACGCCAGCTGCACCGGGTCCGTAATCTCCTGCAAGCTCGCCGCCGTCGTCGTCGGGTCCACCGCAAACAGCGTCACGCGGTTCTCGAGTAGCACATCGGTTACGTGCTGCAGCATGTTCGCGAGCGCGCGGTGCGTGCCCTCGGTCAGCGCCTGCGGGTCGATCGACGGAAAGCCCGCCCCCACCCACATCAGGTTCTTGCGCCCCGGAATCCGCGCCCCATATTGCGCCAGTTGTTCCAGCGCCGCCAGCGAGCGGTCCAGCCGCTCCGCCACGCCCTCGCCCACGCTCATCGATTGCTCCAGCGCCCACGCCTGCTCCGGCACAAACCTCCGCAGCGCCCCCAGCAGCTTTTGTTTGTCCAGCGTAAACCCCACCAGCTGCTGAAACCGCGAGTCCCGCACCACCATCAGCGTCGCGGGCTGCGCAAGCACGTCGTCCTCCTTCGCCAGGTAAGCCTCGATCGAGTGCACCGCATAGGCCGAATCGGCGAAGTGCGTATTGACCTCGTCCAGCACAAAGATCGTCACCGCGGAGCTGCCAAACGCCGCCGGCTTGCCCGGATCGAAGACCGTCGCGGCGTCATCGCCCGGCGGCAGAACATGGGCCTCCGGCGCCTCGAAGCTGACGATCTGCTCCTGCCGCTTGTCCTCGTAGACCGCAAAATCCTTCGCCGTCAACCCGGTCACAGGCCTACCCTGCGCGTCCACCACGTTCGTATCGAGCAGCACTAGTCGAGTCGAAATCCGCAGCGTAGGCGTAGCAGGCGCACCACTCTGCGCGCTCGCCACCACCGCCCCCAGCGCCATCCCCAACATCGAAAGCCAGGCCTTAACCGTCATAAGAAAACCCAGTGTACAACCCCCTCTCAAACCGAGGATGACATCGCGACGCTACGAAATGACACCAGACTGCCTCTCGCATTTTGATTGTCATCCCGTACGGATCTGCGTTCCGCCAGATGCCGCACTCCCATCCATGAGGTATGGTCTCTGCTCCGGTCACAACCTGTCTTCACAGCGCAACGTGTCATCTGTCCGACACCGCCGATCCCCCCCGCAAACACCCAACCGCGATACACTGACACCATCACCCAACCAAACGGACCCAAGCCACCACGCTCACCGTCCCGTAATACAGTCCTTATACTCTGTCGACACCGAGGATTTCTGCGACCGCACCATCCAGCGAGCAAGCCGTTCTGCCATGTGAACCATCGATGAGCGCCGAAACCATTCCTCCCGCACACACGTCTTCCTTGCACAACCCCAAGCGCCAAACCTCCCCTGGAGTCTTTGCCATGTCGCGTCTTCGCTCTGCCCTCGGCCTCCTCGCCGTGCTCTCTGCTTCCCTCGCCGGCCACCCGCAGGCGCCCGCAGGCGCACCCGCCGCACCGCAACTGCTGCCCTACGTCATCACCGCTGTCGCCGGCGGCGGCACCCTGGGCACGACCTACCCGGCTGCCACCGCCGCGCCCTACACCGTCGGTGCTGCCTGCGCCTCCGGCTCCACGCTCACCGCGCAGGACGTCTACGGCGACGGCTGCCTCGCCACCCAGGTCCTGCTCTCCATCCCGCGCGCCGTCGCAGGCGACACCCAGGGCAACCTCTTCATCGTCGATTCCAACAACTCCACCCTGCGCCGCGTCGACGCCCGCACCGGCATCATCACCACCATCGCCGGCCAGGGCACCGCCACCCCGGCCTCCGGCGTCGCCTGCGCCAGCGGCTCCAGCCTCACCTCCACCAGCGCCTTCGGCGACGGCTGCCTCGCCACCCAGGTCAAGCTCGCTGCCCCCGAAGGCCTCGCCGTCGACCCCGCCAACAACGTCTGGTTCTCCGACTACACCCTTGGCGCCGTCCGCCGCATCGACCACGCCACCGGCATCCTCACCACCGTCGTCAACACGGCCGGCACGCCCGGCTACCGCGCCGGCAACGTCGCCAACCCAGGCACGGTCGTGCTCGCCGGGGCCGGCCAGCTCGTCCACCCCTACGGCATCGGCTTCGACCGCGCCGGCAACCTCTACATCGGCGACAACTACAACTCGGTCGTGGATGTCGTCAACCTCCAGTCCACCGCCACCACCATCGCCGCCAACTCCATCCCCGCCGGCGCCATCTTCACGATCGCCGGCGCGGGCTGCGCCTACGGCAACTCCACCACTGGCTGCACCACCTACGGCAAGGCCGGTAACGGCGGCCCCTCGACCGCCGCCACACTCGACAGCCCCTACCAGGTTGCCGTCGACAACGCAGGCAACATCTACATCGCCGACGAGTACCCCTACGACGTCCGAGTCATCAACGGCACCACCGGCATCCTCACCACCTTCGCCAACGGTGCCATGACCAAGTCCGCCGCGCAGGTCCGCGGACCGGCCGTCTCCACCCCGCTCGCCAGCATCTACGGCGTCGCCACCGACGCGCTCGGCAACGTCTACATCGCCGTCTACGACGCCACCACCGGCACCAGCTACCTTGACCGCGTCGACATCGCCACCGGCATCCTCTACGCCGTAGCCGGCCAGCTTGAGGCCGCCGCACCCTCCGCCGCCGGCAAGGCCGTCACCGGAGCCGTCTATTGCACCGCCGCCACCGACAACATCGGCGACGGCTGCCCCGGCACCCAGGCCACCCTCTACAAGCCCTTCCAGCCCTTCGTCGACGCCGCCGGCAACGTCTACATCGCCGACCAGGGCAACAACCTGATCCGCAAGCTCTCCACCGGCGCCCAGTTCCCCGCCCTCACCGCCGGCAAGTCCGTCACCCAGACCGTCGACGTCCACTACGGTGCCGGCGACTCCGCCTCCACCTCCACCCTGCCCACGCCCGCCGGCTTCGGCTCCGTCGATTACACCCTCGGCACCGCCGTCTGCGTCGTCAACACCGACACAACCACCGACTGCGCCACTCCCGTCACCTTCACGCCCGCCGCCGCCGGCCCCCGCGCCACTCCGCTCGCCGTCAAGAGCGCCACCGGCCTTACCGCCTCCTTCGCCCTCACCGGCACCGGCAATGCCGCCCTCCTGCTCGCGGACCCCGCCGCCGCCGTCGGCACCTTCGGCAACGGACCCTTCCCCGCCGTCACCGGCCTCGCCGTCGACTCCGCCGGCTACCTCTACGCGGCCATCCCCTCCTCGACCTCCATCCGCAAGTTTGCCCCCGGCATCGGTACCACCACCACCCTCGGCAGCAACCTCGCCCAGGCCAACGCCGTCGCCGTCGACCCCGCCGGCAACGTCTTCGCCGCGCTCGCCACCGGCACCGTCGTCGAGGTCCCCGCCAACGGCGCCGCCCAGCTCACCCTCGGCACCGGCTTCACCACTCCCTCCGGCCTCGCCGTCGACACCTTCGGCAACGTCTTCATCGCCGATTCCGCCGCCGGCACCGTCACCCGCATCGCCGCCGGAACCCTCGTCCAGACCACCCTCGCCGCCGGCCTCAGCGGCCCCGCCGGCCTCGCCGTCGACACCCTCGGCAATCTCTTCGTCGCCAACAAGATCGCCAACAACGTAGTAGAACTCCCCTTCAACAGCTCTACCCAAATTACCCTGGGCTCCGGCCTCTCCGCGCCCGGCTATGTCGCCGTCGACCCCGCCGGCAGCCTCTACATCTCCGATTCCCGCAATGCCCGCATCGTCTTCATCCCTAATGAAAACGGCACCCTCAACACCGCCGACCAGCTCACCATCGCCACCACCGGCCTCATCAACCCCACCGGCCTCGCCCTCACCCCCACCGGCAACCTCTACGTCGCCGATTCCTCCGCCAACGCCGTCTTTATCTTCAATCGCACCAGCGCCGCCTACGCCTTCGGCAACGACCCCGTCGCTGCCCAGCTCACCGCCCCCGCCGACCTCGTCTCCGCCGGCAACCTCCCCATCGCCTTCGCCTCTCCCTACGTCACCGCCGCCGGCAACACCGGCGACTTCAATCTCACCCCTACCACCGGCCCCGCCACCCTCGCCCCCGGCTTCGCCCTCGCCCTCACCGCCGGCTTCAAGCCCACCGCCACCGGCACCCGCAGCGCCACCTTCACCTTCAACGGTACCGTCCTCACCCTCACCGGCACCGGCATCACCCCCGTCAACGCGACCACCACCACCATCTCCGCCTCGTCCACCGCCGGCACCTACGGCCAGCCCGTCGCCCTGACCGTCACCGTCGCCGTGCCCACCGGCCAGCCCGCCGCCTCCGGCAACGTCACCGTCAAGGTCGACACCACCCCCTACACCCCCACGCTCACCGGCAACGGCACCACCACCTTCAGCGTCCCCGGCCTCTCCGCCGGCACCCACACCGTCTCCGCCAGCTACCCCGGCGACAGCACCTCCAGCCCCTCGACCGCGCTGCCCGTCACCATCACCCTCGCCCCGGCCCCCCTTACCGTCGCGCCCAACGCCGTCGCCAAGCCCTTCTACGCCGCCATCCCCACCCTCACCGGCACCCTCACCGGCGTCGTCAACAACGACACCATCGGCGTCACCTACACCACCCCCGCCACCCAGACCTCACCCCTCGGCACCTACCCCATCTCCGCCACCGTCACCGGCACCGCCGCCACCAACTACATCGTCACGATCGTTCCCGGCGTCCTCACCATCACCAAGGCCGGCACCACCACCCTCCTCTCGGCCTCCGCCACCGCTGTCTCGAGCACCACCAGCGTCGCCCTCACCGCGACCGTCGCCCCCACCACCGGCGGCTTCCCCACCGGCTCCGTCACCTTCTATAACGGCTCCACGCTGATCACCAGCGTCCTCGTCGCCCCCAACGGAACCGCCACCACCACGACCACCTTCGCGGTCGTCGGCCAGTCCTCCACCAACGTCCTCACCGCGGTCTACTCGGGCGACCCCAACTACACCACCAGCACCTCCCCCTCGGTTACCGTCGTCTCCTCCACTCCCGGCTTCAATCTCTCGAACACCCCCACCGCCGCCGCCGTCGTCCAGGGCCAGACCGCCCTGCTCAGCTTCACCATCACCCCCACCTTCGGCTACACGGGAACCATCACCACCTCCTGCACCAACCTGCCCGCGACCGTCAACTGCGTCTTCTCCCCCGCCTCCGTCGCGGCCAACGGCAGCAACACCCCCAGCCTCATCGCCCTCTCGCTCACCACCGTCCAGCCCGGCGGCCTGGTCGACAACGTGGTCCCGCCCCTGACCCCGCGTTCCCCCATCGCCTTCGCCCTGCTGCTCCTGCTCGGCTTTGCCACCCGCCGCCGCGCGGCCCAGCATAAACTCCGCGGCCTGCTCCTGCTCGTCCTCTCCGCCGCGCTCGCCCTCGGCCTCAGCGGCTGCGGCCAGGGACACTTTGCCACCCCCACCCCCACCGGCGCCTACACCCTCACCGTCAACGTCGCCGGAACCCCCAATGCCACCGCGCCCGGCGCTGTCCTCACCTCCAGCTTCCCCGTCACCCTCACCGTCACCACCAAATAGCAGCACCCCGCTCCCCAGCACCTTCCAGGAGATTCCCTTGATGCGGCGTTACCCCCACCTGTTCGCCCTGGCTCTCGCAGCCACCTCCCTCTCCGCCGCTGCCCAGTCCGCCGACGCCGGCGCCCTCGCCGGCATCGTCGCCGACGTCAACGGAGCCGTCCTCCCCGACGCCACCGTCACCGCCACCAACACCACCACCGGCCAGGCCACCTCCGTCAAAACCAACGGCAAGGGCGAGTACCGCTTCCCCCGCCTCGTCCCCGCGCCCTACACCGTCACCATCGAGGCCCCCGGCTTCAAAACCGAGCGCGAAACCAACCTCGTCATCGAGGTCGGCGTCATCGCCAGCCTCTCCCCCAAGCTTCAGGTCGGCGGCGCCGCTGAAACCGTCTCCGTCGCCGCCGAAACCTCCCCCGAGATGCACCTCGACTCCAACGAAATCTCCTCCGTCATCGACCAGAACATGATCGACAACCTGCCCATCAACGGGCGGCGCGCCTCCAACTTCGCCCTCCTCACCCCCGGCGTCGTCTCCAACGGCGACGGCTTCGGCCTCCTCTCCTTCCGCGGCATCTCCTTTCTGCTCAACAACTCCACCATCGACGGCCTCGACGACAACCAGGCCTACTTCTCCGAGCAGCGCGGCCGCACCCGCGCCGCGTACAGCATCTCGCAGACCGCTGTCCAGGAGTTCCAGGTCAACACCAGCAACTTCTCCGCGGAGTACGGCCGCTCCGCCGGCGGCGTCATCAACACCGTCACCAAATCCGGTGGCAACCAGTTCCACGGCGAACTCTTCTTCTATGACCGCGACAACGACTTCGGCGCCTCGAACCCCTACACCGCGCTCACCACGCTCGACCCCGCCAGCGGCAACTATCTCACCACCAACTACAAGCCCAAGGACTGGCGCAAGCAGTGGGGCTTCGGCCTCGGCGGTCCCATCCTCCGCGACAAGCTCTTCTTCTTCTACTCCTACGACCAGTCCCGCCGAAACTTCCCCGGCACCGCCACCGCCTCCACCGCAACCGCCGGCCTCTTCGCCCCCGCGGACGCGACCCTGCCCGCTGGCGAAAGCTGCTCCGCCGGCAAAGGCACCAACACCACCACCACCCTCACCGGCGATTACGGCGTCTGCTCGCTCGCCTACGCGCTCTACCTCACCTCCGGGCAAAGCGTCGCCGCCTCCTATCAGCAGGGAGCCGCCCTCTACAACCAGGGCCTCGGCGTCCTCGCCAGCTTTCTCGGCCCAGTCCCCCGCAACTCCGATCAGGTCCTCAACTTTCCCAAGCTCGACTGGCAGGTCAACAACCGCAACCACGCCATCTTCTCCTACAATCGCCTCCGAGCCAGCTCCCCGGCCGGCGTCCAGACCCAGCAGACCAACACCTACGGCCGCGCCTCCTTCGGCAACGACTTCGTTAAGGAAGACTACGGCATCGCGCGGCTCGCCACCACGCTCTCCGCCACCATGACCAATGAGATCCGCTTCCAGTACGGACGCGACTTCGAGTACGGTTCCTCCCAAACCCCGCTCGGCAATGAGTTTCCCCTGACGAAAAATCAGTTCGGTTTGCCGCCCGACGTCAACATCGGCTACGACTACGACGCCGCCGGCTTCGACATCGGAACCCCCCTCACTCAGCAGCGCCGCGCCCTGCCCAACGAGCGCCGCATCCAGGGCTCCGACGGCTACACCTGGGCCCATGGCAAGAACACCACCAAGGCCGGCCTCGACCTCAACCGCGTCTTCGACTTTATCGACAATCTCTATGACGAAAACGGCTCCTACTCCGAAGACACCGGCGTCAACTTCATCGCGGACTACGACCACTATGTGCTCGGCCTCGGCGGCCCCACCTACAACAAGCAGTACTACCAGTTCACCCAGGCTTTCGGCACCCGCTCCGGCGAAATCGCCACCACCGACTACGCCGGCTATCTCACCAACGACTGGCGCGCCACCGCCCGGCTCACCCTCAACACCGGCGTACGCTACGAGTACGAGTACATTCCCGCCAACCCCTACGCCAACCTCACCGGCTCCTTCGGCAACTACGCGGGTAAGTCCGTCAATCTCGTTGCACCCGTCCCCCAGTCCGCCGGAAGGCCCGACGACCGCAACAACGTCCAGCCCCGCGTTGGCTTCGCCCTCGACGTCTACGGCACCGGCCGCACCACCCTGCGCGGCGGATACGGCATCTACAACGGCCGCATCATCAACGCCAATATTCTTCAGACCTACCTCAACTCCGGCGGCCCCACCGGGCAGCTACGCTTCCAGACCCCCAGCACCACCAGTTGCACGCCGGCCCTCATCTTCCCCAACATCTTTCCCAGCGGCCTCAACGGTGCGGCACAGTTCGCCGCGAGCTGCCCCGGTGCGCAGACCAGCGTCTCCTATCTCGACCCCCACTTGCAGAACCCTCAGGTGCATGAAATCGACCTCGCCGTCGAGCAGAACCTTGGCCATGGCACCATCTTCGCCCTGCAGTACATGGGCTCGCTCGGCCGTGAGCTCGCCTCCGCGGTAGACCGCAACACCGCCAATCTCGGCACGCTCGTCCCCCTGAACTACACCACCGTCAACCCGGGCGTGCTGCCCAATCAGGGCTATACCCTGCCCAACCCGCGCGGCGGCGTCAAGGCCCCGCCCATCCCACTCGGCGGGATGGTCACTCTCGGCACCTATCAGGGTGGCGGCCTCCGCAACGCCGGCCAGGGCATCTACCAGTTGCTCGACTTCAAATCCGACGTCAACTCCAGCTATCACGCGCTCGCCGTGCAGCTCAACCACCGCTTCTCCCAGGGCTTCTCCTTCACCGCCAACTACACCTGGGCCCACGCCATGGACTACAACCCTTACCTCTCCACCAACGCCGGCTCCAACCAGCAGCTCGACCCCTCCAATCTAGGCCAGGAGTACGGCAACTCCGTGCTGAACGTCCAGCAGCGCTTCGTCGGCTCAGCCACCTATCTTTCGAACTTCCACGAAGGCGGACCCATCCGGCGCTCGCTCACCAACGGCTGGCGCATCGCCACCATCGTCCAGTCGCAAACAGGCCTGCCCTACTCGGCCAACACGACCCGTACCGCCTTCGGCACAAGCTACGCCGGCATCATCGGTGCCGGCGGCATCAATCGCCTGCCCAAGTTCGACTACTACGGCAACCTGCTCTCGGAGCGCGACTCCTACAACCTGCCCAACATCAACACCACCGACCTCAGGCTCTCCCGCTCCTTCACCATGGACGACCGCTTCGGCCACTTCCGCCTTGAATTCATCGCCGAGGCCTTCAACCTCTTCAATCACCAGAACATTACGTCCGTCAACACCAACGCCTACAACGTCTGCTACGCTCCGCCGTCCACGGTTCCGGTCGACCCTCGTCTCGTAGTCGGTGCCGCCGCCTGCCCCAACACCTTCACCGACACCAAGAACACGGACCCCATGTACCTCCTCTACAACCCCTATTTCGGCACCAACCGCAACTCCAACTCCAACACCATCTACACCCCGCGCCAGCTCCAGGGCAGCATCCGCCTCTACTTCTAAATGCGGATGCTCAGACGAACTAACCAGGGACGTAGGTTCCCCGCTCCTTTGTTTGTCATTCCCGAAGGGAATCTGAGTCTCAACCACCAGAAGCCAATCAGCCCAACTAACAACTAGAAACTCCCGAAAGAAAGCCGCTGCCCCAAAATCAGTTCAACTCCCAACCAGATCAAATCAGTATCTAACCCCAATCAATCCAAGATCTTAGAATCAAACAAGGAGGGGGGGCTACCCCACCCTCCTCCGCAAGGCCTCCGGGAGCTTCGTATAGATCCCCCCAAAGCCGCCGTTCGACAGAATCGCCACCACATCCCCCGCGCACAGCTCCTCGAAAATCCCCGCCACAATCGCATCCGCGTCCGCAAACACCGTCGCCGGCGTTCCGCGCACGCGCAGTCCGGCCGCGACCGCTTCCGGTTCCAGCCGCTCGTTCACCGGAATATTCTCGCTCTTGAACACCGCCGCGACCACCACGCGGTCCGCCAATCGCAGGCTCTGCACCAGATCGTCCTCGAACACGTTGCGCCGCAGCGTGTTCGAGCGCGGCTCCAGCACCGCCCACAGCCGCCGCCCAGGATAAGCCTGCCGCAGCGCGCGGAGTGTTTCGCGGATCGCCGTCGGATGATGCGCGAAGTCGTCGATGATCGTCACGCCGCCGATCTCCGCCTTCACCTCCAGCCGGCGCTTGACGCTCTTGAACGTCGCCAGCGCCTCCACGATCGCCTCCTTCGCCACGCCCTGCCCAAACGCCAGCGCAGCCGCCGCGGTCGCGTTCATGGCATTGTGCTCGCCCGCCATCGGCAACCGCAACTTGACGAACTCCACACCCCGACGAGCCACCGTCCAATCGACCCCGCCACCCGCATGCGTCATCTCCGTAACCCGCCAGAAAGAATCCTCGGCAAAGCCGTAGCGTTCGACCGCACAGAAAGCCTTTTGGATACAGTCACTTACGTTGCCACTGCCGTCAAATGCGACCACGCGTCCGCGCCGCGGAATGAGGTTCACAAAGCGCGAGAACGCCGTCTTCACCGCCTTCAAGTCGTCGTAAATATCGGCATGATCGAACTCCACATGCGTGAGAATCGCCGCGTCAGGAAAATAGTGCAGAAACTTCGGACCCTTGTCGAAGAAGGCAGTATCGTACTCGTCGCCTTCCAGCAGAAACGGCCTCGAATCCCGCACCTTGAAGCTTGCGCCAAAGTTCTCCGCAACGCCGCCAATCAGGAACGACGGACGCAAACCCGCAACCTCGTAGATCCACGCAAGCATTGATGTCGTCGTCGTCTTGCCATGCGTTCCCGCAACCACCAGCGACTCGCGCCCGACCAGGAACTCGTCATGCAGGATCGCGGCCATCGAGCAGAACGGGATTCGCTCATCCAGCACGTATTCGAGCTCCACATTGCCCCGCGAGATTGCATTCCCGACCACAACCAGGTCCGGTCGAGGCACCAGATTGCGCTCCGCATAAGGCTCCAGAACAGCGATCCCCATCTCCGCAAGCTGGTCCGACATCGGCGGATAAGCGGCCGTATCCGAGCCTGTTACGCGATGCCCTTGCGCCTTCAGCATGCCCGCGAGCGACGCCATCGCCGTCCCGCAAACCCCAATCAAATGTATGTGCTTCGCTGCTGCCATCCTTCCAGATTAGACCGCAACCGCAGACTCCAGAAAGTGCAGCCGCGGATTCCCCTGCGCATCGTCCGCAAGCCGCGCATGCACGCCAAACGGCAGCGTGACGTTGCCCGCGTGCACATGCCCGCTCTTCAGCCCGAGGTAAAGCGGCCCTTCAAAGTCGGCAAGCGCGTGCAGCAGCGCGCCTTCGAGCAGCGGCATCTCTTCTTCCTTCACGCATGCGGCCATGTCGCCGAACACGATCGCCTTCACGCACCTCAGCATGCCCGCAAAGCGCAGGTGCACCAGCATCCGGTCCCACTGGTAAGGCGCCGTGCCGATGTCTTCCAGGAACAGAATACCGCCGCGATTCGCGGGCGCATAAGGCGTTCCCAACCCTTCGACATAGATCGAACAACAGCCTCCCGTCAACATTCCCTCCGGTTTCCCCGCACCTGCACGCAGCAGGCGCAAGCCGTTCTCAGAACCGACAGACCAGTCCGCGGAGCCTTCGAGCGCGGCCTTCCAGCTCGGCCCATCAGGCAGTCGATCGGCGAGCTTCGAGTAGTCCGCGGCGACCATCGGAGCCTGAAAACTGACGCGCCCAAGCTCGCGCTCGAGCCATACATGCAGTGACGTGATGTCGCTGTAGCCCAGCAGCGGCTTGGCGTGGTGGTCGATGAGCTTTTTGTCCAGATGCGGCAGCAGTTCCGCCGCTCCCCAGCCTCCGCGCGTACACAGAATACCGTCGACTTCGGGGTCCGCATAGGCTGCGTGCAGATCGTTGAGCCGCTCCGCGGCGGTTCCCGCGTAGTAGAGCGGACCGCGATCGAGCGCGTGCGGAAACAGCTTCGTGCGATAACCCATCGCGGTCAGCACGGCGATGCCGGCGCTGACGGAATCCTCCTTCGGCGTGCTCGCGGGGGAGACGATGCCGAGCATCGAGCCGGGCTTGAGGGCACGCGGTTTGCGCCGCAGAAAGCTCATAGCGTCTCTCCCGTGCAGACGATGGTGGCCGAGCCGGTGAGCATCATCTGCCGATCGTTGGCGGGCCAGGAGACGCGCTGCGAGCCGCCTTCGGACAGTGCGGTCAGCTCACGGCTGCAGTCGCGCAGCGCGATGGCGGCGGTCGAGGAAGCGCAGGTTCCGGTGCCGGAGGAGGTCGTCGGGCCGCAGCCGCGCTCGAAGATGCGGAACTCGATCTCAGCCGGCGATTTGACGCGGACAAACTCCACGTTGGTGCCGTGTGGGAAGAGCGGGCTGACCGCGATCTTCGCGCCGAGCTGCTGCCAGGTGAGCCCGTGCGAGCTGAAGTCGTCGCTGTCCGGAAAGAGGACGAAGTGCGGGTTGCCGACGTTGATCATCGCGCCTTGGACGACGCCGACGCCGTCGACTTCAATCGCCCGGCGCATGAAGCGCGGAATGCCCATTGCGGATTCAATCTGGAAGACGGGGCCTTCAGACGAGATGACCTTGCAGGTGCGCAGGCCACCGTGCGTGCCCAGCGCAACTTCGGTCTTATGCTTGCTGTACGCGAGCCACGCAGCGACGCAGCGCGTGCCGTTGCCGGAGAGCTCGGCCTCTGAGCCGTCGGCGTTGAAGAGGCGGAGGAAGAGCGAGCCGTCGTGCTTGCGGTCTATAAATTCTATTCCGTCCGCGCCGATGCCGGTGTTGCGGGCGCACAATCGCTTTGCGAGTGCGGCGTGTTTGCGCTCCGCGGCGGACTCTTCGAGGATGAGAAAATCGTTGCCGTCGGCGTGTGCTTTTACGAACTTCATGGATGCCTTTGAAGGAGCTGCTGCTTCTGTGGGGCTTTGCGGCGACTTGAGCGAAGGATAGTGTTCGTAGTTCTTAGTTTTATAGTCGCTAGCTGCTAGTTCAAGAACGTCAATCTACAGCTTACGGCACGCTGCCCGCGTGCATACTATGAGGAGGGAATCGCCATGGCCGCCGCGTCCGCTCTGCCGCAGTTGATCACCATCGAAGAATACCTCGCCAGCAGCTACGAGCCTGATATGGAGTTCGTGGATGGGGTGCTTGAGGAGAAGAACATGGGTGAACGGGATCACGGCTACCTCCATGATGCTTGGTCACTGGTTCATTCTTCATCAGGCGGAGTGGAAGATCGACGTGCTGGCGGAGTACCGCACGCGGACTTCGAAGAGCCGTGTTCGCCTGCCCGAGGTCTGCGTGGTCTGGCAGGGCGCGCGGGCGGAACGGGTGCGTGTTACGGCTCCGCTGCTTTGCATCGAGATTCTCTCGCCCGAGGACAGGCCTGGGCGCGTGATGAAGAGGCTGGATGATTTTGTGCAGATGGGTGCGGAGAACCTGTAGATTCTCGACCCGAGCGATCGATCCGCGGCGACCTACAGCAGCTTTGGGATGAAGCCGGCGGAGAGCGATCGGCTTACGGTCCGGGGACTCCGATTTACCTGGATGTGCCGGCAATCTTCGCCACGCTGGATGGGGCTTCGCTCAGCTAATGGGGCTGGTAGCGGTCGCTCTTATAGATCCTGACGCAGGTCTTGCCCGCGCCGCCGGTGCCGGAGCAGACGATCGAGAGCTCCGTGAGGCCTTCGGGATGTGCGGCGATGGCCTTGGAGACCTCATCGCCGGATGCCGCGACGGCGTACTGCGCGGCTTCGGCGGGTGTCTGCATACCGGCGCGCCAGCCGTACCAGTCGCCCGGGCCGATGGTTTGCCTGAGCGGAACGCCGGCCTTCTGCAAGGCGCCGATAAGGCTGGAATTATCCATCAGGATGCGTGCGCCGGGGACGAAGCCGGCGAGCTGCTCGGCCAGTGGGTCTTCGATGGCCAGGCGGCCGCGCGAGTTCACCTCCGCTTCCTTGAGGACCAGCGGCGTCTCATGCACCATGACAATCAAGTTGACGACGATGAGCAGCAGCATGACCGGAACGGTGAAGCGCGTGACGAGCTTCTGCATGCTCTCCGGCTGCGCGGCGCGTGCGCTGAAGTACTTTGCGGCGGCGGCCAGGGCGAGCGCACAGAAGATCCCGAGGCAGGGCAGCATCTCCATACCGTAGCGCGAGTTGTAGTACGAGTGCGGGTAGAGCTGCGGGATGAAGATGGGCACCGAGCCGTAGGCGATGCTGTAGACGTAGAACGGAAGCGGCAGCCAGAGCAGGAATACGGCGCGGTCGAGCTTGCTGTACCAGGCCTTCCATGCGCCCCAGAGCGCTCCCGCGGCGACGAGCCAGCCGAACTCCCACGCGGTGGAATCCACCTGCGCGGTGCGGGCATAGAGCATGAGCGACCAGGCCGGGTTGTGCCAGCCCCAGTACTTGTGCGCGCCGGGTGGAGAGGTCTTGCGGTCGATCTCCCTGGCCGAGTACGGGCCGCGCATGAAGTCCAGCCAGTCGTGGCCGAAGATGTGGTTGTAGTCGAACCAGGCGACGGGGCCGATCACGGTGAGGATCGTGAAGGTGGCGAAGCCGGGGAGGATCTTTTTTGCGAAGGACCTGTTGTGCCAGAGCTGCCAGGCGACGATGAGCCACACGGCGGCGGCGAGGATCCAGCCGTCGTAACGCGTCATGACGGCGGCGAGGTGCAGGACGCCGAGCAGCATGAGGCGGTTGGTGGCGATGCGCGGGTTGCTGTCGCGGACGGCCTCGCGGAGCTCGAGCAGGAGCAGGATGATCCAGACCAGAAGCGCGAGGAAGAGCGGCTCGGTCATGGCGGTGGTGGCGAGATAGAGCAGGTTGGCGTTGAGGCCGAAGAAGGCCGTCGCGACCAGCGCCCACGCGGGGATGAGCACGCGGCGCGCAAGGCGATACAGGCCCATGCAGCCGACGATGTAGCAGAGCAGCGAAGGCCAGGCCCCGGCCATGCCGTTCTGCCACCACTGCATCCTGCCGATGAAGGGCAGCATGAGCAGGTGCGGCAAGGGCAGCCAGACGCCGCCCCAGTTGGCCAAGCCGGGCGAGTTGGTGTCGACGATGCGCCTCGCGATGCCGAGATGAGCGACCGCGTCGCCGTAGAGGAGCATGGTGCCGTGTAGCGCGTTCAACGAGAGGGAGATGAGGCCGAAGACGACGGCGGCGAGGCCGATAGGAAGCGTCTCCTGCCGGGTTGCGGGGCGGACCACGTTGGGGTCGCCGGAGTAGCGCGCGGGGCGGCGGGTGGGAGTTGCGTGGCGGGTTGAGGATTTTCTGGGGGGCATGAAGATTAGTGGCGGGGATCCTGGTCAGCTGACAGCTTTTAGCTGTCAGCTGTCAGCTTGAGGCTTCGGTGGTGTGAGGAAGTGCAAACGCAGATTCCCTTCGGGAATGACAAACAAAAAACGGCTTAAACTTCGCTGGGGGCCAGGTGGGAGATTTCGAGGAAGAGCTTGAAGCGGTCCTCGATCTCTTCTCGCGTGATGTTCTGCAGGCGCTCGGTGCCGAAGCGCTCGACGGCGAACGAGCCCATGACGCCGCCGTAGAAGAGGGCGCGGCGGAAGACGTCGGCGGTAAGCCTGGGCTGCGAGGCGAGGTAGCCGTAGAAGCCGCCGGCGAAGCTGTCGCCGGCGCCGGTGGGATCGATGACCTCGGCGAGCGGGAGGGCGGGGGCGCGGAAGGGGCTGGGCCGGCCTTCGGGGAAGGACTCTGCGCCGAAGAAGGCGGTCGCGCCGTACTCGCCGTGTTTGATGACGAGCGATTTGGGGCCCTTGGCGATGATGGCCGCGGCGGCTTTGACGATGTTGGTCTCGCCCGAGAGCATCTTGGCCTCGCCGTCGTTGATGAGCAGCACGTCGAGTTCAGCGATGACCTTGGCGAGCGCCGCGGCGTGATCGGCGATCCAGTAGTTCATGGTGTCGCCGCAGACCATTTTGACGTTGGGCATGGCCTGGCGGACGCGGAGCTGCAGGACGGGGTCGATGTTGGCGAGGAAGAGGTACTCGCTGTCTTGATAGGCGGCGGGGATCTTAGGCTCGAAGGTGGCGAAGACGTTGAGGTCGGTGCCGAGCGTGGTGGCCTCGTTCATGGCGCCGGTGTAGCTGCCGGTCCAATGAAAGCTGAGGCCCGGGGCGTGCTCGATGCCTTGGATGTCGATGTTGCGGTTGGTGAAGACGGCTTCCTCGGTTGGACCGAAGTCTTCGCCGACGACGCCGATGACGCGGACGTCGGTGAAGTAGCTGGCGGCGAGCGAGAAGTGCGTGGCCGCGCCGCCGAGCATCTTTTCGCGCTTGCCGTGCGGGGTGGTGACGGTGTCGAACGCGACGGAACCTACGACGAGGATGGACATGGAACTCCTGGGAGTGAGTGCGCCGGGGCTAAAGCCCGGGGTGGAACGTTGAGTTTGGCTTATGGGGCTGAAGCCTCATGCTTCCACCCTGAAGGGGGCTTAGAGGTACTTGCCGATGAGCAGGTTGAGACGCTCTTTCGTGGCTTCGGGGATGAGCTTTTTGTCGGTCATGATGGCGTACTGCAGGACGCCCGCGTAGGGGCTCTTGCCCTCCGGCAGCAGCGCGGCGGCGGCGCGGACGACCTTGCCGGCATTGTCGGCGTTCTGGTGGATGACGGCGACGACCTGCTCGACGGTGACATCGTCGTGGCCTTCGCGCCAGCAGTCGTAGTCGGTGACCATGGCGAGCGTGGCGTAGCTCATCTCGGCCTCGCGCGCGAGCTTCGCCTCCTGCAGGTTGGTCATGCCGATGACGTCCGCGCCCCAACTCCGATAGAGGTTTGATTCGGCGCGCGTGGAGAACTGCGGGCCTTCCATGCAGACGTAGGTGCCGCCCTGTTTGCCGACGACGCCGACCTGCGCGCAGGCGTCGGCAAAGGCCTTGGCGGCGACTTTGCAGACGGGGTCGCCGAAGCCTACGTGGGCGACGATGCCATCGGTGAAGAAGCTGCCCTGGCGGGCGAAAGTGCGGTCAATGAACTGGTCGGGAATCACGAAGTCAGTGGGCTTGTGCTCTTCCTTCAACGACCCTACGGCCGAGGCAGACAGGATGAACTCCACGCCTAACTGCTTGAGCCCGTAAATGTTGGCGCGGAAGTTGAGCTCGCTCGGCGAGATGCGGTGGCCGCGGCCGTGGCGGGCGAGGAAGGCGACGGGCCGGCCGTCGAGCTCGCCGACCATGTAGGCGTCGGACGGCTTGCCGAAGGGCGTCGTGAGCGCGACCTCGCGCAGGTTGGTGATGCCGGGCATGGCGTAGAGCCCGCTGCCGCCGATGATGCCGATCGAAACCTTGTCCAAAATAACCTCGCTCGTAAAGTATAGCCGCGCTGAAAAGCTCAACACAGAGGGCACGCAGAAAAGCCACACGGAGATCAGTGTGGGCTGTGTGTGGCTTTACTCTGTGCTCTCTGTGTTAAGCCTTGTGTTGAAGCTAAACTTCAGCGCACCGAAGCCGGCCAGGGCGCGCACGCCGCCAAGGGTCAGCTCGTGGTCGAGCGCCATGTGCTGCGGTCCGGTTCCCTGCGCGTCCATCGCGGCCTCGCGCAGCTTGCGGGCCGTCACCACGGGGTAGCCCTCAGCGATGAAGAGGCCGGTGTCCGTGAGGGTCAGGAGCACGTCGCCTTCGCGCGTGGAGAAGACTTTTTCGCCCGCGCCCTCGTCGGCCTTGCGCTCGGCGAGCCCGCTGTACTTGCGCCCGAGCTGCGCCTCGTAGAGCTTTTCAAAGTCCCGCGCCGCGGCCGCGCTACGCCACTGCGAGTAGTAGAAGACGCCCAGCGACTCCGGCCTGGCCTTCTCCGCCACGCTGGCGGTGCGCCGCTGCGCCGCGTAGTAGATGCCGCCCTTCCACGCCGGCGCGAGCGCCTTGCCGATCTCCGGCCCGGCGAAGAGGCTGGCCATGATCTCGACATCGAGCTCGCCCATCACGCCCAGGTCGTAGGGCTCCCAGTCGGCGTCGAGCAGCGGGTGTACGTCCGGCATGCGCAGCACCGGGACAACGGCGTGCTGCAGATATCTGGCCGGGTTCATGACCTCCCAGCTCGACGACGGCGGCGCGGCGAGCGCGTCCGCGAACGCCGCCTTTTTGCCGCCGGCGATCAGCAGCGCCTGCTCGAACGCGAGGCCATCCGCGTAGGGGAAGACGAGCGAGCGCTGCAGCAGGAGCGGCGCGCGCGCCATCACGGGCGAGCCGCTGGCGTCGGACGCGGCGGCCTTCATGCGCTCGCCGATCTCGGGCGAATCGGCCAGCGTCTTGCCCGTGCCGATCAGGCCGTAGTCGACGAAGACGACCATGGCTTCGCCCTCGGCGACGGCCTGCCGCGCGGTCTCGAGCTCGTCGTGGGCGACGCGCTCGTTGTCCTCGCTGACGGTCTTCGACACGCCGTGCGAGCCGTCCGCGCCCCACTTTTCGAGCCCCACGCGCTGGTCTTGAATGGCGTGAGTGAGCTCATGCGCGAGGACCGGCTTCTGCTCGTCGGGCTCGACCCAGTTGAGCATGTTGACGGTCTTGGTCTTGTCGTCGTAATAGCCGGCGACCTGCTCGGTGAGCAGGCTGATCAGGAAGGGGCGCAGGTCGAAGTCGCGGTTCAACAGGCCGAACTTCTTCAGCACGATCTCCGACCGCTGCAGCCGCTTGGCGCTCTCGTCCTCGTCGAAGCTCTTCTTCAGATACAGGCCTACTTCCGCTCGTGTCACCAGGCGGCGCTTCACGTGCGGCACACCGGGCAGCGCGGTGTCGGTCGCGGCAAAGGTCATGATCTCGTCGACCGACTTGAACAGCGCCGCGGCCTGCTCCTTCGTGATCACCTTCTCGCCCTGCCCTACGACCGGGTGGCCCATGATCCCCGCGGCGGAGCGAAGGTTATCGTGGGCGGGCTCACTCGCGACCGTTTGGCCAACCGCAGTTCCCGCGCACACCGCAACCACCATCCACCCCAACCGCCGCGCGTAGCCCAAGTGACACCCTCCGGAAAGCCTATAATTCAGTGTACGCAGATGGTCGAATCCACGTCACAACTCGAAGCTCTCCTGACCGCCGCCGCCTTCGCTCCCATCCACAACGTCGGCTGGATCCGCGTGACCGGCTCGGACCGCGTGCGCTGGTTGAATGGCATGGTCACGAACTCCATCCAGGCGCTGAAACCGGACGAGGGCTGCTACAACTTCTTCCTGAACGCGCAGGGCCGCATCCAGGGCGATTGCATGGCGTGGCTGCAGGAGGATGGCATCCTGCTCCAGACTGCCGCCGACCGCGTCGCTTCGCTGATCGCCTCTCTTGATCGCTTCATCATCATGGACGACGTGGAACTTACGCCGGTAGCAAACCGCGCCGGCCTGCTCCTGCTCGGCGGTTTGGCTGGGAAATCGCTACAAATGCTGGGGCTCCCGATGCCCGAAGGCTTGGCAACCATCACCTGGCAGGGCGAAGCCGTCACCCTGCTTCCCGCATACGACGCGGTGGAACGCTTCGAGCTCTGGTCTGACGCCGCCACCCTTGGCCTCATCACAGAATCGCTCCGCCACGCCGGAGCCACTGAATTTACTCCTTCAAACCTTGAACACCTTCGCCTGCTCGAAGCCATGCCCCTATACGGCACCGACATCCGCGACAAGGAACTCCCGCAGGAGACCGGCCAGACCCGCGCGCTGCACTTCAGCAAAGGCTGCTATCTTGGCCAGGAGATTGTCGAGCGCATCCGCTCGCGCGGGCAGGTGAACCGCCTGTTTCAGGCCTTTACCCTCACCGGCGACGTGCCTCCGGTTGGCACCGCGCTGATGGCCAACGAAAAGCCCGTCGGCGAGCTCACCAGCGTCGCCGACGTTGCCGGCCATGGCATCCTCGCCCTGGGCTACGTCCGGCGCGAGGCCCTCGACAGTAAACTCCTCCTTACCTACCCAGGTGGTACCGCCGAGCTTCGAGCTGTCAGCTAAAATCTCCCCTAAACCTCCACCCACAACTCTGCATCCATACTAGAAGACAGAGCAAAAAGAGAGCCACTCACCCATGTCCGACAAGCCGCTGCCCTTCGTCATCACCGACCGCCGCAAGTTCAACTCCGAAGGCGAGCCCCGCCCCGACGCCGACCCTTCCCCCGAACGCGAGAACCGCGAGGCGCGTGACGCTGAAGCCCGGGATTCCGCGCCGGCACCCACGCCTATTTCCGCCGTGCCCGACCCGCAACCAACGACGGACGAGCTCGATCCGGAGGAAGCCCAGGGCATGCCCCCGGCCCCCACGGCCGAGCAGATGGAGCAGTCCCGCGTGGCATTCGAGGCTACTGCCGAGCGGCTCGACCTCGCCATTCGCGCGGCCAACCCGGGTGCCGAGCACCCGCCTGCACTCTCCTTCGAGTCACTCGTCCAGTCCGTTTACATGCAGGCGATCCTGCAGCTCGGCGGCGGCACCCAGGAAGGCCAGCAGCCCCAGGTCGACCTACTCGGCGCGCGCCAGTCGATCGACATGCTCGGCATTCTCGACGCCAAATCGCAGGGCAACCTGTCGGCCTCCGAGCAGGGCCTGATCCACTCCGCCATCTTCGAGCTGCGTCTGGCGTACCTTGAAATTACCCAGGCGCTCGCCCGCTCCGCCCAGCAACGCGCCCAGCAGGCCCCCGGTGGAGGCCCCCCCGGAATGCCCGGCAAGCCCGGCCCCAGCCTCATCCGCTAACCAACCCGGGTGCCCCAGGTCTCGCTTCTGAGACCTGGGCCGGACCACCACCGAATCCAAATGCAAGCCACCTTAGAATTCCTCGGCAGCGGCACCAGCATGGGCGTCCCCACGCTCGGGTGCCCGTGCGCTGTCTGCCAGGACGCCCGCCAACCCGGCAGCCGTAACCGCCGCACCCGGCCCAGCGTCCGCCTCACCTACAACAGCGGTCCAGGCGAAGCCCACCACACCGTCCTTATCGACACCGGCCCCGACTTTCACGCCCAGGCCATCCGCTCGGGCATCACGAGCGTCGATGCCGTCCTCTACACCCACCACCACGCCGACCACATCCTCGGCATGGACGACCTGCGGCCGCTCTCCTTCCGTACCCCCGCCGGCATTCCGCTCTACGCCGACGCCCCCACCCAGGCCGTGCTCCGCCGCGTCTTCGAGTACACCTTCCGCAGCGAAGACCGCTACGCCACCAGCGCGCGCGTCACCCTGGCCGGCCTGCCGCCCTTCCCCCAAACCATCCCGCTCTTCGGCGCCGAGTTCCAGCCGCTCCCCGTCCAGCACGGCCGCGAGCTCATTACCGGCTACCGTTTCGGCTCGGCCGCCTACCTGACCGACACCTCCGACATCCCCGCCGCGACGCTCGAGCAGCTCCACGGCCTCGACATCCTCATCCTCGACGCGCTCCGTCCGCAGCCCCACCCCAGCCACTCGCACCTCGAAAAGTCCATCGCGTTCGCAAGACAGATCGGCGCGCGCCGCACCTACTTCACCCACATGTCGCACGAGATCGACCACGAAACCGTCGAAGCCGCCCTGCCCGCATCCATGTACCTCGCCTATGACGGTCTCGAGCTCACCTTCGAACTAACCTCCGCGACCTCCGCGTAAACCTCAGCGACCTTTGCGTTCGATCTTTCAGCTCCAGGACCATGCAAATCCAGGACCATGCAAACCTACCACTCCCTCCTCGAACTCGCCTCGCTCGGCCCCGTCGTCGCCACCATCGGCAACTTCGATGGCGTGCACCGCGGCCACCAGTGGATTCTCGCCGAGGTGCGCGAACGCGCCCGCGCGCTCGGCCTCAAGTCGCTCGCTATTACCTTTGAGCCGCATCCTATCCGCGTCCTGCGCCCGGAGGCCCCGCACCTGCTCATCAGCTCGCCCGCGCAGAAGCTCGAGCTGCTTGCCGCAAGCGGCATCGACGCCACGCTCGTCCTGCCGTTTACGACCGAGCTCTCCCGCCTGACGCCGCGTCAGTTCGCCGAGAAGATCCTGTGTCAAGGCTGCGGCATTCGCGAGATCCATGAGGGCGCACCCTTCCGTTTCGGCTACCGCGGCACCGGCGACATGACGCTGCTCGCCGAGTTCGGCCGCGAGTTCGGCTTCGCCGTCCACCCCCAGCAGCCCTTCCTGCTCCGCGGCGCGCCCGTTTCGTCAAGCCGCATCCGTATGCTCATCGCGGAGGGCCGGCTGAACCAGGCCCGCACGCTCCTCGGCCGCCCCTTCGCCCTGCGCAGCACCCCGGCGAGCGGTCGCGGCTATGGCACCCGCTACACCGTCCCAACCATTAATCTGGCGCCCTACCCGGAGCTGCTGCCGGCCTTCGGCGTCTACGTGACCCGCCTCAGCGTCGCGGGCGAGAGCTTCCAGGCCGTGACCAACATCGGCAACCGCCCCACCTTCGGCGAGGATTCCTTCACGGTCGAATCGCACCTGCTCGACTTCCACCCCATCGAGCTGAGCGAAAATACCCCACTCGAGCTGACCTTCCTGCACCGCCTTCGCCCGGAGATCCGGTGGCCCAATCCCGAGGCTCTGCGCGCGCAGATCGGCAAGGATGTCGCGCGCGCCCAACGCTACTTCCACCTCACCGCCACCCCACAAGCGATCAACTCCTAGCCGCCCGAGGGGTGCCCATGATCACCGCGGCTCTATCGCGTGGGGTTACGCCTTGGCTTGAAAGCGCAAGCGTTCGGCCCGGCACTACACCATACCAGACAGACTCTGGAGCATCTGCCGAAGGTAAGTGGCAGTCCAAACCGCAGATTCCTCCGCTTCGCTACGGAATGACAACAAAAAGCGGAATCCGGGAATGTGGGAAAGCCGCACTTGCCTTCTGTTGGTCATCCCGTAGGGATCTGCGTCTCGCCCCCCTGGCGACACTACACCAAAGGCAAGCCTACCTATCCGGCGGAGGCCGCGATACGCCCGTAGCCGGCGCCGCACTCTCCGGCGGCCGCACAATCGGAGCCGCGGCCTTCGGCACGGCCGGCAGCGCAGGCAACCTCTCCGGAATCGTCGACGACGGGGCCGCCGCCGCGTCCGGATCGTCCGGGTCCGCATCCTCCGGCTTGGCCGCACTCGCATCGTCCGCCGCCCCTGGCTTCACCGCGAGCACCTTCTTCGGCGCGCCCGCCGCCGGGAAGACCTCGTCATCCTTGCCGGCGATCGCCGCTTTCATGAAGTCGATCCACATCGGCAGCGCCGCCTTCGCGCCCTGCTCGCCCTTGCCCAGCGTCTGCCGGTCGTCGAACCCGATCCAGGTTCCGCACGTGACGGACGGGGAAAACCCGATAAACCACGCATCCGTAAAGTCGTTCGTCGTGCCCGTCTTGCCGCCGGTGGGATGGCCCTTGAGCTCCACCGTGGCCGAAGCGCCCGTGCCGTAGTGCGTCACCGCCTGCAGCAGGATCATCATCTCGCGCGCGATCTCGACCGAGATCACTTCCTTCACCTCCGGGTTGTGTGTGTCGAGCGGCACGCCGTCGGCCTGCGTGACCTTGCGGATGTAGTGCGGCTCGATCCGGATGCCGTCGTTCGGAAACACGCTGTAGGAGCTCACCTGCTCGGCCAGCGTAATGTCCGCCGCGCCGATCGCGATCGGCAGAAACGCCGGAATGTTGCTCGTGACGCCGAACCGGTGCGCGACCTCGATGACCGTCTTGATCCCGACCTTGTCCGCCAGCTTCAGCGCCGGGATGTTGCGCGATTGCGCAAAGGCCGACAGCAGCGTCATCGTGCCCTTCCAGTCGGGCTCGTAGTTGTGCGGCGTATAGTAGCCGTTTGGCGTGTAGAAGCTCGTGGGCGCGTCGACGACCGTGTCGGTCGGCTTCATGCCGGCCTCCATCGCCGCGGTATAGACGTACGGCTTAAAGCTCGAGCCGACCTGCCGCTGCGACTGCGTGGCGCGGTTGAACTGGCTCAGCGCAAAGTCGCGTCCGCCCACCATTGCCAGCACCTCGCCGTTCGAGTTGTCGATCGCCATCATCGATCCCTGCACGCCGGTGTCCTGCTGGAGCAAGGCCTTCTTCACGACCTCGTTCCCCGGCCCCGACCCAAAGCCGACAGTCTCCTCGATCTTCACGTACACCAGGTCGCCGAGCTTCAGGAACGTGTCCGCGCCCTTCTGCTGCGACCAGACCCAGTCCTCCGGGCCCATCGTCACACTCTGGCTGCCCAGCTTCACGGTCGCGAACTTGCCGTTGACCGACGTCACCATCCCGTGGAGATAGTCACCCTTGTGCACCTTGCCGGTCCAGTCCGGGTGCTTGTACGTCTCCGGGTCCAGCCCCGCGAGCACCACGTTCTGCAGCCCGCCCTTCCACCCGTGCCGCTTTTCGTACCGTGCCGTGCCGTCCAGCACCGCCTCGTTCGCCACCTGCTGCAGCCCCAGATCGAGCGTCGTATACACCCGCAGCCCCGCGCCGTGCACCTCGTCGACGCCGTACTCCTTCTCGAGCTGCTTACGCACTTCCTCGATAAAGTACGGCGCAACGCTGTTCGGCGCCACCTCCAGCTTCAGCCCCAGGGGCTCGGCCTGCGCCTCCGCGGCCTGCGCCGGCGTGATCTTGCCGTCGTGCATCATCTCGCTCAGCACCAGGTTGCGGCGCTTCAGCGCGCGGTCCGGGTTGCGCAGCGGCGAGTAGAGCTCCGGGCCTTTGGGCAGTGCGGCCAGCAGCGCCGCCTCCGCCAGCGTGACGTCCTTCAGGTGCTTCGAAAAGTAAAACTCGCTGCCCGCCTCAAACCCATAGCGGCCATGGCCCAGGTAGATCTGGTTCACGTAAAGCGTCAGGATCTGGTCCTTGGTAAAGCGCCGCTCGATCTGCACCGTCAGGAAGATCTCCGTCAGCTTGCGGCTGTAGGTCTTCTGCGCGGAGAGGAAGAGGTTGCGCGCCAGCTGCATCGTCAGCGTGGACGAGCCCTGGCTACGCGAGTGCGAATGAATATCCTGATACGCGGCTCCCACGGCGCGGTACAGGTTGATGCCCCAGTTATGGTCGAAGCTCTTGTCTTCGATACTGATAATCGCATTGCGCAGGTTGGGCGGAATGTCCGTATACGGCACCACGATGCGGCGCTCGAGCGCAAACGAGCCGATCTCGGTGCCGTGAATATCCAGCAGCACGGTCGTCGTATTGGGCCGGTAGCGCGCCAGGTCTTCCATCTGCGGCAGGTCGATCGAGTAGACCACCGCGAGTCCGCACAGCGCACCCAGCACACCGCTCAAGCCCAGCAGCAGCCAGAAGGTGCGACGCCTGGCCAGCGCGCGCGAGCGGTAGTCCGGGCCAGTCAAAGTCAGCCGATGCCAGAGGGAAAGCAGCCGCGCGCAACGAACCTGTGCCGGCGTCTGGACGTCGGTCGGGACCTCGGGGGCGTCAGTGTAAAGGCTGTTCACGGCCTTCCCACGATAGCACGGCCCGCCGCGTCCGTACTACCGCGACTCTAATCCTTCGATGCGGTTCTCGTGGCTCCGCACGATGCCGACCAGATCCGTGACGCTGAGTACCAGCAGATCCACCGTCTTGCGGGTTTGCTCTCCCTGCAAGACGAGAAGTTCTACACTCTGTGCGAGTGCCTCATGGCGCTCGGTCAGCCTTTCGATTCGTTCATCAACGGTCATTTCTGCTCCTCATCAAAGCCCAAGGACGTGCACGGACAGGACGGATAAAGCACGGATAAAAGAAGCAAAAATGGTTTTTAGCTCGACAATGCTTGTCTCTAGTGCAAATGGGATCCGATCTGCAGTTCTCAGCACTTCGTACTTGCCTCTTTTATCCGTTCTCTATCCGTCCTGTCCGTGCACGTACTTGCTTTCAGGCAGTCTTGGCCTTCAACAGCTCGAGCCCTTTATTCAACTGGTCGTCAGCCGCCGGCTTCGGCGCGGGGGGCGGAGTCCTCGCCGCCGTGGTCGGGGTGGCGTCGTCATCGTCGCTCCCACCGTCGGCCGCTGCGGTGTCGATGTTCGAGGCGACGAGCACGCCCGGCGTAACGCCGTCATCTTCCAGCTTCTTGCCCTCCGGCGTGCCGTATTTCGCGACTGAAAGGATCAGCGCCGCACCGTCCGGCAGCTCAAAGAGCTTGGTCTGGGTACCCTCGCCGAAGGTCTTTTCTCCCACCAGCTCGGCGCGCTTGTCGTCTAGTAGCGCCGCGGCCACCAGCTCGCCGGGGCCGGCCGTGCCGCGGTTGACAAGCACCACCATGGGCCCGAACGGGTGAATCGCCTTACCCGCCTCAGCCGTGTAAGTCACCTTGGCGACCTTCTGGCCCTCGAGCGTGGCGATCGTTCCCGTCCGCAGGAAGAAGTTGGCGAGCCGCGTGGCCTCCGTCATGTCGCCCGCCGCGACATCGCGCAGGTCCAGCAGAACCTTCTTATTACCGGACTGGTCGGCCTTCTTGAGCTTTGCCTCGATCGCCTGCACATGCTCGCGGTCCATCACAACCGGCTTCAGGTAAAGAATAGTCGAATTCTCATAAAGCGTCTCCGCAACCGCCGGCTCGGCGACGATGGAGCGCGTGAGCTGAATCTTGTCCGGCACGGGCTTGCCGCCGCGGACGATCGAGACCTCCACCTGCGAGCCCGGCGCGCCCGCAAGCATCATCTGGATGACGGCGAGCGAGATGTCGTGCGTGTCCTTGCCATTGATCGCCTCGATAAACTGCCCGTCAACCAGCCCGGCCTTGTCCGCCGGCCCGCCCGGAATGACCGAAACGATGTTCGCATACCCGCCGCGCTTCGACACGACGAGCCCAATCTGCGCCTTCGCGTTGCCCTTGGCGAGGTCGAGTTTGTAGGCGCTGTAGTCGGCCGGCGTCAGATAGGAGCTGTCCGCGTCCAGCGACTCCAGCAGCCCGCGCAGCGCGCCGTTCGTGACCGTATCGATATTAGGATCAGTCACATAGTCGGATTGGATGTGCCGCAGGACCTCGCTGTAGACGTTGATCTGCTTGTAGGCGCCGCCGTCCTGCTGGGCTGACTCCATGCCGGTCGCGGCCGAAACGGAGGTGGTATGCATGCCGAGGAAGACGGTCATGACGAGCGTGATGGAGGCGGCGAGGAGGAGGATCTTGGGCAGCTTCGGCATGGGGCGGGTGGTCTCCAGAGTGGTTAGACGATGATCCCTGCGAAAATGATACGCCTGCTTTTGGAGACAAGTACGTGCACGGATAAAAGCGGAAAGAACACGGATAAAAAGAGGCAATGACGAGTGACTGGAAGTGCATGCGCAACACAGATTCCTGCGGAGTGACAAACAAGAAGCCTGTTTCCAAAATAAGAGCTTTGCTTCTTTATCCGTGTTCTATCCGTTCTTGTCCGTGCACGTACTTTGCTCGGGTACAGCTATTTGAAGGGGATCGCATGGGGCAACGACTGCGGGAGGGCCAGCGTGCGGGCCAGAATTTCCTGTAGGTTGCCGGTCGTCACGAGGACGACGCGGGGCCAGTCGTCGGCCAGGCCGAGTGGGCGGCCGAGCTCGTGGGTGCTGCCGAGCAGGCGCGTGGCGGCGGTAGAGGCGGGGGTAAGGTTGTGCTGCATGAGCCCGAGCGGGCCGGCGGCGAGCAGCGCATTGACCACGGCCGCGACGATGCGGGCGAGGCGAGGGTCGGTGGCGCGGCAGGTCGGGGCAAGGGGGTCTTCGGCTAGGTGCTCGGGCAGGATCTGGTAGTCGCCCGCGGTGCGCGTAAGCGACGCGCGCACGGCGGCGAGGCGGGTCGCGTCCCCGGCCAGCGCGGCGCAGTTGTGCGTCGCGTAGGCCGCTTCCATCTCGCCCTGCTCCTGGAACGGGAAGGGCGTGAAGTCGAGCTTGTGCTGGGTGAAGAAGTCGCGGAGGGCGGTCTCCGCCTCGGTTTCGGCGAGGACGCAGATCTTTTTGTCGGCCAGCTGCGCAAGGGTGATACCGGTCGCGGCGAGCAACGCGACGGGATCCTCAAGGACGGGGCTGGCCTGGGTAAGGGTGGGGTCGGTGGCGTGGGTGAAGTCCGCGGAGAGCGTTGGGATCAGGTCGACCTCGCCACGGCGCAGGGCGGCGGCGGCGGTCTCGTCGTCCGGGTAGCCTTTGAAGGCGACGTGAGGGCTCGGGCCGAGGAGTGCGGCGGCGACGGCGCGGCAGAGCTCCTGGTCGAAGGCTACGCGGGGGCCGTGCTCGTTGGTGGCGCTGTACTCAGCTTCGGACTGGTCGATCCCGCAGGTGAGGACGTGGGCCTGCTGGATGTGCTGGACGATGTCCTGGGCGTGGAGGGTGCCCGCGGACAGGAGTGCTAGAGACACACCCCACGATAACCGCGGTAAAACTGAGGTGATCATGGGGCACCCCGTGGGATTCCTCATGGGGTCCAGGTGCCGGAGCGGGGGAGGCCCGGGGTGGTGTCGGGGCGTGGGTTGAAGTCGTCCGGCACCGGGTTTGGGCGGCCGGTGTCGGTGGGGCGGATCTTCAGCACGCTGCAGCCCCGGCCGCCATAATGCGGAAAGGTGGTCAGGAGGGGCTCGGGGATGGTGGCGTAGTCCGGCGGGAGCGGCTTGCGCCGGCCGAGCAGCCGCTCGTCGTCGAAGCCGGAGAAGAGGTTCCCGACGCCTGCAACGTGGTCGTCTGCCGGGCCCAGGTCGGCCTGGTGCTGGGTCTCGACCCCGATCTGCCGCGCGCGGGTCTCGTCGGGCAGGTCGGCCAGCGGGATCATGCCGAAGAGCTCGTCGACGAAGCGGATGATGGAGCTGTGCTCGGTCGGCTCGTGCGAGACGGCGTGCGCGACGCCAAACGGCGAGATCAGCAAGAACGGGATGCGCGGGCCCTGGTCGAGCGGCAGGCCCGCCAGATCGTGCGTGCGGATGCGCGGGCGGGCGTGGTCGTAGAGCCCGTCGGACTCGTCATACGCGATCAGGATGACGGACTGCGGCCAGTACGGGCTGGCCGCGATGGCGTTGATCTCGCGCGCGAGAAATGCCTCCGAGATGCCGGAGTCCGCGTAGCCGGGGTGGTCGTCGTTGCCGTGGAAGACCGTGGCCAGCTTGGGGTTGGGGTCCGCGGGGGCAAAGCCGGCGATGTTGCCGTAGCCGCCACGAATATAAAAGACGCCCGCAGCGGGCAGGCGGCGGCTTGCGAGGTCGTCGAAGAAGTCGCCCAGGCCGTGGAGATGCGCGCTGACAGCCGGGTTATCAGCCACATAGCCGAAGTACTGCGGACCGTTATGGTGGATCACGTACTGCTTGTGGCTCGCAATGCCGGCCGGGTCGGTAGGCTCGTGGTTGTAGCCCTGCTGGTACCAGCCCCAGGGGACTGCGGGCGTGCCGTGCCCGGCGATCTTTTCAATGTCCGCCTGCACGTCCTTCAGGTCTAATCCCGCGTCGTAGTCGGTCGCGGTGGTCGCCTTGATGTCGGCCCCCATAAACGACAGCGGCAGCGTCGCGAAAGTAAGATTGGGCGCGTGGGACTTCTCCGGATTCGGCACGGGCTTTACGGGCTCTCCCGCCGGGTCGAGCGCCAGGCCCCAGTACGGCCGCGCATTCGCGACCAGCGGCAGCAGCGCGGCGCCGGTGCCTGCGCCCAGGTCGGGGTGCAGCATCCACTGCGTCTCACCCGACTGGCCCGCAATCATCGCAATCGCGTTCGGGCCGGACGGGCCAACGACCGTGTCAAAGAAGTGATCGAAGAGCACGAAGCGGTCTGCATACTGCCACAGAAACGGCGCGGTATCGCAGTCGAGGTGCCCCATCACGAGCTCGCCGAACTGCTTGCGCTCGAGCGTCGGCACCTTGCTCGGCTTGCCGTCGACGAGCGTCACGCCCTCCTCGGTCAGGGCGTAGCGGTCGTTCTGGGCGACGTTGCCGGCGTCCAGGTGCAGTTTGCGCGCCAGCGGCACGTGAGCGTGGTTCACCGACGCCTGGTCGGTCGGGTAGAGCGGCACGGTCTTGCCGTTCAAGTCGGTTACGGTCACGGGGATGCGAAAGGGCGAGATCGTCCCCACCGTCCCGTTCACGTCGACGATCGGCTGCACGAAGCCGGCGGTCTCCGCCGCGGGCCGGGAGAAGAGCCCGTCCGCGCCCGGGTAGGTGCCGAAGTAATAGTCGAAGGAGCGGTTTTCCTGAAACAGCACGAAGATGTACTTGATATGTTTGCGCAGCAGCGCCAGCTTTTCATCGTGCGAGAGCGCCGGCCGGCGCGGCTTCCCATCCGCCATCCGGGCCACGGGGAGGCTCGACCGGGGTGCCTGCTCGACCAGCGGCAGCGGAGCCTGCGGCCAGGCCTCGGAAGCGCTTGCCAGGGCGAGCAGCAGTAGAACATAACGGCGCAGGAAAATAGGCTGTCTCCGGAGCGGGGTTGAGGGGCCAAGCGCTCGACGATAGCTTACCAGCTTGCGCTTCTGCTATGACGGAATCTTTGATTAACTTGGGTGAAAGCGTGGGCTGGGTGGAAGCATGGGACTTCAGTCCCACGAATAAGGCGACGTAACGAACGGGCTTCAGCCCCGGCGCTGCTGACGGAGTATGACGGGCAGCTTCAAGTCAGACTCTTCTTACGAAAAACTGGTGGCGGTGGGCAGAATCGAACTGCCGACCTACGGGTTATGAGTCCGTCGCTCTAACCATCTGAGCTACACCGCCAGGGTGAGGGCCGCGTCGGAGGATCGCGGTTTGGGCGCTCGACTCGTTGCGGACTCCTTCTATCTTAGTAGGCGCGCCCGGGCAGGTCAACCGCGCGCGCGCTCTGGGTGCGATACTTTGAGCATGATCCGCACGCTCGCCGTCATTCCCGCCCGCCTGGCCTCCACGCGGCTGTCGCGCAAGGTGCTGCGCGAGATCGCCAGCAGGCCCATGCTCGCGTGGGTCTACGAGGCGGCGCGAGCCTGCCCGCAGCTCGACGGCGTGATCGTCGCAGTCGATTCAGACGAGGTGCTCGCGCTGTGCCGGCGGCACGGCTGGCCGGCCGTGATGACGTCGCCCGAGCTCGCCTCCGGCTCCGACCGCGTGCATGCCGTCGCCCAGACGTATCCGGCGGAGATCTACGTGAACCTCCAGGGCGACGAACCCACGCTGCGGCCCGAACACCTGACCGCGCTGCTCCAGCCATTTTCCCGCGCGGACGTCGCCGTCACCACGCTCAAAGTCCGCTGCACCGCAGACAACCTGCACAACCCAAACGCAGTCAAGGTGGTCTGCGGGCTCGACGGGCGCGCCCTCTACTTCTCACGCGCTACCCTGCCCTACGATCGCGACGGCACCGTCCCGGCGGTCTGGAAGCACATCGGCCTGTACGCCTACCGGGCCGAAGCCCTGCAAAGCTTCCACGCCCTCCCGCCCAGCCCGCTCGAGCTGGCGGAACGGCTGGAGCAGCTGCGCTTTCTCGAAAACGGCATCCCCGTCCACGTAGCCGAGACTGAGTATGACACGGTCGGAGTCGACACCGAAGAGGACCTCGCCCGGGCCGATCGAGCCCTGAGCAACCCGGGTGCCCCATGATCACCGCGGCTTCATCGCGGTGATCGTGGGGTGAGTCTCTCTCCCAACGGCAAATCCCGCCCTAAAGTGACTCACCCCATCAGACTTTCTCAAAGCTCAGATGCAGCCCCGCCCCATCGCTGGTCATCGTAACCCCCGCAAGCGACGCCACCACAAACGTAGCGCCCGCCCCATACAGCTCTTCCGCCGTATGCGTTCCTAGCACGCCGAGCACCTGGCTTCCCGCCGCAACGCCCGAACCCACGCCCGCAGGAGCATCCTCCACCACGATGCACGCCGCCGACGCATAGCCCAGCATGCGCGCGCCCTTCTGGTATGGCTCCGGATGCGGCTTCCCGTTGACCACGTCATCTCCCGCGATGAGCTCGGTCGGAAATGGCAGGTTCGCCGCCTTCAAGCGGCCCAGCAGCAGCCTTCGCGTGGCCGAGGTTACGATCGTCCAACGCTCCGGCGGCAGCGCGGCGAGCAGCTCGCGCACCCCAGGCAGCACCTTCAGGTCGGCGACGTCGGCGATCTCCAGATCCTCGATCATGCGCAGACCTTCCACCAGGTCCTCGGGCGTCAAGTCGGGCCGAAAGGCCTTCATGATCTCGACCGCGCGGGTGCCATGCGCGATCTCCACCTGGTCCGCGTTGGCCACGTGGTAGTGCGCGGCCCAGCGCCGCCAGCAGCGGTTCGCGCTGGCGACCGAGCTGATCAGCACGCCGTCCATGTCGAACAGCAATCCCTGGCAATTTACGTTCGTCTTCGAGCTCACGCGCGACCCGCTTCCACAAACTTTTTAGCGACGCTAAGCACGTCTTCGACGCTCGCAACCGAGCAGCTTTCGCAGTACACGCGCAGCAACGGTTCCGTACCAGATGCGCGCAGCAGCAGCCAGGTTTCGGCCGCGTTCGGTTTATTCACACAAGCCGGATTTTCCAGGAAGAACTTGATGCCGTCCAGCTTCTCGACCCGCAGAATCGTCATCCCGGCAAACTCGCCACCGGCCACCATAGCCCCGGCCCGCGCAATCGCCGACTGCTTCAATCCATCGTCGATATGCATGTCGATGCGTCCATACTGGTGCTCGCCGAACTCCTCCTGCAGCGCCGCCACCAGCTCGCCGAGCGTCTTCTTCTCATCCGCCATCACGTTCGCCAGCAGCAACGAGTTCAACAACCCATCGCGCTCCGGCAGGTGCCGCGAGATGCCCACGCCGCCCGATTCCTCGCCCCCGATCAGGATGTCCTGCTCGAGCATCAGGTCGCAGACATACTTGAACCCGATGCCATGCTCATGCAGTTTGCGGCCGTATTTGGCCGCGATCCGGTCGAGCATCCGGGTCGTGTTGAACGCGCGCGTCACGTCGCCCGGCCAGCCCTTGCGGTCCAGCAGCCACTTCAACATCACGGCAAAGATCTTGTGCGCGTCGACCACGTTGCCGTGCTCGTCCACCGCGCCGATGCGGTCCGCATCGCCATCGGTCACGAAGCCGGCGTCACACTTTTCCGCCACCACGCGCTGCTGCGTCAGGGCGATATGCGGCAGGATCGGCTCCGGATTGATGCCCGGAAACGCCGGATTCATCTCCCCGCGCATCTCGACAAACGGGATGCCCGCGCGCGTAAAGATCCCCGCGATGATACCGCTACCAGCCCCGTACATTACGTCGATCAGGAACTTGTAGCCCGAAGCCTTGACCGCCGCAAGATCCGCAAAGGCCTCGATCGCCGCAATGTACGGCGGATTGAAGTCGACGATCTCAACCTGCGCAGGCATCGCCGCGGCCGGCAGCGGCTGGTCCAGGTACGTCTCGATCTTCGCAATGATCGACGGCTTGCCCGACCCGCCGTAGCTCGCCTTGTACTTTACGCCGTTCCACTCCGCCGGGTTGTGGCTGGACGTGATCATGACGCCACCCGCCGCGCCGCGCCCGCGCACCGCAAAGCTCAGCGCCGGCGTAGGCGTCACGCCGCCGGCGAGCGCCACCGGAATCCCCGCACCCGCCAGCACCTCCGCCACCAGTCCGGCAAACGTCCGCGAGCCAAACCGCGTGTCCCACCCGATGCACACGCCCTTGCTCGCATCCTCGTCCGCCAGCACATAGTGCGCAATCGCACGCGCCGCCACCCGCACGTTTGCATACGTAAAGTCATCCGCGATCACGCCGCGCCAGCCATCAGTCCCAAACTTAACCACACCCATACCCTGCCCCTCACTGCCTCTTACCGTCCTACCTGCTTTTACCCGCCCTAGATCAATTCCTCCAGGCCCAGCCCGGCATGCAGTTGCCGCACGATCTTCGACACATCCTGCGAGCGCTCGCGCGTCGTGATCAGCAGCGCGTCCTCCGTCTCGACCACCACCAACCCCTCCACCCCCAGCAGCGCCACCATCTTGCCCGGCGCATACACATAGTTGCCATGCGACTCGATCGTGACCAGGTTCGTCGGCCCGTCGAGCACGTTCGAGTCCTCGTCCTCGCCCAGATGCTCATGCAGCGACGCCCACGAGCCCAGGTCGTTCCACTTGAAATCCGCCGGCAAGCAGTAGATCCCCGACCGCGCCTCGCCCTTCGCGGACCGTCGCTCCAGCACCGCGTAATCGACTGAGATGTTCTCGCACTGCGTGTACTCTTCTTCGAACACGCGCTCGAACTCAGCCGTCCCGTAAGCCTCCACGATCCTGTCCAGGTGCGGCGCCATGTCCGGCGCGTGCTCGCGGATAGCCGCGACAAAGGTCCGCGCGCTCCACAAAAATATGCCGCCGTTCCACGCAAAATTGCCCGCCGCCAGAAACTTTTCAGCGGTGTGCTTGTCCGGCTTTTCGCGGAAACGCCTGACGCGATGCACCGGAATCCCGTCCTGCGCGGCCACGTTCGCGCCCATCTCGATATACCCGTAGCCCGTCTCCGGCCGCGTCGGCGGCACGCCCAGCACCACGATATGCTCCCCCGACGCCGCCACCTTCACGCCCGCCGCGATCACCGCCGCAAACCGTGCAACATCGCCCACCACGTGGTCTGACGGAAACACCCCCAGCACGGTCTCGGGCGCCGTCTTCGCCAGCAGAAACGCGGTCAGCGCACACGCCGGCGCCGTGTTCCGCGCGGCCGGCTCGCTCAGAATGTGCTCCGGCAAAACAGTCGGCAGCTGCGCCGCAATCGTCCCATCCAGCCAGTGGTTCGTCACGATCCAGACGTCCGCGGCGGCCGCCACCGGCAGCAACCGCGCCAGCGTCTGTTGGATCATTGTCTCGTCACCATCGAGCGCGAGCACCTGCTTGGCTCGCGACCGGCGGCTGCGCGGCCAGAACCGCGTACCGCTGCCACCGGCCAGAATCACCGGCGCAAAACGAACCGCATTCACCTTTTCCATAGACTCCCATCTTAGCCGAACCGGACCCCCACCGATAGCTGCACGGCTGCAACGAAAGCGCTACGCCAATCCCGCGAACCACGTCTTCATCCGCTCGACACCCTTGTCGATCACCTCCGCGCTCACCGCATAGCTCAGCCGGATGTGGTCCGGCGTGCCAAACGCCTCGCCCGGAACGCACACCACGTGCGCCTCGCTGAGCAGCCGCGCGGCCACGTCGGCCGCACTCGTGACTCCTCCTTTACCGAAGAATGAGCTCACGTTCGGGTACACATAAAACGCGCCCTGCGGCACCGTGCAGGTCACGCCCGGGATCGTCGCCAGCCCGGCAAGCACGCGGTCGCGCAGCTTAATATAGTCCGCGCGCATCTCCCGCACGCACTCCTGCGAGCCGCTCACCGCCGCAATCGACGCCTTCTGCACCATGCTCGCCGCGTTCGACGTACTCTGCGACTGCAGCTTCGCCATCGCCGCGATCACCGCCTTCGGCCCCAGCGCATAGCCCGCGCGCCAGCCCGTCATCGCATACGTCTTCGACAGCGACCCGAGCACCACCACATGCTCCTTCGCCTCCAGCACCGAAGCCCCGCTCACCGGCTCGCCCTCAAACGTAAGGTACACATAGCACTCGTCCAAAAGCAGATAGACGCCCTTCGCGTGGGCAAGCCGCACGATCGCGTCCAGATCCTCCGCGCTCACGATCGCCCCTGAGGGGTTCGACGGCGTGTTCAGAATGATCGCCTTCGTCTTCGGCGTCATCGCCGCCTCGATCATCGCGGCGGTCACGCGAAAGTTCTCGCGCTCGTCGGTCTCGACCATCACCGGCACGCCGCCCGCATACTGGATAATGTCCTTGAACGAGACCCAGTACGGCACCGGCAGAATCACCTCATCGCCATGATCGACCAGCACCTGCAGCGCGTTGAACAGCGCCAGCTTGCCGCCGGTCGTGAACACACACTCGTCCGCGGCATAGTCGGTGCCGAAGTCGGCCTTGTGCCGCGCCACGATCGCCTTGCGCACGTCGGGCGTGCCCGCTACGGCGGTGTAGCGCGTAAACCCCTGGTTGATCGCCTCGATCGCCGCGTCTTTGATATGCCGCGGCGTCTCAAAATGCGGCTCGCCCGCGCCAAAGTCGGCCAGGTCGATGCCGGTCGCTTTCAGGCGCAGCGCCTCGGCCGTAATGGCCATGGTTGCGGAGACTTCGATACGTCCAATGCGTTCGCTCAACATCGTCTTGCTTTCCATAGTCACTATTCTTTCAGAAATCTCCTCACCCGGCATCCGGCATAAGCGGCTAAGGCCGCCCGCAGCAGCTTGATGATCAGCATCAGAGCTTTCCCCTGGTGATCGATGTTCGAAAATCCATACGCACAGGAATCGTCTGCCTATCGCTGAAGTACTAAAATAGAAGCAGATCCCGCTTCGCCAAATAAGGAGGAATGCCACAAAGCCGCACTCGCATTTTGTTGTCATCCCGCAGGGATCTGCGGTTCGACCGGCGCTGCATTACACCCAACGGAAACGCTATCGAGACTCTCTGATCAAGTACTTGGGTGAAGCGTGGGACTTCAGTCCCACGAATAAGTCGATTGCAGTATGGGGCTTTAGCCCCGGCGCTCTTCAGCGTAGCGCCCGGAGCCAGCGGGATATCGGCCGTAAACACAACCGGCGCGCCCGTCTGGAACTGGTAGATCGCATTCACCACAAAGCCGCCGAAGACCTCATCCAGCAGGTGGCTGCCGCCCAGGCCAAACGCCTTGCCCTTGCCCTTGCCGAGCGGCAGCTCATACGTGCTGCCCACGGTGAAGTGGTACGTATGGTCGAACGGCGAGATCCGGTGCGTCGGCGTCTTGTCCTGGTCGTTCAAACGTGCTGCCTCGGTCAGCTTTGCAAAGCAAAAGTTGGCCGTCAGCGTAAGCCCGTGCCGGGTCCGCTGCTCCAGGTGCGCGATGCCGGAGTTGAAGTACGACTGCCCAATCGTGTGGTTCTCAATCGTCACCGCGTTGGTGCCGAACTGCGTAAACGGCACCAGCCGATTGCTCAGCGGCACCGTCGCCCCGTTTGCCGTACCGCCGTTCGGCAGCAGCCCCGCCAGCGGGTTCGCCACCGTAGCCGAGTACGACGTGGCCAGCGCCTGATTCCGATACGGCGCCGTCGTCAGGTACTGCAAGCGCGTCGCGTTCAGGTTCTGCGTCGCAATCGGCAGGTGCAAACTGTGGTTGCCCACATACAACATCTCGAGCAGCGTGCTCGACGTCAGCTCATGCTGCAAGCCCAGGTTGTAGCGCTCCGAGTAGGGATCATGCTCGTTCGACGCAAGAAAGCTGATCGACTGACCCAGGAACGTGCTCGCCCCAAGCGACGAGTCCGGCGCCGTCGCAAAGCCGTTCGGGAAAGGATTGCTGAGCGTGCTCGCCGGCGTCAGATAGTTGTTGTTGGTCGCCGTAAGAGTCGTAAAAATGTGGTCGCGCGAGCCCAGCTTATAGTCCAGCCGCCCAAACTCATTCGAGTACGAGTCCACGCTCGGCGCGTTCGTGTTGTAGTTCCCCAACCCGTCCGAAGCCACACCGCTCGTATTGTTCGGCAGCGGAATCAGCTTGAAGTAAGCCGCCACCACCGGGTTCAAAGGCCCCGCCGTCGTCAGCTGGTTGTTCAAAATGGGCGAGCGCACCACGTTGTTCTTCGCGTCAAGTGTCGCCGTGAACGGATTGTAGATCTGGTTCGGGTCCGCATAGTTGGCCTTGTTGCCGGAAGGCAGACAGATCGCCGCCGCCGTCGCAGGATTGTTCGCAAACCCACCCGGACACCCGGGCGCAAGCGTCTGCGAAAAAATCACCTCCACACTCCGCCGCCGTCGGCACCGTTAAGAACACATTGTTCGGCGTCGAATCCTTCAAGCCCTCGAGCGCCACAAAAAAGAACAGCTTATCCTTCCCGCTGTACAGCTTCGGGATCGACACCGGCTCGCCAAACGTCCCGCCGTATTGATGGTAGTGCGCATTCGGCCGCGTCAGCCCCTGCCGCTTGCTGAAGTAGGAATTCGCGTCCAGCCCCGCCGTCTGGTAAAACTCGTACGCCGTGCCATGGTACGCATTCGTGCCCAACTTCGTAATCTGGTTGATGATCCCGCCGATCGTATGGCCTTCGCTCGCGTCCGTATCGAACGGCCGCACCGAAACCTCCTGCACTGAGTCCTGCGTCGGCGCATACGCCAGCGCACCCAGTAGCGTCAGGTCCGGCGACCCATCCAGCAGCACCTCGCTCACTTGGTTCGGCGTGCCCCCAATCGACCAGCTATTGCCCGCCGCATTGTCGAACGGATGCACGATCTGCGGCGCCGCCGTCGTAATCACGCCTTCTGAAAGCTCCGTTAGCGTCGTCGGCGTGCGCCCGTTCAGCGGCAGGCAATGCGGGCTTTAGCCCCTGGGGTATGGCTCTTTCCGGTCACAATGAGTCTCCACACTACGATCTTCAATCGCAAGCAACGTCTTTCAAACCACTGCACTCTCGTCGTTCAAAGAAGGACGACCCCGTCAACCCCGCTTCCGCACCACCCAAGTCGTCATACACCGGTAATCCTGCACAATCGTCGTCTTCAGCGGGTCCACCAGCACCGCGTCCAGCTGCTGCGTCAACCGCAGCAGCATCGGCTCATCCACCAGAAACCACTCCGACCCATCGCCAATCTCGTACACGTTCCCCCGCACCCGGCGGAAGTCCATCCCGATCCGCGAGCCCAGCCGGCAGAACAGCAGCCCACCCGGCCGCAGCACCCGCCAAAGCTCCCCAATCATCGCCAGAAAGTGCGCATCATCCCGCGCAAAATGCAGCACCGACCCGCAGATCACCGCATCCGCAAGCTCATCCGCAAACGGCATCGCCTCCAGCGCCGCCACCTGGAAGTTCGTCCCCGGCAGCCCCGGCGCAAGCTCCGCCGCCAGCGCCCGCACATGCGCCACGCCCTCCGCATCAGCATCCACCGCGAACACCTCCACACCCTCCCGCAGCAGATACACCAGGTTCCGCCCAAACCCGCACCCTGCGTCGAGCACCCGCATCCCCGCCCCAAGATTCCCCCGTAGAATCTGGTCGAACACATAGATATCGACCTGTCCAAATTGTTCCTGAACCGTCATGCCGTAGCCTTCGCCCGCAGCCGTTCCACCACCAGCGCCGGCACCAGCCCGCTGATATCCCCGCCCAGCCGGAACACGCCCTTGATCAGCCGCGAGCTCACATACGTGTACTTCTCCGCCGGCATCATGAACAGCGTCTCCAGTTCCGGGTCCAGCTTCCGGTTCATCATAGCCATCTGAAACTCGTACTCATAATCGGAAATCGCCCGAATTCCCCGCAGCACAGCCGCCGCCCCTTGCTGCCGCGCAAAATCCACCAGCAGCCCGTCGAATGTCATCACGCTCACGTTCGGCATCGGTGCCACGGCCTCGGTAATCATCTCCACCCGTTCCGGAACCGAAAACAGCGGCACGCCCTTATCCGAGTTGCGCAGAATCGCAACCACCAGCTGGTCCACAATCTTCGCCCCCCGCGCAATCAGGTCGAGGTGCCCATTCGTAAGCGGGTCAAACGTACCCGGATAAATTGCCTTCACAGTGTGCATAACCATCCGAGTATACCCACCACCCATCACCACAGTCCCGTGCCCCATTCATCACGGCTTCATCGTGATGGGTGGGACCAGCACACCCCAAGGCTCTCCCCATCCCGGCTACCCCATCCAGGGTGCCCCACGATCACCGCGGCCTGATCGCGGCTTATCGTGGGAAAAGTCTCTGCCCCAGCTCCCTAGTTCCAAAAACGAACCACCCACTCAAATCGCAAGAAATTCATAACCCAACCCACCCCGAACCCGCTATAGTAAGAGCATTCTCTCCACCACCATAGAACACCCTCGCAAAACCCTTCCACCGCGCCCACAAAGCGCCCCAACCTGGAGGTCCGGCCCGATGCTCACCCGCTCGTCTGCTAAGTTCCTGCTTCTCCCCTTGTCCGCTGTCGCCTGCGTCCTCGCCACCGGCTGCGCCAACATGGCCGGCACCGCCACCGCCACCAGCCCGGCTGGCAACGGCTCCATTGCAGGCACGCTGCACGGCGGCAACCAGCCCATCAGCGGGTCGGATATCCGCCTCTACTCCGCCGGAACCACCGGCTACGGCTCTCAGGGAACCCTCTACGCCGTCACCACCAGCGCCGCCGACAGCACCTTCGGCTTCACCCGCACCGCTGGCGCCGGCCCCACCACCACCAAGGTCTACGGCTGCCCCACCGACGGCACCGACCCCCAGATGTACATCACCGCCAAGGGCGGAAACACGCAGGGTGCCGGCAACGGAACCAACACCGCCGCCGTCTACATCGCCGCCATCGGCAAGTGCAGCACCATCGCCAACACCTACGTCACCATGAACGAAGTCACCACGGTCGGCACCATGGCCGCGCTCCAGCAGTACTTCGCGCCCGGCAACGCCACCACCTCCAACCTCAACCAGCTCGGCTATCCCGCGACCACCCAGGCCGCACAGGGCTTCGCCAACGCCGTCGCCACCATCCCCAACCTCGTCTCGCTCGCCGGCGGCAACGTCAACACCGGTGCCAGCCAGACCGCCACGCCCGCCGGCATCAACACCTCCGTCACCGTGACCATCACCCCTGAAATCAATAAGATCGACACGCTCGCCAACATCATCGCGGCCTGCGTCAACACCACGACCGCCACCACCGGCAACTGCGCCACCCTCTTCACCAACGCCACCCCGCCCAACTCCGCCGTCACCAGCCAGCCCGCCCTCAGCTATGGCACGGCCACCGACACCCTGCAGGCGCTCTACTATATGTTGACCAACCCCACCAACGGCAGCGCCACCAACCTCAACAACCTCTTCGCCCTTCAGAACGCCCAGGCGCCCTTCCAGCCCATGGCCGCCACCGCGCCCACCGACTGGACCGTAGCCCTCAAGTACACCAGTGCCAGCGCCTGCGCCACCGGGACCGCCAATTTCCTCGCGTACGCCTACCACCTCGCCGTAGACGCGACCGGCAACATCTGGGCCGTCTCGAACGCGACCGGCGGCAACCTCTTTGAGGTCTCGCCCGCCGGCGTCCCGCTCACCTGCAACATCGGCGCAACCGTCGGCAAGAGCACCGGCATGGCCATCGACACGGCCGGAAACGTCTGGGTCGGCGGTACTGCCAGCGCCAACCTCTACAAGTACAGCATCGCCGGTTCCAACTACACCACCTGGCCGCTCCCAACCGGAGTCAACGGGACGCAGTCCGTCGCGATCGACCGCTCCGGTGACGTAATCGGTTCCAACTACGCCGGTGGAACCCTCTTCGACTTCGCCAACGGCGCAAACACGACCACGCCGGCGACAGCCATCACCATCTCCTCCACTGTCGGAACCCAGCCCTACTTCCTTGGCATCGACACCGCCAACCGCATCTTCGCCACCAACTCCACAACCACCAACACCTTCTACGACGTCTACCCCGCCACCGACGCCAACAACGTGAACGGATACGACACCGCCAACATCGGCACCGCCACCTCCGTCACCAACGGCTACGGTTCAGCCGCGGGCCTGGCCGGTACCATCGCCACGGCAAACGGGAACAACGCCGCCAGCACCGTCTCCAACACCATCTCCATCTTCACCCCGACCACCACGGCAGGTACGGTCACCACTACCTTCACCTCACCCCAATACTCGGGCGGGCTCGTCGGCCCGCGGGAACTCGCCATCGATGGCGCCGGGAATCTCTGGACGGCCAGCTCCACGGCCGCCGGCGGCAACTACGTCACCGGGGCCACCACCTCCGGCCTCTACATCATCAACGAATTCGCCCAGGGCGGTGCCGCACTCTCACCCACCGGCACTGCGTCCTCCACCACCACCGTCACCGGCGGCTACCAGAAGGATGCCACCGTTCTTCCCGTTCCTCCGCGCGGCATCGTCATCGACCCCTCCGGCAACGTCTGGGTAGGCTCCAATGCCTCCACCGGCACCAGCATCACGGAGCTCGTCGGAGCCGGCGTCCCCGTCGTCACCCCTATCGCCGCCGCCCTCGCCGCCGGCGTCACCACCACCAACGCGGTCTCCAAACCCTAACCCCCTCTAATCAGGTCTTTGGGTGGAAGCAGGCGCTCTCTAACCCTCGGGGTGCCCCATGATCACCGCAGCTTCATCGCGGGATCGTGGGCGCAATCCCCCAAACCCAACCCCAACCCCAAACCCTTGACAAAAAGCCCCGGCAAACACCGGGGCTTTTTCGCGCATGCGCCAGCCCTCTGCTGCCATCATCGTCGTTGCTCGTTTTCCGCCGTCATCCTGAGCACAGCGAGGAACCCCCGCATTGTCGCTGCGACTATCATCGAATCAAACCATTCAAACTAAAGCCAGATCAACCCTGTATCCACTTTGAATCTAACCCCAGTCTTTTGAAGATCTTAGAATCAAACAGAGGGGGGAGGGGCACCCTCCAGTAGAATAGCCCCATGGATCTGACAGCCATCCAATCCGCTCTCCAGCAAGCCAGCCTTCAAGGCTGGCTCTTCTACGACCATCACCATCGCGATCCGCTCGCCTACAAGATCCTTGGGCTCGACGCTAACTCTTTTGTTTCCCGCAGATGGTTCTACTTCATCCCCGCCGAAGGAGAGCCCAGCCAGCTCGTCCATCGCATCGAATCCGGCAAACTCGACAGCCTTCCAGGCAGCAAACGCGAGTACAGCTCGTGGCAGGAACTAGAGCGCGAACTCGCCGCAATGCTCGCTGGTTCAGGCACCATCGCAATGCAATACAGCCCGCGAAACGCCATCATGTACGTCTCCATGGTCGACGCCGGAACCGTGGAACTCCTGCGCGAGCTCGGCAAAACCATCGTCAGTTCCGCAGACCTGATCAGCCAGTTCGAAGCCGTACTCACCGAGCACCAGATCGCAACCCACTTCACCGCGCAGCGCAAGCTCGACGAGGTCCTCGCCGCAGGCTGGAACCGCATCTCCGAAGCCGTCCGCGGCGCAGGACCAGGTCTTGGTGTAGGAATCGATGAGTTCGCCCTCGTCAACTTCCTCCGCGAAGGCATCGAGCGAACAGGCCTCTTCACCGATCACGGACCCAACGTCAGCGCAGGCCCAAACTCTGCCGATTCGCACTACGAACCGACTGCGGAATCCTCCCGCAAACTCGCCCTCGGCGACTTCGTCCTCATCGATATCTGGGCCAAACTCCCCGAATCAGACGCAATCTGGTACGACATCACCTGGACCGGAGTCATCGGCCGCGAGCCCACCGAGCGCGAGCAGCTCGTCTTCTCGACCGTCCGCGATGCGCGCAACGCCAGCATCCAGATCATCCAGCAAGCCTTCGCCGCAGGCAACTCCATCGCAGGCTGGCAAGCCGACGATGCCTCGCGCAGCGTCATCACCAACGCAGGTTTCGGCGCTTGGTTCACACACAGAACCGGTCATTCCATCGCCACGGACCTGCACGGTCCAGGAGCGCATCTCGACAATCTCGAGACCCACGACGAGCGCCTGATTCTGCCCAATACCTGCTTCTCGGTCGAGCCCGGAATCTACTTTCCCGGCGAGTTCGGCGTGCGCAGCGAGGTTGATATGATCGCGCTTGCCGGACGCGCGGTCGTCACCGGACCAGCGCAGACGGAACTTCTCAGGCTCTGAACGCGTAGCTGAAACTGCTATGATGGAAGCTAGATGACGACTCAAGTACAGGTTTCCGCCGCACCCGCGGCGAGGTCGCAAAGCCAAGCCGTATTAGCCCTGATCGCAGGCTGGCTGGTTCCAGGCGCAGGCCACTTTGTGATCCGCAAGCCCATTCGCGGCGCGCTGCTGTTCGTGTCGATCGTGTCCATGTTCGTCCTCGGCTGCGCAATGCAGGGCAAGATCTACAACCCGAACACAGGCGATCTGCTCGACATTCTCGGTTTCGTCGGCCAGCTCGGCGCGGGAATTCTCTACTTCCTCGCACGCACGTTCGGCTGGGGAGCGCCAAGCGTCGTGCTGGCAACTGCCGATTACGGAACCAAGTTCATCGTCGTCGCAGGCCTCCTCAACATCGTGGCCGCGGTCGACGCGCATTCGCTGGCCAACGGAAGGAAGGCATCATGACCTTGAGCCACTTCGCTGCTGTGCTGGTGTTTTCCTTTTTCACTTCGATCGTCTTCGGCATCACGCAACGCGCGGAGCCTAGGATGATGGTCCGCTTCGGAGCCTTCTGCTTCGCCGTCTTCGTGGGCGGCACGATCGCGGCGAGCTGGGCCATGTTCCTGATCAAACGCTAGTCATTATAAGCTCAGAGCTCCCAGCTGACAGCTCTGAGGCAAAAGCAAAGGCCCGCATCTTCACGATGCGGGCCTTCTTGCTGGATGGAACTAGACCTCAGCGCTCGGGTCGCCCTGCTCGCCAGGTCCCTGCTCCTGCATCTGCTTTTCGAGTTCTTCACGCTTCTTGGCGCGGGCTTCTTCGCGCTTCTGCGCCTTCTCGTTCAGCTCGGTCTCGGCGCCGAGGAGCTCGATCACGGCCATCTCGGCAGCGTCGCCCTTGCGCGTGTAGGTGCGGACGATGCGCAGGTAACCACCTGGACGCGTCGCATAGCGCGGCGCAACGGTCGAGAACAGGCGCGTGACGGACTCGTCCGTCATCATGTAGGCGAGCGCCTGGCGACGGGAGTGAACATCGCCCTTCTTGCCCAGCGTGATCATCTTTTCGACGATCGGGCGCGAAGCCGTGCACTTCGTGATGGTGGTCTCGACGCGGTCGTTGAGAATGATGGAGGTGACAAGGTTGCGCAGCATGGCGCGACGATGAGAGGTGTTGCGGCCGAGCTTGAAGCCGCCATTACGATGACGCATGGTGAGTCTCCTTCGACGCCCGCTTCTGCGGGAATCGGATGGTTCCGAATAGTTATGAGTTGCTAGTCTCTAGTTGCTAGTAGAAGCTCCTGGAGCCGAGATAACGGCTCCAGGATCGAGTTAGAAGTTTTCGGGCTCGTTGGCGAGGTCGAGATCGTCATCCTCGTCTTCGTCGTCCTCATCGTCGTCATCGTCGAAGCCGCCGTAGCTGGCCGCGAGGGTGGCGCTGGGGAGAACGGAGGTCGGACCAGGCTGCGGATTGCCGTTCTCGTCGATCTTCATGCCGAGCGACAGGCCCATCTGCGCGAGGATCTCCTTGATCTCGTTCAAGCTCTTGCGGCCGAAGTTCTTGGTCTTCAGCATCTCGGCTTCGGTCTTCTGGATGAGCTCGCCGATGGTGGCGATATTGGCATTCTTCAGGCAGTTGTAGCTGCGGACCGAAAGCTCAAGCTCTTCGACTGAACGGTTGAGGTTCTCGTTGCGGATTGACGGACCGTCGAAGCCGCCGTCGTGGCCGGCTTCCATCTCCTCTTCAAAGTTGATGAAGATGGTCATGTGGTCTTTGAGCAGCTTGGCCGAGAGGCCGAGTGCGTCCGCGGGGAGCACCGTTCCGTTAGTCCAGATCTCGAGCGAGAGCTTGTCGTAGTCGGTAATCTGACCGAGACGCGCCGCTTCGACGACGTAGTTGACCTTGCGGACAGGCGAGTGGACGGAATCGACGGGGATAAAGCCGAGGCCGAGGTCGGCATCGAAGTTCTTGTCCGCCGAGATATAGCCGCGCCCGCGCTTGAGGCGCATTTCCATGTCGATCTTGCCGCCTTCGGAGATGGTGCAGACGTAGACGTTCGGGTCGAGGATCTCGACATCGCCATCAGCCTCGATCATGCCCGAAGTGATGACACCGGCAGCGTCAGCGCGGAGGTAGAGCGCCTTGGGGCCGTCGCCCGAGAGCTTGAACGGGATCTGCTTCAGGTTGAGGATGATGTCGGTTGCGTCTTCGACGACGCCGGTGATCGACTGGAACTCGTGCAAGACGCCTTCGATGCGGACAGCGGTTACGGCCGCGCCTTCAATCGACGAGAGCAGCGTACGGCGAAGGGCGTTGCCGATCGTCGTACCGAAGCCGCGCTCGAACGGCTGAGCGCTGAACTTGCCGTATTTCTGGGTAAGGGTGTCATTTTCGACGGCGAGACGCTTGGGCTTCTGGAAACCTCTCCAAAGCATAGTGGTTCTCCTTTTCCTTGCTGCCCGCGAAGCACTCTGCGGGTCGGCAGTCTTACAGGGACTTGCAGGTGTAAGGGAGATCCGCTTACCAGCCTGGAAGCAGGCTGGTAAGTCGAATTTCGTAAGGCGTTCCGAATAGTTACTAGTTGCTAGTTTCTAGTAAGGACTAATGAAGCTTTGACTTACTTGCTGTAGAGTTCGACGATCAGCTGCTCGTTGACGGGGAGCTGTATGTCCTCGCGCTTGGGCAGGGCGACGATCTTGCCGGATAGCGTGTCGCGGTTGATGTCGATCCAGGTCACGGACTGCAGGCCGCCGGCGAACTCCTTGGCAGTCTCGAGGATGCCCATGGCCTTGCTGTTTTCACGAACCTGGATCTCGTCACCGACCTTGCACTGGAAGGAGGGGATGTTGACCTTGCGGCCGTTGACCACGATGTGGCCGTGGCGGACGATCTGGCGCGCCTGGCGGCGGCTGGTGGCCAGGCCCATGCGGTAGCAGACGTTGTCGAGACGGGTCTCAAGCTGCTGCAGGAGCAGGTCGCCGGTGACGCCAGTCTTGTTCGAGGCCTTCTGGTAGTAGGCGCGGAACTGGGTCTCGAGCGTGAAGTAGATGCGCTTGGCCTTCTGCTTTTCACGCAGCTGCAGACCGTAGCCTACAACCTTTTTGACCTTGCGCGACTGGCCGTGCTGACCTGGGGGAAAGTTACGCTTTTCTACGGGGCACTTTTCTGTGAAGCACTTGGGGCCTTTGAGGAAGAGCTTGACGCCGTCGCGGCGGCACATGCGGCAGACGGGTCCTGTATAACGTGCCATTTGAATCTCCTGATTCGGGTGTCGATCGCTTTACACGCAGGCTTGCGCTTCTTCGCGATCCTTTTGAGGTGGAATTTCAAGCTGTCAGCTCACAGCTATGAGCTGACAGCTTGAAGCGGATGGATCAGACGCGGCGGCGCTTGGGCGGGCGGCAACCGTTGTGCGGCATCGGCGTAACGTCACGGATGGAGCGGACGTCGATGCCGGCGGTTGCGAGGGCACGGATGGCGGACTCACGGCCGGACCCGGGACCGGAGACGCGGACATCGACCGAGCGGAGGCCGTGCTCACGGGCGCCGTTGGCGGCGCCAACCGCAGCCTGCTGCGCGGCGAATGGGGTTCCCTTGCGGGAGCCGCGGAAACCGAGCGAACCGGAGGATTTCCAGCTGATCGTGTTGCCGGTCTGGTCCGTAATGGTCACGATAGTGTTGTTGAACGACGCCTGGATGAAGACAAGACCGTATGGAACGTTTTTGCGTTCGCGCTTCTTGAACTTCTTGCCTTTGCCCGAGGCGGCCTTACCGGACTTCTGCTGATTTTGGGTCTTCGCCATTACTTGGTCGCCTTCTTCTTTCCGGCAACCGTACCCTTACGGGGACCCTTGCGCGTACGAGCGTTGGTGTGGGTGCGCTGACCGCGGACGGGCAACGAGCGGCGATGACGCAGGCCGCGGTAGGACTGGATTTCGATCAGGCGCTTGATGTTAAGCGAGATCTCCTTGCGGAGATCACCTTCGATCTGGCCTTGCTTTTCGATGATCTGCCGGATGGTGTTGAGCTGGTCCTCGTCAAGCGTACCGACCTTGACGATGGGATCAATGTCGGCTTCGGTGAGAATCTTCGCGGCGCGAGAGTCTCCGATGCCAAAGATGTAGGTGAGACCGATGCGTACCTGCTTGTTGTTGGGTACGTCGACTCCGGCAATACGTGCCATGGTGTGAGTCCTTTGGGTTGGTTCGCGGCGTGGCCGGGAATGGGGGTTAGGGGTGACGGACATTCTTCCGGGTTCGACGCAAGCCTTTGAACTTTAGCATCAAGTTCGGCTAACTAGCCCGGGAGAGCCGGTAACGATGCCGGGGGATTAGCCCTGGCGCTGCTTGTGCTTGGCGTTCTCGCAGATGACGCGAACGACGCCACGGCGATGAATAACCTTGCACTTGTCGCAGATCTTCTTAACTGAGGCACGGACTTTCATTCCTACTCCTGGGACAGATGGGGATTGAGACTGTAGAAGGCTCGGTCTGCTGAGAGCTTTGAGCCGACAGCTACTATTTGTAGCGGTATACGATACGGCCGCGATTCAAGTCGTAGGGGCTCAACTCGATCGCGACCCGGTCGCCGGTGAGGATGCGGATGAAGTTCTTGCGCATGCGGCCTGAGACGTGCGCCAGAGCCTGGTGCTTGTTTTCAAGCTCCACCTTGAACATGGCATTGGGCAGGATCTCGACGACCACGGCCATCACTTCAATTGCATCTTCCTTCGACAAACGGATCTCCTTGGTAGAACGGTGCTGGTTCTGCACCATGTTCGATACTAGAACAGAACGGTGGAAAAGTCTAGCGGGTAAGCACGAGCGGACCATCTTTTGTGATGGCGACGGTGTGCTCGAAGTGCGCGCTGTAGCTGCCGTCGACCGTGACCGCGGTCCAGCCGTCCTTGAGGACCTTGACCTCTGGTTTGCCGGCGTTGATCATCGGCTCGATGGCGAGGACCATTCCGGCCTTGAGGCGCGGGCCTTTGCCGCGAGTGCCGAAGTTGGGGATCTGCGGGTCTTCGTGCATGGTCTTGCCGATGCCGTGCCCGACGAACTCCTTGACGACGCCGAAGCCTTCGGCCTCGCACATGGTCTGGACGGTGGCGGAGATGTCGAAGAGCCGGCCGCCAACCTGCGCGCACTGGATGGCCGCCTCGAGCGAGCGGCGGGTGACGTCGAGCAGGCGCTGGGTGGTGGCGGTCTGCTTGCCGATAGCGTAGGTGACGGCGGCGTCCGAATAGAAACCGTCGAGGATGACGCCGCAGTCGATCGAGAGGATGTCGCCATCGCGCAAGATGGTTTTGACGCTGGGCATGCCGTGAACGACCTGGTCGTTGAGCGACGTGCAGAGCGCGGCGGGGAAGCCGTGATAGCCCTTGAACGCGGCTTTAGCCCCGAAGCTGTCGATCTTTTCGTTGGCCGCAATTTCGAGGTCCATGGTGCTGGCACCGGCGACGACGAGCGGGCGGATATGCTCGTGGACCTGGCGGAGCAGCTGCCCGGAGCGGCGCATCTTGTCGATCTCCGCGGGAGTTTTGATCATAATGGCCATGGCTAGACGGCCCCGCGGAGACGTTGGAGTTGCGTGCGGATGGAGTGGGTTACGTCGATGACGGAGGCGAATCCGTCGACCTCGGCGAAGCAGCCGGATTGGCGATAGTGCTCGATGGCGGGGCCTGTTTTCTGCTCGAACTCTTGCATGCGCTGGTCGAAGATGGCTTCGGTATCGTCCTTGCGCTGGGTGAGGGGGGAGCCGTCTACGTCGCATACGCCCGCTTGTCTGGGCGGCTGCGTGTAGAGGTTATAGATGTGGCCCTGGGCGCAGAGGCGGCGGCCGGTGATGCGCTTGAGGAGGTCGTCGCGATCGACCTTGAGGTTGAGAGCCACGACCGGCAGCGCGCCCGGCGTGGAGGAAACAAAACTGTCGAGCCAGTCGGCCTGGGGCAGCGTGCGCGGAAAGCCGTCGAGGATGTAGCCGCACGCGCAGTCGGGCTTGCGGAGGCGGTCGGCGACCATGGCGTTGACGAGGTCGTCCGAGACGAGTTTGCCTTGCGCCATGAGCTTGTCGGCGGCGAGACCGAGTTCGGTATGGTTAGCGCGGTGCTCGCGCAGGAGATCGCCGGTCGAGATCTGCGGGATGCCGAAGTCGGCCATGAGGACCTTGGCCTGGGTTCCCTTACCGACGCCGGGGGGGCCGATGAGCAGGATGGGACCTGGAACGAAGGGTGCCGAGGCAGTTTGGGATTTGGTATCAGTCACTGGTGGGGCCCGCCTACCAGCTGCGGCGGCCGCGGATGCGACCAGACTTGGGGGAGAAGCCGTCGTAGTGGCGCATGATGAGCTGCGACTCGATCTGCTGGATGGTGTCCATGGCGACACCGACGACGATGAGCAAGGAGGTGCCGCCGAAGTAGAAGTTGACTCCCAGGCCGTTTGTGACGAAGTTGGGCAGGCGGTCAAAGGCTGAGCCGATGAGCGGGATGTGGTTGAAGTGGATGCCGCTGATCAGCAGCGTGGGGATAAGCGAGATGATGATGAGGTAGACGGCCCCGACGAGCGTGATGCGCGTGAGGACATCGTTGATGAAGTCGGAGGTGCGCCGGCCGGGGCGGATGCCGGGGATGAAGCCGCCGTACTTGCGCATGTTGTCGGCAATGTCGTCCGGGCGGAAGACGATGGAGATATAGAAGTACGCGAAGAAGATGATCGCGACGATGTAGGCGAGCTCGTAGAGGGGCTCGCCGGGGGCGATGGCCCGGAGGATGGGGCCAAGGAACTTGGTCTCGGAGAGCGGGCCGGAGCCGAAGAGGCTGGTGCCTGAGAAGAGCAGTGGGGCCGAGAGGATGGAGCTTGCGAAGATGACCGGCATGACGCCTCCGCTATTTACCTTCAGGGGCAGATGGGTGGATTGCCCGCCCATCATCTTGCGGCCGACGATGCGCTTGGCGTACTGCACGGGGATGCGGCGCTCGGAGCGCTCGACGAAGATGATGAAGGCGACAACGGCAATCATCATGCCAACGAGGATCAGGATCGCAATGGGGGTAAACGCGCCCCAGGCGTTGGTGGTGGCCTTCTGGTAAAGGTCGGCGATACCCTTGGGCAGGCCGACGACGATGCCCGTGAAGATGAGCAGGCTCATACCGTTACCGATGCCGCGCTCGGTGATCTGCTCACCCAGCCACATGATGAAGGCAGTGCCGGCGGTGAGGGTCAGGACGCACATGGGGATGAAGGCCCACTTGGACATCGTGACCATGGCCTCGCCAGTCGAGGTGTTGGTGAGCGTGAGCGCGATGGCGGTGGACTGCACGACGCCGAGCACGACCGTGACGTAGCGGGTCCACTGAGTGATTTTGCGGCGACCGAGCTCGCCTTCCTTTTGGAGCTTGGCGAGCGGCTCGTAGATGACGGTGAGCAGCTGGAAGATGATGGACGCGGTGATGTACGGCATAATGCCAAGCGCGAAGATGGTGAGCCGGCGCAGATTGCCGCCCGAGAAGAGATCGACTAGGCCGAGCGCGGAGCCGGAGTTCTGGTTGAAGAAGTCTGCCAGCAGCTTGGCATTGATGCCCGGCGTAGGAATGTGCGCGCCCAGACGATACACGGCCAGCAACCCGAGGGTGAAGAGGACGCGGGTGCGAAGGTCAGGAATCTTGAAAATGTTGGCGATCTTCTCGAACATCGTTGGGTCCTTGCTTGCTGCCTGGGGTGCGACTATTCTACGGCGCTATGAAGCATAAAGTACACAGCGAGGCCTAAAGTACACAACCCGCAAGGCGAAAGGTTGCCGAGGCAGCCCAGGCCTTGCGGGCGCTCGGGGGTTACGCTGCGGCGACGTCTTCGCCGATGATGATGGCCTTGCCGCCGGCGGCTTCGATCGCGGCCTTTGCGGCAGCAGAGAACTTGTGCGCGTGTACAGTCAGCGCAGCCGAGATGGCACCATTGTTCAGGACCTTGATGAGCGAGTTCTTGCGCCGGCGGAGACCCATGGTGACGATCGTCTCGAGCGTGAACTCGGTCTCGTTGTGCTCGGCATTCAGCTCGGCGAGGCGGTCGAGGCCGACCACGGTGTACTCTACTCGGAAGATGTTGGTGAAGCCGCGCTTGGGCAGACGACGATGCAGCGGCATCTGACCGCCCTCAAAGCCGCGCATCAGGCTTGAGCCCGAACGCGAACCCTGGCCCTTGTGGCCGCGGGTAGAGGTCTTACCCATGCCCGAACCCATACCGCGGCCGACACGCTTCTTGTTCTCATTCGCCTTTTTGGGGGCGCGCAGATTGGAGAGATTACGAATTGCCATGGTGT
>CAXUDC010000002.1:0-4627 GCA_964249685.1 uncultured Acidobacteriaceae bacterium
AACGTAGTACCAAGCGGGCCGATCGCCGCCGCAAGATTCTGAAGCGGGCGAGCGGCTATTTTCTTACGAAATCGAAGCTGTACCAGGCGGCGCAGGAAGCTGTCGAGCGCGGACTGAAATTCGCCTATACCGGCCGTAAGCAGAAGAAGCGGCAGTATCGTTCGCTTTGGATTGTGCGTATCGGCGCGGGTGCGCTGGCGAATGGGATGAGCTATTCGACGTTTATCAATGGGTTGAAGCTGGCGGGCAATACGCTGGATCGCAAGATTCTGGCCGACATCGCGGCGAACGATGCCGTGGGTTTTGCTTCGCTGGTGGCGGTTGCCAAGGGTGCGCGGGAAAAAGCCGCGCAGGGCCATGCGGAGCGGCGGACGGTTGCTGCTTAGGCACTGCGCCGGGTAGAGACTCTCCCCCACACGATCACCGCGGCGAAGCTATGGTAATCATGGGGCATCCGGTCTAACTCGAAGTGTTCGGGTGAAGTGTAAGAAGGGGCACGGTTTTTCTACCGTGCCTCTTTTCTTTTGCGCAAAACAGGTATTCTTAGACATATGCCGCAGACGCAAACTCGCAGCGTGATGGAAGCTCCCTCGCCGGAGGTCGATCCGGCGTTCGAATCGTGGGGACGATACCCGAAGTACCAGGCGAACCTTGTCCCGGTGAACTGGCAGAGCGACTTTCCGCGCAACATCGCCGGGCTGCATAACGGTGTGCTGCCAGTGGGCATGGGCCGGAGCTATGGCGATTCCTGCCTGCTCGAAAACGGCAACCTGCTGGTGATGACAGGGATGAACCGGCTAATCTCATTCGACACCGAGACCGGGTTGCTGACGGCGGAATCGGGCATTACGCTGGCGCAGATCCTGGAGTTTGCGGTGCCGCGTGGCTGGTTCCTGCCAGTGACTCCGGGGACGAAGTACGTTACCCTGGGCGGCGCGATTGCGAACGACATTCACGGCAAGAACCATGAGGTGGCGGGATCGTTCGGCAGTCATGTGCCGCAGTTTGAGCTGGTGCGCTCGGATGGAAGCCACCGGCTGTGCTCGCTGACCGAAAACCCGGACTGGTATGCGGCGACCATCGGCGGGATGGGCCTGACGGGCGTGATTACGTGGGCGCAGTTGCAACTGAAGCCGATCGTGTCGCGGCTGATCGATTATGAGGGAATCCAGTTTCACGGGATCGATGAGTTTCTGGAGTTGAAGCAGAAGTACAGCCATGTGGACTACACCGTGAGCTGGGTGGATTGCGCTTCGACCGGCAAGAACTTCGCGCGCGGCGTCTTTATGGCCGGCGATCACTCGAACGTGCCGGCGGAGCTGAAGGCTTCACCCGAGCCGAAGCTCGCGTTGCCCTTCGACGTGCCTGGCTTTGCGCTGAACCACACGACCGTGTCGATGTTCAACTCGGCCTTTTTTCATAAGCAACTGAAGCCGCATGTGAAGACGCTGCAGGATTACGAGCCGTTCTTCTATCCACTGGATGCAATCCTGCACTGGAACCGCGGTTACGGGAAGAGCGGGCTGACGCAATTTCAATACGCCATTCCCTGGGCATCTGCCAAGGAAGGCACGATTGCCATCCTGCGGGAGATCACGCAGTCGGGGCTGGCGAGCTTTCTGGCCGTGCTGAAGGCGTTCGGCGACATCCCTTCCCGGGGTATGATGGGCTTTCCGCAGGCTGGAATCATGCTGGCGCTCGACTTCCCGATCAAGGCGGGGCTTACGTTTCCGCTGCTGCAACGCCTGGGCGATATGACGCGCGACTACGGCGGACGGCTCTACCCGGCGAAGGACGCCGCCATGACGGCCGAGCAGTTCCAGGTGTTTTACCCGAACTGGCAGCAGTTCGCACGCTTTAAGGATCCCGCCATTACTTCCAGTTTCTGGGAGCGCGTTACCGGAGACAGACCAGCCCTATGAGCCACGCTCTGATGAGTCAAATGACAGACCCCAACGAGATACCTTCGACGAATGAAAACCGGCTGCAGACGCGGCGCGATTCCGGCTCTCCGGCCGCGGCCGCGGCTGGGATGCCGAAGAAGATCCTGGTGCTGGGCGCGACGTCCGGCATTGCGGAGGCGACGTGCCGGATCTGGGCGCAGCAGGGTGCGAGCCTGTTCCTGGTGGCGCGCAATGCGGAAAAGCTGGCGGCGGTGGCGGCGGACCTGAAGACGCGGGGGGCCTCCTATGTAGACACGGCGGTGGCGGACCTGGACAACACGGACGAGCACGCGGCGCTGCTGGCGCATGCGATCAACTCGTTGACCGGGATGGATGTGGCGTACCTGGCGCACGGCGTGCTGGGCGACCAGGCGGCGGCGGAGGGCGACTTTGAGGTTGCGGCGCAGATTCTGCATACGAATTTTGTGTCGGTGGTGTCGCTGCTGACGTGGCTGGCAAACTTCTGCGTGCAGCGCCATGCGGGCACGCTGGCGGTGATTTCGTCCGTTGCCGGAGACCGGGGGCGCAAGAGCAACTATCTTTATGGCGCGTCGAAGGCGGGGTTGAGCGCGTTTCTGGGCGGGCTGCGCAATCGCGTGGACCGTGAGGGCGTGACGGTGCTGACGATCAAGCCGGGGCCGATCCGGACGGCGATGACGGCGGGGATGAAGGGCTCGGAGAAGTTTGCGGATGTGAACAAGACGGCGGCGACGATCGTGAAGGCGATCGACGCGCACAAGCACACGCTGTATGTGCCGTTTCAGTGGCAGCCGATCATGTTTGTGATCCGGAATATTCCGGAGAGTATCTTCAAGAAACTGAATTTATGAGGGTGCTTGGAACGGAGTAGAGGCGTGCTGTCCGGTTCCGCTTCGGTGCACTGTAGCCTCGGGTGCACGGGACTAGACCCGCGCACCTTAGTTGTAGCCATACCTATAAGTCGCCCCTTCAGGGCTTTGCTCCTGTTTGGCGCTTTACCTGGGGCTTGCGCCCCAGGCTGGTATAAGTCGGGCCTTCAGCCCTAAAACATAAAGCTACACCCAAGAGTAAGATGGTCTAGTGTTTGCGTTTGATTGGCTTTTTTGCCAGGTGGGTGGCGGGGGTGGGTTGTGGGGGCGGTGGGATGTATAAGGTGGGCAGGCCGGCCAGGGTGAGGAGCACGTTGTTGGCGTTGCGGAAGAGATTGATGTGGGTTTCTACGGCGCCGTCGGTGGCGGCTACGAAGATGGCGATGTGCTGGGCGGGGAGCATGGCGATGTAGGTGAGGAAGCCCGCGCCGCCTCCGGTCTTCTCTACGATGTCTACATTGTTTGAGCCCCGGGTGTGGATCCAGCCGAGGCCTATGCCAGTGGGGTCGCCGGCGTGGTCGAGGCCGGCAACGCTTTGCAGGTTCGCGGGGGTGAGGTAGGCGGCCTGGGCGGCGGGGTTCTGGGCTGGGATTGCTGGGGCCGCGACGCCGAGCAGATACGCGAGGAAGCGGGCCATGTCGGTGCCGGTCGAGTAGAGGCCTGCGGAGCCGGCGGAGTTGGTGGTGGGGGTGCAGAGGCCCTCGGCATGGGCTCCGCCGAGGAGGCGGGCGCACTGGGCAGGGGTGGGGGTGAAGGTGGTCTCGGCCATGCCGAGGGGGTTGGTGGTGCGGGCGGCGAGGAGCTGCGGGTAGGGGGTCTGGGTGGCCTGCTCGAGGGCGTCGCCGAGGAGGTCGAAGCCGATGTTGCTGTAGAGGGCGGCCGTGCCGGGGGTGGTTTTGAGGTGGGCGGTAGCGAGCCAGCGGCGGCGCTGGTCGGGGCCCGGGTAGGTGAAGTGCGAGGTGCCGCGGGGGGCTGGGCCGATCTCGCGGGGGAGGCCGGCGGTGTGGGTGGCGAGGTCGCCGAGGGTGATGGGGCGGGCGTCGTCGCGGATGGGGATGGCGACGGGGGAGAGGAGTTGGAGCGGGGTGTCGAGGCGCAGGTTGAGCTTGGTGGTGGTGGGTTGCTGGATGAGTTTGACGAGCAGGTCGGTGTCGAAGATTTTGGTGAGCGAGCAGAGGCGGAGGAGGGAGTCTGGGGTGGGGGGCTGGTGGGAGCCGGGGGCAGTTTCGCCGAAGCCACGGATGGTGGTTTCTTTGTCGCGGACTACGACGAGGACGAGGCCGGTGGAGCCGGAGCGGGTTTGTAGGTCCTGGCCTAAGGTGTCGAGGGTTTGGGCCTGGGCGGTGGCTATGGAGGCTAGGAGGAGGGGGAGGAGGAGTCGCACGGGTGCCTTGTTGGGTGGTTTTGGGGGTGGATTAGGGAGTAACCCCACTCATCACGGTGGAGCTGTAATGAAGGGGGCACCCTGGATTAGATGGGCTAGAGGAAGTAGTGGGGGACGAAGGAGCTTAGGTTGTCGGTGATGGGGCCGGCGGACTCGCGGATGCCCATGCCGCCGCACTCCTGGTCGATCATCCAGAGGCCTAATACGGGGTGACGGCCGTTGAAGACCGCATCCGGGGCGATGGCCTGGCGGATGAAGGGGCCGCCGCCGTAGGGGCCGCCGGTCTGGATGGCCTGCTTGCCGGGCTGGAGGATGGAGATGTTGGCGCCCTCGCGCGAGTGCAGCGGCTTGCGGACGTAGGCGGTGAGATCTCCGCGGTCACCGTGATCTTCAAAGAAGGCGGGGAGCAGCAGCGGGTGGTTGGGGTAGAGCTGCCAGAGGATGGGGAGGAT
>CAXUDC010000002.1:4727-13017 GCA_964249685.1 uncultured Acidobacteriaceae bacterium
AGCGCGTGGGGGCCGAACTCTTCAGCGAGCATGGCCTCCCAGGGGTAGAGCTTGAAGAGGGACAGGATCTGGGTTTCGTCGGGGTCGGTGTCGACGAAGCAGAGGCGGTCGGCGTTCCAGCCGATGTCCTGGAGCGCGATACCGCGGGTCTGCAGGCCGGCCTGGTCGGCGGTGTCGCGGATGTAGGTGACGGTGAGGTGGTCTTCGGCGGTGTCTTTATTTTGATCCGCAAACTCCAAAGCGGCGAAGTAGACCGGCTCCTGCAGGTAGCTCTGCACGTCCTTCCACTTGGCGATAAGGCGGTCGTGGATGGAGTTGAACTGGTCCGCTTTGTGGAAGATGCCGGCGCCGGGCAGCTCGCGCTGGCGGTCCTCGAGCCAGGACCACTGGATGACGGCGGCCTCGAGCAGCGAGGTGGGGGTGTCGGCGTTGTACTCGAGCAGCTTGGGCGGCTGACCGCTCGAGGCGCCGGCCCAGCTGATGTCGAAGCGTCCGTAGAGGGCCGGGGGCTCGGCGTTCCAGGTGGCCTCGATGGCGGGGATGGCCTCGGGCGGGATGGCGAGCTCGGCGTAGCGCTTGCGGTCGATGACGGCTTGGGCGGCGGCGAGGCACATCTCCTGGAGCTCGTTGGCGGCGGCTTCGAGCGTGTCGACCTCGGCGGCGGTGAACTGGTAGGCGGCGGACTCATCCCAGTAGGGCTGGGGAGCCATGGCGGCGGGGGAGTGGAAGGTGAGGCCGGCCTGCTCGACGGTTTGCTGCCAGTGGGCGCGGGGGGTGAGGGGGACTCGGATCATTTTGCGGCTCCTGGCTGAGGGCGAGTACGTGGACGGATAAGGCACGGATAAGAGCGGATAAAGCAAAGGCCTTGTTTTAGGAGTTTTTAGTTGGGGCTACTCGCCTCCGCTGCCGTGGCCGGAGCCTCCGCCCATGGAGCTGCCGAAGCCGCCGCGGCTGGTGCTGGAGTGGGCGGCGCTGGAGGATGTGGTGTAGCTGTGGCCGGACATCGACGTCGTGCTGCCGCCGTAGACGACCGTGCCGGGGTACCAGCCGCCTCCGCCGCCGTAGTAGTAGTGATAGGGGTAGAAGCCGAGGCCGCCGCCGCTGTAGCTGCCGTTGAGGCCGTTTTGCTGGGGAAGGTTCTGGCAGAACTTCTGGTCGACGACGCGGTTCTGGTCGTCGACGCAGCGCTGCATCTCGGGGTGGTGGCAGCCGGCGAGAACAGCCATGGCGGCCGAGGCGAGCAGCGGGGCGGAGACCTGGAGGGAGCGTTTGGGGGTTGAGTTCATGGCGGTAGATTCTCACCCACAGGGTAGCAGGTGCGCGGGGAACTTCACGAGGGCTGGGAGCGTATGCTGGAGGAAATAACCAAGGGAGCTTGCGCATGGACTGGCGGATGAGTGTGGCGGGAGTGTTGATGGGAGCGTGTCTGATGGGTGCGGGCGCACAGGCTTCTGCGGGGCTGTCTTCCGCGGGACTGGATGCAAGGCGCGCGGCGCTGACGAAGCTGCTGGGCGAGGAGTGGGAGTACGAGCTGCAAGAAGGCCCGGAGGGCGCGACGATCTATGGCGATTACCGCTATAACGACAAGGTGAGCGACGTGTCGCCGGCGCACCAGAAGCAGCAGTATGAAGACCAGAAGCGCTGGCTGGCGCGGTTCGAGGCGATCGACACGGCGGGGTTCCCGGAGCAGGAGGCGCTGAACCAGCAGCTGATGGTGCGGAACCTGAAGGAAAACATCGCAGGCTACGACCTGAAGCTGTGGGAGATGCCGGTCAACCAGATGAGCGGGATTCACCTGCAGATGGCGCAGTTTGTGGCGATCGTTCCGTTTACGACGACGAAGCAGTACGACGACTGGCTGGCGAGGATGAAGCTGGTGCCAGGGCTGCTGGCGCAGACGGAGGCAGTGTGCGAGCAGGGGCGCAAGGATGGCATGATGCCGCCGCGGTATCTGCTTGAGAAGATCCCGGCGCAGGCGCGTGCGATCGAGGCACCGGCGGGAGAGAAGAACGTGTTTGCGACGGCGCTCGAGCAGTTTCCGGCGAGCGTGTCCGCGGCGGACCAGAAGCGTCTGCGCGCGGCGTATGTGGTGGCAATCGACCAGCAGGTGCGGCCGGCGTATGCCAGGTTTGCCGATTATGTAGAGAAGACCTACGCGCCCGCCGGCCGCAAGGACGAAGGCATGTGGGCGCTGCCGAACGGCGATGCGCTCTACCGCTTTTCCATCCGGCAGCAGACGACGACCAGCATGGAGCCGGAAGCGATCCACCAGCTGGGCCTGAGCGAGGTGAAGCGGATCGAGGCCGAGCAGCTGCTGATTGCGAAGAAGCTGGGCGGCACGGACCTGGCGAGCTTTCGCGAGGGCCTGAAGACGAACCCGAAGCTGTTCCCTGTCTCGGGCGAGGACCTGCTGAACCACTACCGGAGGTACATTGCGCAGATGAAGCCGAAGCTGCCGGAGCTGTTTACGCTGTTGCCGAAGGCGGGCGTGGAGGTGGTTCCGGATGAGCCGTTCCGCGAGAAGGAGGCCGCGGCGGCGGAGTACAACCAGGGCACGCCAGATGGCTCGCGGCCGGGCAAGGTGTATGTGAACACGTATGACTGGGCGCATCGATCGCTGCTGACGGTGGAATCGACGAGCTATCATGAGGGCGTGCCGGGGCACCATATGCAGCTTTCTATCGCGCAGGAACTGCCGAGCCTGCCGCCGTTTCGCCAGCATGCGAGCTATACGGCCTACCAGGAAGGCTGGGCGTTGTATAGCGAGCGGCTGGGGAAAGAGGTTGGGTTCTACCAGGATCCCTACTCGGACTTTGGGCGGCTGAACGATGAGCTGCTGCGGGCGTGCCGGCTGGTGCTCGATACAGGCGTGCACTACAAGCATTGGACGCGGCAGCAGATGGTGGACTTCTTCCATGCGCACTCGGGTGAAGACGAGGCCGATGTGCAGGCGGAGACGGATCGCTACGTGGCGTGGCCGGGGCAGGCGCTGGCGTACAAGCTGGGGCAGTTGAAGATCTCGGACCTGCGCGCGCGAGCGCAGGCGCAGTTGGGCGCCAAGTACGATGTGCGGACGTTTCATGATGAGATTCTGGATGGTGGGGCGCTGCCGCTGGAGGTGATGGATGTGCGGGTGCAGGGGTGGATGGACCGGCAGAAGTGAGGGGGCGGGCAAACAGCCACGGCTTGAACGTTAGCTGCGGTCGTAGTGGAAGCGGAGTTCCTGCTCGCTGACGACGGGGATGCCGTTGCGCGTGGCGGGGGTGTAGGACCAGCCGCGGACGATGGCGAGGACCTGGTCGTCGAGCGCGGGGCCGAGACCGGAGACGACGGTGAGGTCGGAGATGGCGCCGTGCTCGTCGATGACGGCGTTGAGGATGATGTCGCCGTGGGTGCCGCGCGGGAGCTCGAGGGCAGGGTAGGGGAAGACCTTCTGGAGCGCGATGTTGAGGTTGCCCTGGCCGAGGCCGCTCTGGGCGGAGTTGCCGGTGCCGGCTTCGGTGGCGGCGGCGCTTGCGGGGGCGGGCGGCCCGGGGGCCTTCGCTAGCGGCGTGGCGGAGGGCGTGTCCGGCGCCTGCTTGACCGGGACGGGTGAGTGGCTGGAGTGCACGCTGCCAGGGGCGTAGTAGGAGATGGTTCGGACGCCCTGCGCGGTGCCCGGCATGCGCAGCGGCGCGGGGCGGGGCGCGAAGTGGAAGACGCCGAACAGGGTCAGCAGCAGGAGCGAATGGGCGGTGGCCGAGATGAGGGTGGAGCTGGTCGCGCGGAAGGTGAGCGGCGTCATGGCAGAGGCCCTCGGGTGCTGGATTGAGGATACCGGACGGACGCTTGCGATGGAAGGAGGAAGGCGTTTGCGGCTAGCCTAATGTTTGCGGCCGGTCCACCAGAGGCCTAAAATGACAGCGCCTACAAGTAAAGCACCCATGACCGCGATTACTGCTGCTGAAAGAACCATGCATCACCTCTGCTTATGAGAGTGGCGGACGATTGCGGTCGTTGTCCGCTTGCCGTGATCCGCGTTGCTCTCACGAACAACCGCGTAAGCGCTGGAACGGCTGGTGGGCTTCAACTTGCGTTGCGGGGTCGATAACCACAGACGCGTTCGCGGCATCCGACATAGAGAAGGGATAACTTTATGAGCTCTCTGCGCCGTACCGCCGCCATCCTCGCCGTTGCTACACTGATCGTGGCGGGCTGCAAGAAGACCGCCGACAACACCGTGAACTACAGGGCGGCGATCAATGCCTACTATGCCTCGTCGCCGGCGTGCCTCTGGGCGAACGCGATCAAGTTTCCCGTGCAGGCGGATACGTCGGACGCAACGAAGACCTCAGGCTACGACGCGCTGGTCGACCAGGGGCTGCTGACGCGGACGACGGCGGAGAAGAAGGTGTTCATCATCGCGTCCAAGCAGGTGACGAACTACGATCTTTCGGACAAGGGACGGTCGGCGTGGACGGCGGACCAGCAGCAGCCGGGCTTTGGCAACTTCTGCTACGGCACCCGGACAGTGCAGTCGATCAATGCGGCGACGCCGGCGAGCGACCAGCCCGGGGCGACGACGACGGTGAACTATCACGTGGGGCTTGCGAGCCCGCCGGCCTGGGCGTCGGCGGCGGAGACTCAGAATGCGTTTCCGCAGGTGAAGGCGGATCTGACCGCGCCGGTGGCTGCTACCGCGACGCTTACGAATACGACGAGTGGCTGGTCGGTGACGAACGGGCCTGGGCGTGGGCACTTGGGTGCCAGCTCGGCGGATGGGAAGGTTGTGGAGTAAGGCTCAACACAGAGTACACGGAGAAAAGCAACACGGAGGACATAGAGAAAAGCTACCTTGTTCTCTGTGTGGTTTTTCTCCGTGCTCTCTGTGTTTAGTCTTCGGGGCCGCCTAGCGCTGCCTGGGTTGCGGCGTAGGGCTTCATCTGGTACTCGTGCGGGGGCTGGGCACCGAGCAGGTAGCGGACGAAGTAGTCCCAACGGCGGCGGGTCATGTACTGCGCGGCCTCGCCGTAGCCGTGGTGGGCGTCCGGGATCAGGAGCAGGTCGAAGTCCTTGTTGGCCTTGATAAGCGCGTCGACGACGAGCAGCGTGTTGGCTGGCGGCACGTTGTCGTCGGCCGTGCCGTGCGCGAGCAGCAGGTGGCCTTTCAGGTTTTTGGCCGTGGCCTGGTTGGCCTGCGAGTCGTAGTTGCTGGTGCCGTCCGGGTTCCTGACCAACAGGCCGTTCCACTTCTCTGCCCAGTCGTCCTCGTAGTCGCGGTTGTCGTGGTTGCCACTCTCGGCAATGCCTACCTTGAAGAAGTCGGGGTAGTGGAACATGGCCGCGGCGGTGGCGTTGCCGCCGCCGGAGTGGCCGTAGATGCCGGTACGCGTGAGGTCGATCCAGGGATAGCGGTCGGCAAGCTGCTGCATGCCGGCGACCTGGTCCGGGATGGTGTTGTCGCCCAGGTCGCCGAAGTAGAACTCGTGAAAAGCCTTCGAGCGGAACGGGGTGCCTTCGCCATCGATGCAGACGACGATAAAGCCAAGCTCCGCGAGCGACTGCAGGTCGCCATGCGCGGCGAGGAAGTTGCGCGGGCCGCAGGAGCCGACCTGCGGGCCGGGGTAGACGTGGTTGATGATGGGGTACTTGCGGTCGACCGAGAAATCCGACGGCCGAAAGAGGAAGCCGTACAGGTCGGTGTGGCCGTCGCGCGCCTTGACCTGGATCTGCACGGGCGGCTGCCAGCCAGTGGCCTTCAGCTTCGTGATGTCCTCGCGGGCTACGTCGGCCTTGATCTCGCCCATGGCGTTGCGCAGGACGGTGATCTGCGGCTGCGTGGGGGTGGAGAAAGCGTCGACGAAGTAGGCGTTATCCGGGCGCGGCGTGATGGTGTGGTTGGCACGCTCGGGCGTGAGCAGTTGCAGGCCGGTGCCGTCGAAGTTTACCCGGTAGTACTTCTGGTAGTAAGGGTCGTCGCCGTCTTCCTTGCCGACGCCGAGGAAGTAAAGCACGCGCGCTTTTTCATCGACGCCGAGCACCTGGGTGACGTTCCAGTCGCCGTGCGTGACCTGATTTTTCACCTTTCCCGTGGCGATGTCGTAGAGGTAGAGGTGGCCCCAGTTGTCGCGCTCGGAGAACCAGAGCAGCTCGTTCGACGCGGAGAGATAGTGCCAGTTCACCTTGCCGTTGCCGCTCTCGTAGAACTTCGCCGTGGTCTCGCCCATGACGTCGCGTACGTCGCCGTTAGCGGGGTTGGCGAGGCGCATCCACTCCTGCTTGTGGTCGCGTGAGGTGGAGACAAAGGCCAACGTCTTCGAGTCGGCGGACCACTGTACGTCGTCCCACGCGCCCTTGCCGCAGCTGATGTCGTCGCACAGGGTGGAGCGGTGCTGGTCGGGCGGCATCTTCAGCCGGATGACCTTCGCGTGGTCCACGTCGATGACGACGCGCTCGATCATGGTAACGTCCTTGTCGCCGACGAGCGGGTATTTGAGCGTGGTGAGCGTGGGATGGCCGTTGGTGACGTTGGTCAGGTAGAGCTCGCCGGTCTTGCGCTGGTCCTGCTGGAAGGTGGCGATGCGCCGGCCGTCGGGCGACCAGAGCAGGATGGGTGAGTCCGAGTGCTGCCAGCCAGCGTTGTCGGTCGCGTAGCCGAAGTCTTTGACGCCGTCAGGGGTGAGCTGCGTCTCCTTGCCGGTCGCAGTGTCGCGGACCCAGAGGTTCCAGTCGCGGATAAAGGCACCCTTGCTGCCATCGGGCGACAGGGCCACGAGCCCGCGGCGGCCGCCCACGCCGGCCGCGGCTGGGTCGCCGGGCTTGCAGGTGCCCGCGTCGCCGAGGGTGCAGCTCATCTGCCGCCCCTGCGCGGTGAAGCTGACGGTCTGGTCGTTATTCGAAAGCGCAAAGGCATTGAAGGGCAGCCGGCCTTCCTGCACCTTGACGCCGGCCGCGCCCAGCGCCGCGGCAAGCCTGGCCTGGTCGAAGGCGCGGGTCTTCGTCCCCTTGATCGGGTCGACGACCATCCACTGCGGGCCGGTCGCGCCGGTATCACGATAGACCATGCGGCCATCGGCGAGCCACACCGGGTTTTCGACCGCGTGCAGCACGAGCGGGTTGACGTTGTAGGGCATGGAGGCCTCGGCACGGGCGTAGGCCGCATCGGTAAACACGCGGCCCGATTGCGCCGACGCAACGGACCCCAGGCATCCCAGGGCCGCGAGTAACAGTACCTTCCTCATCCCAGTAGTCTAAACCCAGAAGCAGAGGGGAGATGCAGAAAAGCCCGGAACCTCGATGAGGAACCGGGCGCTTCTGCTTGCCTGGGGACGTTGCCGGGTTAGAGGGTCAGGACTTCTTGGCGGGGGTCTTCTTGGCGACCGCCTTTTTGGCGACGGCCTTCTTCGCGGGTGCGGCTGCCTTCTTGGCCACGGCCTTCTTGGCGGGTGCGGCGGCCTTCTTTGCGGGTGCGGCTGCCTTCTTGGCTACGGCCTTCTTCGCGGGAGCGGCCTTCTTTGCCGGGGCGGCGACTTTCTTTGCGGGGACTGCTGCTTTCTTGGTTGCCACGGTCGTACCTCTCGCTGTTGATTTTTTACTGCTGGTGCTGGCGGCTGCCTTGATGGAGACAGCCTTACCGCCGCGCAGAGAGGTGGACTTCTTCGCGGCAGATTTTGTGGGGGTTGCCGTCTTTGCCGGCAGCTTTTTGGCCGGGACGGATTTCTTTGCGGGAACGCCCTTCTTCGCGGGGGCTTTCTTCGCGGGGAGAGGCACGGACTTCTTGGCGGGAGCCTTCTTGGCTGGGACTGACTTTTTCGCTGGGGCCGACTTCTTCGCAGGTGGCGGGACAGACTTCTTTGCTGGTGCCTTTTTGGCGGGCGCGGACTTCTTCGCAGGTGCCTTCTCCGGCGCGGACTTCTTGGCCGGTGCGGACTTCTTCGCCGCGGGCCTGGCGGTCGAAGAGAGCACGGCGCTCAGCGGCGTCTCGGCTTCGTTCGGCTTCGGCAGCCTGGACATGGCGGAGGGTGGATCGTAGCCGGCGACCGGGTTGCTGGGCTTGGCGCGCAGCACGGCGTCTTCCGGGTGCGTGTTGTGCCGCGACTGCACGGTGTCGTCTTCGTCCTCGTCTTCTTCGTCTTGCTCGTCGACATCGTCCGTGTCGGCATCCTCATCGTCGTCGTCGAGGTCGTCTTCGTCCTCGTCCTCATCTTCGCCGGCGAGATCGACGTCGGCGGCGACTACGCTGTTGGGCGTGAGCTCGGCGTCTTCCTCGTCCTCTTCTTCCTCGTCCTCATCGTCGTCTTCATCGTCGTCT
>CAXUDC010000002.1:13117-18313 GCA_964249685.1 uncultured Acidobacteriaceae bacterium
TCATCGTCGTCTTCATCGTCGTCTGAGGTGGTGACGATCTCCTCTTCTTCATCGTCCTCGTCGTCGTCGTGAGCCTTGTCGAAGGTGTTCGACGAGCTGTCATCGTGCGCTGCGGCGGCCTGTAGTTTGAGGACGTCTTCCATCTCATCTGTGCGCTTCATGTTGTTGGCTCCCCGAGTTGCTCGTGTGCGTGCGTGCGACAGACAGCACAGAGCGCCGCACGAATTCTAGCAACACGCTAGACGAGTGCGGACATGAAGGCAAGTGTTCTTTTTGGGGATGTCGCTTGCTTGGTTCTATTTGTGTCTTCCGCGCCTGGCGCTGCTGCGCGAAGAAGGCCGTGAAGCGTGCGAAGAAGAACGTGACGAGGAGCGCGATGACGACCTCGCAGCGCCACGTGACGAACCGCGTCCGCTGCCGCCCCTGGCGCGTGACGATCGTGAAACGCCAGTGCTGGCGCGGCTTCCGCGAGCTCCGCGAGCATAGCCATAGCTGCGCCCGTGGCTGCGGGAGTGGCCCGCGCTGACCAGGCGCACGGGCTCCGCGACATACAACGTGCGGCCGGGACGCAGGGCGGAGCTCGTCAAAGAATTCCAGTGGCGCAGGTCGTCGGTGGTGATGTTGAAGCGGTCGGCGACGGTGACGAGCGTGTCGCCATAACGCGTGGTGTAGCGTTGCGGCACGGCACTAGCCGCGGACGACGCGGGCTGCACGGGCACGACGAGCTCGTCGCCGGTGGACATGGGATCGGAGGGCGTGATGCCGTTGGTCTCGGCGATGTCGGCAAGGTGCGCATGGAGCGCGCTCGCGATCGAATCGAGCGTCTCACCCGCACGGACGACGTGGAAGCGCCAGGTCGCGCGGCGGTCTTCTGGGATGTCCTTGAGGCGCTCGGCGAAGAGCTGCTTGGTGCCCGGCGGAAGATGCAGATCGAAGCTGACGTCGCGCGGCGTAGTGAGGCGCAGCAGCGCGGGGTTGAGCGCGACGATCTCCTGCGTGGACGAGTTGGTCACGTCGGCGATGAGGCGCACGTCGATCGCGTAGGAAGTCTGCACGGTGTCGTAGATGACGGCGGGCGAGGGCGTGAGCTTGTCGAGGCCGTAGACCTCGGGGTTCTTGGCCATCAGCACGGCGGCGAGGATCTTGGGCACGTAGGCGCGGGTCTCACCGGGCATGGCACCGGCGGCGTAAAGGTCCCAGTAGTTGGTGGTGCCGGTGCGCGCGAGTGCCTTCTGGACCGAGCCCGGGCCCCAGTCGTACGCGGCCATGGCGAGGTTCCAGTCGCCGAACATGCCGTAGAGCCGCTTGATGTATTTGGCGTAGGCGCGCGTGGCCTTTTCGGGGTCGAAGCGGTAGTCGTAGTAGCCGTCGCGGTAGAGGCCGTACTGCAGGCCGTCGCGCGCCATGAACTGCCACATGCCGCCGGCGCCGGATTTAGCGTTGACGACGCGTGGCTGGAAGCCGGACTCGGCCACGGCGAGGTAGATGAGGTCCTGCGGGACGCCTTCTTCCTTAAGGGTCTGCTCGATGAGTCCGCGGTATTTGCCGACGCGCTGGAGGGAGGCGGCCATGTGGCGGCGGAAGGACTCGGAGTTTGAGAAGACGCCGATGTAGCCGGCGACCTCGTCGTTGATGATGAGGGGGAGGTCGGAGGTGAGATTGAGTGAGCCGCGGAGACGGGCGACGAGCTCGGGGTTGGGCGCGAAGGTCTCGTCGCCAACAGCATCGAGGGGCGCGTCTTCCAACCGCGGAGAGAAGCCGTTGCCCTGCTTGAGCGCGGCCATCTCAAGCGAGTTGATGGCGTCGAGCAGGCGCGTGAACTCGTTCGAGAGGTCGCCTTCGGTTTTGAGGTCGAGCCCGGAGGAAAGCATCGTGTCGACGGCGAAGTCGAAGTCCAGCCGCGCGGCGTCGAGATGGCCGGCGCGGTAGTTGTTCACGCCGGAGCTGTAGCTGGTCTCGGCCTGGCGGATGAGCTGCTGCGCCTTCAGGTTGTTGAGCGCGGCCTGAGCGGCGGGCGTTACCTGCTGGGGACGGGCGATGGGAGCCGCGAGCAGCAGCGTGCAGAGGGCAAGCGCGGCGCGGCAACGGGCATTCAGGCGCGGTCGTACGGAAGGAAAGTGCACGTCTGATTGTAGACGGATGAAGCGCCCGATTGACCTCGCCCGCGCGAAGGAATAGCTTTGAGAGTATGACGACGAAGTGCACCTCCGCTTGTACCTGCACCTGCACCACCTGCGTTGCGGGTGGCTGCTGTGGCTGCTGCTGCTAACGCGCCTCCTGCGTTGACGGCACAACCGGCACCAGAAAACAAGACCCGCACCGAGGCCCTATGCCCGGTGCGGGTTTTTCGTCGGTGGTAGCATCGAATTTGGAGCTTTACCGTACAAATCTATGGATCCAATGTACATCCGGAACTTCGCGATCATCGCGCACATCGACCACGGCAAGAGCACGCTGAGCGACCGTCTGCTGGAGCTAACGGGCTCGCTGACCCAGCGCGAGATGCAGGCCCAGGTGCTGGACGCGATGGACCTCGAACGCGAGCGCGGCATCACCATCAAGGCCCACACCGTGCGCATGATGTACGAGGCCAAGGACGGGCACACCTACCAGCTCAACCTGATCGACACGCCCGGGCACGTGGACTTCAGCTATGAGGTTTCGCGGTCGCTGGCGAGCTGCGAAGGCGCGCTGCTAGTGGTCGACGCGTCCCAGGGGGTGGAGGCGCAGACGCTTGCAAACGCGTATCTGGCCATCGCGGGCGGGCTCGAGATCATCCCGATCATCAACAAGATCGATCTGCCGTCGGCCGATATCGAGCGCACCAAAGAGATGATCGAGAAGTCGGTCGGCCTGCCCGCGGACGACGCCGTCGCCGTGAGCGCGAAGACGGGACTGAATGTGGCCGAGATCCTGGAGGCCGTGGTGACGCGGCTGCCGCCGCCGCTCGGCGACCCCGACGCGCCGCTGCAGGCGCTCATCTTCGATTCCTGGTTCGACGCGTATCGCGGCGTCATCGTGCTGGCGCGCGTGATCAACGGCAAGCTGCGCAAGGGCATGAAGATCAAGGTGATGTCGAACGGCAAGCAGTTCGACGTGGACTCGATGGGCGTGATGACGCCCAAGCCGGTGCCGCTTGATGAGCTTTCGGCGGGCGAGGTCGGGTTCTTCGTTGCGACGATCAAGAACGTCGCCGACACCAAGGTGGGCGACACGATTACGGAGGTCGAGCGGCCCTGCGCGGACGCTCTGCCGGGCTTTGAAGATATCAAGAGTATGGTTTTTGCGGGGCTCTACACGGTCGACTCGCACGAGCACGCGATGCTGCGGGACGCACTCGAAAAGCTGCGGCTGAACGATGCGTCGTTCTCGTTCGAGCCGGAGTCATCCGTAGCGTTGGGATTCGGCTTCCGCTGCGGTTTTCTCGGGCTGCTGCATCTCGAAATCATCCAGGAGCGGCTGGAGCGCGAGTACGACCTCGACCTGATCACGACCGCGCCTGGCGTTCGCTACAAGATCACCCTGACCGACGGTTCTGAGCGCGAGGTTGATAATCCCTCGCGGTGGCCGGACCCGAGCGAGATCGAGCAGATCGAAGAGCCCGTGATCGTCGCTAAGATCCTGACCAATGAGGAGTACGTTGGCGGGATCCTGAAGCTGGTCGAGGAGAAACGCGGGCGGCAGAAGAACCTCGAATACGTCTCGGACACGCGTGTGATGATTACCTACGAGCTGCCGCTGAACGAGATCGTGCTCGACTTCTACGACCGGCTCAAGACCGTCTCGCGCGGCTATGCGTCGCTCGACTACGTGCTGGCGGGGTCGTGGATCTCGCCCATGGTGAAGATGGATATCCTGATCGGCGGCGATCCGGTGGACGCGCTTTCGATCATCATCCACAAGGACTTCGCTCAGACCCGCGGGCGCGCGCTGGTGGCGAAGATGCGCGAGCTGATCCCGCGGCAGATGTTCGAGGTCGCGATTCAGGCCGCGATCGGCGCCAAGGTCATCGCGCGTGAGACCGTGACGGCGATCCGCAAAAACGTTATCGCGAAATGCTATGGCGGCGACATCAGCCGCAAGCGCAAACTGCTCGATAAGCAGAAGGAAGGCAAGAAGCGCATGAAGCGGATCGGCAAGGTGGACATCCCGCAGGAGGCGTTCTTGGCGGTGCTGAAGGTTGGTGAGGAGTAGGGAGGAGTACGTGCACGGACAAGAACGGATAAGAAAGGGGAGCTCGCGATGAGCTCCCCTTCTTGTCTTCTTTCATCCGTGTTCTATCCGTTCTTTATCCGTGCACGTACTTACTACTTCACAGGAGGCTTGGCTGCCGGACGGGGCGCGGCGCCGGACGGGCGGGCCGACTGCGGACGCGGGGACGACGGGGCCGGGGCGGCGATGCCGGAGCTCTTGTTGTAGGCGTCGACCACGGCCTGCGAGATGTCGGTGGAGGTATCGGCCCAGAGCACGTTCGACTGCTGGCTTGAGACATCGAGCAGGATCGTAAAGCCGTTCTGCTGCGCGTAGCTCTTCATCGTGCCGGCGAGCTTGGCCGCGACCTTGCCCAGGGCTTCCTGCCACTCCGCGTTGTAGGCGGTAGAGGCATCTTCGGCATCGCGGTTGAGCTTCTTCTCTTCGGTGTCGGCGGCGCGGATCTTGCTGGCGCGCACATCATCCGGCGTGGAGGCGGGCAGAGCGGCGAGCTCCTTCTTCATGGACTCGACCTGTGCGGCCTGCGCTTCGATCTGCGTCTTCTTGGGTTCGTACTTCTTCTGCGTGGTCAGCGTGACGGTCTGGCCTTCGTTCGAGGCGAGCACGACCTGCTCGAAGTTGATGAGGGCGATCTTCGCGTCGATGGCGCGGGGAGCGGCAGCCGTGGCTGGCTGTGCGGGAGCAGCGGCGGGAGCCTGCGCGACGGCGAAGGGAGCAAGGGCGAGCGACGCGCCGAGCGTGGTGAGGAGAGTGAAGGTGCGGTTCATGCGGATTGTCTTGCTCCTTGAAGATGATGAGGATTGCGGGATGGGGTGAAGCTGAGCTTGTTTGGACTCTGCGCCGAGGCATTGGTTAGGTGCGGCGCGAGCGCCTTTGGGCAAGGCGCGTTCCCAGTGCCTCGATTATAGGCGGGCACGGCGGACGGGGCAAGCGAATCTCTGCTGAGGCGCGCCGGGCCTACTATTTTCTGGAGGCTTTAGTCGT
>CAXUDC010000002.1:18413-32586 GCA_964249685.1 uncultured Acidobacteriaceae bacterium
CTCCGCAGGCTGCTCGATCCATTCTGGAGGCCAGCGATGGCCATTGCGGAAGACCACCTTTGCGGGTGGTCTTCTGACAAAAGCAATCGCAAAGGAAAACTTTTCGTTTGCGGTCCCGGCCAAGTTGCGATACGCTGGTAGTTGTCAAAGGTGAGGCAGACTCGACCGTCACCTGGGTGTGATCTGGCGTGGATGCCGGACAGGCTCCGGGAATGATCCGGCAAACGGAGATGCCAGGCTGGGATGCCGGTACGCTGTTTGGCTTCGAGGCGATGGCCTGGGATCGCAAAGCGCTGAAGACATCAAAACGAAGGTCTTAGCCAGGATTTGCATTCGAGCCAAAGTTGTTGCTGTGGTGCGGGCGATGCCTCACATACTTATAAAGATTGACGTGCGTTCGGATCAGGAAACGAAGCTCGCCGGCGACGGCTTCGCTGGAAGGAACGAGTGCTTGAGCAAAGTCTAGATTCGCCGTTGCGCAGGGGTTGAGGGAACGCGCGGTCCTGATTGCGCCGGAACCGCGAAAGTTGTCCTGCGAGCCGACTGAGCAGGATCAAAAGATCACCAATGAGCAGGAATTGAACTTGCCGAATTTGTTTCGCCCGACCTACGAAGACCGGACCGCGACGCTCTTTTGTTGGAGTGGCGGTGCGTTTGGTTGCGGGTTGGGGCGAGAGGTCGTTGAGGAAATCGAAGCATGAGTGCAGAACAGGGACTGACAGAGGCGCCGGTGCAGCAGCAGGCAGCGGCCGCGGAGAACTTCACGGGCGCCGATGCGTCCAACTCCGGTGGGTATGAGCTCGACGAAGACGGCCAGCGGGTTCCGCATGGCATGGGTCAGAGCAAGAGCAGCCGGCGCCGCCGGCGCAAGCGCAAGGGCAAGGGCGAAGGCAGCGAGGGCGAGCAGGCGAGCGCCGGCTCGGGTGCCACTGCAGGCGAGGGCGCACCGCAGGTGATCGCGTCCGTACAGGCCGGCGGTGAAGCAGTGGCGGCACCGGCTCCGCGGCGTTTTGAGCGCCAGCAGACCGCCGCGGCCCAGCCGAACGGCCAGCCCCAGAACGGCGCGGGCCAAAACGGCGCCGCGCCGGGTGGGACGAAGCGCTGGAAGAAGAAGTTCCGCGAACGTCGCCCGGGTGACACCAGCGGCGGCGGAGCCCCACAGAACGGCAGCTTTGCGCAGGTCGCGACGCCTCAGGGCGGCTTCCAGCAGAGCGGCTACCAGGGCAACGGCGGCGGCGGATTTCGCGGCCCGGACACGCACCAGCCCGGCAACGGCGGCGGCGGATTCAAGCGCAAGGGCGGCTTTGGCGGGGGAGGCGGCGGCGGCAAGCAGCAGTCGCGCGGACGCTCGGGCTTTGTGGGGCCGATGGATCACAGCTACCGGCCGGCCAATGGCAATGTGTTCGACGCCTCGTCCACGGTAGAGATGGGCGGCAGCCGCGGGCGGCACACGGGTGATTCGCAGCCGATCGACTACTCGCAGGGACGCGCGGTACCGATTGCGGCCGATGCGCCGACGCACATCTACTTCTTCATCGAGGACCTGTTCTTTACGGCCAAGATCCAGGAGACGGCGCGCAAGCTGGGCGTGAAGGTCGCGTTCATCAAGAACGAGAAGGAGCAGATCGCCGCGCTGACCACGGGCGAGGACGGAGATCGTCCCGGGCTGATCGTGTTCGACCTGAACAACGCGAACGCCAAGCCGCTCACGCTGATTCCCAAGCTGAAGACCAAGCTGAAGAAGACGACGTCGATCATCGGCTTCCTCTCGCACCTGCAGGGCGACCTGAAGGCGAAGGCGGTGGAGGCGGGCTGCGACACGGTGATGCCGCGCGCGGCGTTCTCGCAGAACCTGCCCAACCTGCTGCGGCGGTATGGAATCGAGGACGTGGAAGAGCAGACGAACTTCAACCAGTAGGTCTTTACAGGGGCCAAACGCAGATCCCTGCGGGATGACAATCAAGGTGCCTTGCATGACGGTCCTTTGTTTGTCATCGCAGGGATCTGGGTTTGGCGCCCCCGAGCCTACTTCTTTAGCGGTTTGTCCTTGTCGAACAAACCGTCATCTTCCGGCTGGTTGAACTTCACCTTCTTGTAAAAGGTCTGGTCGACCATCTCTCCGTTGCGGTAGCGCTCGACGTTCATCGGCGTGGCGATGCCGTCGAAGAGCTTCCAGTCGCCGTAGACCTCTTCGTCCAGGTCGTGGTCCTTGAACTCGGTATTGCGCCACTCGAAGCCGCGCTGCAGCGGTAGGTGCGTGTCCTGCTCGAGCTCGAGCGTGACCGTGTCGTTGTTCGCGGCGAGGATCGATACCTTGTCGACTGGCCTGCGGTCGCGCGTGCCGACGCCTTCGAAGATCACGATCACGCCGGGCTCCTTGAGCCAGACGCGCATGATCTCTTCGAGCGAGTGCGCGCGCCGCCTGAGGTAGTCGGCAACCTGCTTTTCCGGCAGCACGGTGCGGCCCTTGAAGGTGAACTCGTAGCCCTGGTCGAGCGTCCAGAGATGCGCGACCTGGCGCACCGTTCCCGGCTCGATGATGCCGCGGTAGGTGACGAACTCGACGCGCGCGAGCTCGGGCTGCTCCGGCGAAAACTTCTTGAACTCGACAAATCGCTGCACGCCGCCCGAGGGCTGGCCCTGGAAGAAGGGTGCGGTCTGGCCCTCGAGGTACTCGGTCTTCTTGTGCAGCCAGGCGTCGCCGCCGAGCGCCTTGTACATCTCGTTGACGAGGCGCTTGCCGTGCTGTTCCTGCGATTCGCCGTCGCGCTGCACCGGGGCGGCGGACTGCATATCGTTGGCGGTCTGCGCGAAGGCGGGGGCCGCGGCGAGCACAAGCGCGGCGGCAAGCAGAAGACGTTTCATTGCAGAACTCCTTGGCGGGACTAGCCGACCAGCACCGCGCCGCCGTTGACGTTGAAGATTTCGCCGGAGATGAATCCGGCCAGCGGTGTACACAGGAAGACGATGGGACCGGCGATCTCGTTTACGTGGCCCACGCGCCCGAGCGGAATGAGCGCGGTCGCCTTCTTGGACGTTTCCGGGTCGCTAAGGGCTGCGAGCGACATCTCGGTGCCGACCCAGCCAGGCGCGACGCAGTTGGCCAGGATGCCCTGCGGAGCGAGCTCCGACGAGAGGCTCTTGGTGAGCGAGAGCAGCGCGCCCTTGCTGGCGGCGTAGTCGGCGTGGAAGGCCTCACCGCGTTGGGCCGCGGTGCTGGCGACGAGAACGATGTGGCCCTTCACCGGCCCCGTTTGGGTCAACATCTGCGCGGCGCCCGCCTGCACCAGGCCGAAGACGCTGTCGAGATTGATGGCGAGCGTGCGCGTCCACTGCGCGTCGCTCATGGTGGCGATGGGCTGATCGTGCGCGGGCCAGATGCCGTGGTTGACGATCAGGCAATCGAGCCGCCCGAAGGCATTAATCGCCGCGGCGACCAGGGCGCGGCCATCCTCGGGCGTGGCAAGCGCCTGCTGCACGGCGCGGCAGACGTCCTGCCCGCCGAGTTCCTGGGCCAGCGCGGCAGCGGTCTCCGCGGCTTTCTCGTAGCTGAAGATCACCTTGGCGCCCGCCTGGCGGAACATCCGTACCGTCGCCGCGCCGATCCCACGTGAGCCCCCGGTGACGAGCACTACCTTATCCTGAAGCGAAAGCGAAACACCCATGCAGAAAGTTCTCCAGTCGCCATGCTAACGCGGCGGAGCGACTTCGAGCGTGGCGCCCGGCGTAGAGGTTTTTCTGCAACTTACGGTATGCTCATCGCATCCGAGTTCCACGCCAATTTTTACCAGGGAGACACCATGAAGATTGCCGTCCTGATCGCCCGCATCCTGCTGGGGCTGCTGTTCTTTGTCTTTGGGCTCAACGGGATTCTGCACTTTATCCCGATGCCGCCCATGCCACCAAGCGACGCCACTACATTTTCAACCATCCTGATGGTGAGCGGCTATATGAAGGTCGTGTCGCTGATCATGATCGTCGCCGGGCTGCTGCTGCTCGTCGGCCGTTATGTGCCGCTGGCGCTGGTCCTGCTTGGCCCTGTGCTGGTCAATATTATGCTGTTTCACCTGACGCTCGAAGGCGGCAAGGGGATTGGCATCGGCGCGTTTGCGACCGTGCTGGAGCTGTTTTTGATCTGGGCGTACCGGATGAGCTTCCGTGGGCTGTTCGATGCCGCGCCTGAGATGGCCTAGGGAGCAAGGCTCACCACGGATAAGAGGGATGAAGAGCGGTTCGAGTCGTTGTCATTGCTGTCTTCAATCCGTCTTTATCCGTTCCTTATCCTGCTTATCCGTGGTGTGCCTCTTCGCAGCTTCACGAGCGGCTAAAACCTTCCGGCGCGCGGCGATTACCTTCTTTTGTTCGGCTCCTGGCAGTGCGAGCACCTGCCGTGTCTTTGGCGACAGCTTCGCGTGGGTCAGCGCGTGAGAGGCGCGGAGTTCCGCTTCCCATTCTGGGTGGCGCAGCACGTCCCAGCGTTCCGCCGCGACCCAGAAGACGCGGGCCAGGTACGGCGCGGGCGCGAGCCCATCCTGCTCGATGAGCTCTGCGAACCGCTCCGCGCCGGCCGGGAACGAGAGCCGGTAGCGGTCGCTCGCTTCGATGTTCAGCATCGCGAACATCTTGCCTCCGATGGCATTGTCGCCCAGCCAGTAGATGAGCCCGCCGAACTGCTCGGCCTCGATCGCATGCGGGAGCGAGGTGAGGAAGATGCGTGCCTGGTCGAGATTCATGCCGCCGTTTTTAGCCCCGCGCAGGCTCAGCCCTTGCCCTTCTCGCGCTTGCTGGCGGCGGCGGCCTTTGCGTCGCCCTTCTTTTCGCCGGCATTCTGGGTCTTTTTCGGCTTGCAGCTGCCCTTTTCGCCGGCGGCCTTGCCGGGAGTGGGTTCAAAACCCGGCCAGCAGGTCTGCTCGGATGACGACTTCTTCGCCGGTGCCTTCTTGCCGGGTGTCTTTTTTGCCGCGGCCTTCTTCGCCGGAGCCTTCTTTGCGGGGGACTTCTTCGCGGTTGCCATGCGAGCTTAGAGGGCCTTTGCCCGCGCCGCGTTCCCTTCCCTGCAAAGAATATTTACCGCAGCTTCAAACGGATCGGTCCCTTTGCAGTCGAGCCATCCACGACCTTGCCGCCCTGCGTGATGACGATGCGCCCGGCCGCGACCAGCCTGCGCGCCGTCGCGCGCGCGGGCTCCATCAGGCCTTCCCAGTCGCGCCGCGTGTCTTTTCCGCCGACCAGTTTTGCGGCTTCTGACGGGCAGATCGTCTTATCCCGGCCACGCTCGGCGAGCAGCTCAAGGATCGCCGCTTCGAGTGCGTGGTCGGACTCGCCCGGCTTGTGGCCGCGGCAGGCGTCCGAGCAGTACTTAACAACGTCCCAGTCCTTCTCCCACTTCTTGCGCCACTCGAACGTGCGGCCGCAGGTCTGGCAGATCTTTGTTTTCTTCGGCGTCTCGGGCTGGAGCTTGCGGAGCTTGTCGGGCATGCTGATCCTTGGGCTTTGGTGCCGCTTCTTCCCACCTCTCAGGATCGAGAGGTGGGGCACCCAGAGGATGACGAGGTGGACACCTCTATACTTGGATGCAGCTATGTCAGACTTCAAACCTGTAGACGAACAACTCGCGCTGTTAACCAAGGGCGCGGCTGAGATCATTCCACTGCTTGGTTCCGAGCACAAAGACGACCTGCGCGCGCGCCTGGAAGAGTCGCGCCGGACCGGCACGCCGCTGCGCGTGAAGGCCGGCTTCGATCCCACCGCGCCCGACCTGCACCTGGGCCACACGGTGCTGATGCGCAAGCTGCGGCACTTTCAGCAGCTCGGCCACACGGTCATCTTTCTCATCGGCGATTCGACCGCGCTGATCGGCGACCCGACCGGCAAGTCTGCCACGCGCAAGCAGCTCACGCGCGAGGAGATCGATGCCAACGCCGAGACCTACAAACGCCAGGCGTTCAAGCTGCTGGACCGCGACGCCACCGAGGTACGCTTCAATTCCGAATGGCTCGACCAGCTCGGCTACGCGGGCCTGATCGGCCTGTCGGCAAAGGTTACGCTGTCGCAGATTCTTGACCGCAAGGACTTCAGCAATCGCTTTCGTGCGGAGGAAGAGATCAGTCTCCACGAACTCCTGTACCCGCTCGCACAGGGGTATGACTCCGTGGCGTTGCGCGCGGATGTCGAGCTCGGCGGCACCGATCAGAAGTTCAACCTGCTGATGGGCCGCGAGCTCCAGCGCAAGTACGGGCAACCCTCGCAGATTGTGCTCATGACGCCGATTCTAGAGGGCCTGGACGGCGTGCAGAAGATGTCCAAATCGCTCAACAACGCCGTTGGTGTTCTTGACGGCCCGTTTGAGATGTTTACCAAACTGATGACGATCCCAGACGCGCTCATCGGCAGATATTACGAGTTGCTTACCGACGAGACACCCGGGGCTATCGCCTCTCTCCAGGAGCAGATCGAGGCCGGCACGCTGCACCCGATGCAGGCCAAGCGCGATCTTGCCCGTACGATCACCGCGGACTTCCACACGCCGGAGCTGGCCGCGCACGCGGAGGAGAACTGGTCGAAGCAGTTCCAGCAGGGCGGCGTGTCGGACAATATCGAAGAGATCGGCATCGCGCAGGCCGAGCTCGCAGGGCCGGAGGCGCACACCGCGCAGGACGGCGTGCCCGGCTTTACCGTCCGCGTGCCGAAGCTGCTGGTCCACCTGGGGCTGGCGGCGTCGAACGCGGAGGGCACGCGCAAGGTGCATGAGGGCGCCGTAAAGATCGAAGGCGAGCCGTTTAAGGAGCTGGTCTACCCGCTCGCCGCGCTGCCCGCGACGCTTACCGTGCGGCTGGGCAAGAAGGCGAAACGAGCGATCCTGACCTAAGGAGAGCGCCTGGGTTAAAGCCCACCCTAATGCGACAACGACTTGTTCATGGGACTAAAGTCCCATGCTTCCACCCAAATACTTCAAGCAGATCGTCCTGACTCGGATGTGCTCCATTCATCGCGTCCTTTGCGATGAGTGGGTCTACCGCCACGGTATGCTAACCGAACACCCTGCTCGCGCATCCAACACGCCAATGAAGCTCCTCCTGCCCGGTACGTTTGCTCTGCTTGCGCTGGCTTCGGCCCACGCGCAGGACGCGCACGCGCTCATCTCCGCGAGCGTGCAGGCGGAGCTCGCCGCAGACCACAACGACCACACCGCCTACTGCTACCTGGACCACGACGTGACGCCGGAGCACGACACGCTCTTCTACACGGTCGAAACTCCCCAGGGCATCCTGCGGCGCAAGCTCGAGGATCACGGGCGCAAGCTGACCTCGGAAGAGCAGCGCGCGGACGACACCAGGCTCCAAGAGCTCCTGAAAGATTCCGCCGAGCAGGCCCGGCGCCACAAGGAAGAAGCCCACGACGACGAGCAGGCCCAGCAGATGCTCAGGCTGCTGCCGGAGGCCTTCGTCTGGACCATCGTCGCGCAGACCGCGGACAGCACGACGCTCGAGTTTAAACCGGACCCCGCCTACCAGGCGAAGGACATGGAGGCGAAGGTCTTCGCGGTGATGGCGGGCAGGGTCGTGATCGCGCGGCCGTCCAACCGCCTGCAAAGCATGCAGGGCAAGCTGATGTCCGATGTCAAGATCGTCGGCGGGCTTTTCGGCAGGCTGCAGCAGGGCGGCACGTTTCATGTGGAGCGCCGCGAGGTCGCGCCCGGGCACTGGCAGATCGTGACCAGCAACGTTCACATCAGCGGCCACGTCTTCTTCAAGACGATCGGCTCCCAGGAAGACGAGCAGCGCGCGGAGTTCAAGGTGTCCACCGCGCAGACGCTGCAGCAGGCTTATGAGCAGATTGGAAAGCGTTAGGGGGCTCGGATACTCTAGACCTGTTTTCCTTGCGGTGTCGTCGCAGCGACAATGCGGGGGTCCTTCGCTTCGCTCAGGATGACGGCGAGAGACGACCATCACCCGTCGAGCCTCCGTTCATTCGCCGCGTATCTCTAGTTGGTGCGGATCAGGTAAGGCTCGGCGTCCGGAAGGTGGATGGTGTCGGCGATCTTTTCGGCAGTCGCGTGGTTGGGGACGGCCGGGTTGATCCGGACCCAATGGCCGGTGGGCCCGGCGAACTCGATCACCTTGGCGGTGGAGTAGCGGCGGGCGAGATCGTTCTTGAGCTGGACGGCGTCGGCGGGGTCGATGAAGGTGCCGATCTGCACGCACCAGCGGCCTTCCGGGTCCGCGCCGGGGTGCGCGTAGGCCTCCACCTTCACCTTGGCGACGCCCATGCGGTAGAGCCCGATGGCCTTGGCCGCGGCGAGCGAGAGGTCGAGCGTGCGGCCGGGGACGAAGGGGCCGCGATCGGTGATCTTGGCGACGACCGACTCGTTGGTTGCGAGATTGGTGACCCGGACCATGGTGCCCATGGGTAGCTCGCGATGTGCGGCAGTCAGCGCGTTTTCGTCGAACACCGTACCGTCCGCGCCCTTGTGATTGTGGTACGGAGGCCCGTACCAGCTGGCGAGGCCGACCTCGGTGAGGATGGGTTTGCCGTGCAGCTCGTCGGGTGCCTGGAGCTTGGGCGCGGCGGCTACGGGTACCGGGGCACGATAGACCGGCGCTGCAGCGTGGCGGGGCGGAGGGAGGGCAGGAGCGGAGTAGGCCGGGTCGTAAGCCGTCTCCTTGTGGTGGCAGCCAGTGAGCAGAGCCAGCGCGAGGCCGAGCACGGCGAAGCGTCCGAGCGGCAGGCGCGCAGTCATGGCTTCCTGTGCAGGTCGTCCATGCGTTCGGCGAGCTTATGCAGCTCTGCCGCGGCTGAGCGCAGCGCTGACGAGCCGTTGCGCCGCACATCCGGCATCACCTCGTCGTTGATATAGGTGACGAGGCGCTTGACGTCTTCTTCGGCGTTCCTGGCCGCTTCGCGCAGACGCGCCTCCCAGGGTTGCTTGCTTGGGTCGGTCGACATGCACACCTCCGGGCTCCAGTATCGCAAACGCGGAGGGTCCGGCGCGGCAATCGCGCGGGTGGTGTTCAGGTGGTAAATGGGCCCAAGTGAGCGGCAACGGTCCGTCAGGACAACTTGCGGCTCATGCTGGGCGTCCGACCTAGTTGCCGAGCAATGGCTGACCTGATGTAGAGGCGAGGGCTGCGACCCCGATCCAGCCCGCGCCGGAAGATTTTGAGGGAACACTATTTTGATAAACGACAATGTACGCCGGCTTGCTTCTTTCCCCGTCCTCGCCCTGGCTGCCTGCTCCACCACGATGCTTGCGTCGTCGGCCTCCGCCCAGAGCCCCGTCCTGATTGCGTCTGCATCAGAGACGCCCTCCGCGCTGACCTCCACGTCCCTGCCGGACGCGCCGGACGTGATGCTGGCGGAGCCAACCCTGCCTGCCGGAGGCTTCGCGCAGGCTGGCAGCCTTTCCAAAGCACGCACGGCCGGCAAGTACGCGATGGTGATTCAGCCCGGCCAGGTCGCGCCGAAGATCAGCAAGCACACCGAGGTCATCGCCGGCCTGCGCGACTCGTTAACGCCGTCCGCGGCGGTTGGCTGGCTGGTTTCGGCCGGCTACGAGCAGGTGACGAACAACTCGCCCAACTACGGGCAGACCGGCAAGGGCTTCGCGCAGCGGCTGGGCGCGGCTGCGGCCAGGTCCACATCCGAGACCATCTTCACCGAGGCGGTGCTCGCCCCGATCCTGCATGAAGACCCGCGCTACTACCGCCTGGGCAAGGATCATCACTTTTTCACGCGGCTGTTCTATGCGGGCACCCGCGGGCTGCTGACCCGGACCGACGGCGGCCACCAGACAATCAACATCGCCAACATCGGCGGCAACCTGGCGGGCGCTGCGCTGACGCCGGTCTACTATCCGCCACTGAACCAGAGCGGGACCGAGGTCCTGAGAACCTTCGGAGGGTCGGTAGGCGGGTCCGCGCTGGGCTTTGTGGTGGATGAGTTCCTGCCGGACATCTTCCATCGCAACCTGTAGGTCTAGGGCGGGGCCGGCATCGTCCGCGCCTCGCCGTTCAACACCTGCTCGATGCCGTTCAATGCACCAGGCGGCCGTTCGCCGTTCTATCCTTTTCGTCGCTTCACAACCCCCGTAGGCTCTTCACAGGCAGCGCGCGACTCTGCCGCCCCCCTCGGTGCCGTGTGCACCGGGAACCTACGACCTACCCGTCCGCTTCGGCGCGACCCATTCAGGAGACTCACCGCATGGCAAAGTCCGCTCCGTCTAAATTCTTCGAGAAAAGTTTTGTTGTCGCCGCCAAGGCAGGCTGGGCTGTGTTCAGCCGTTTGAACCAGATCAGCCCCAACCCCAGCTTTACGCCGAAGTGGTCCGACAAGCCTCTGCTGAAGAGCTACCAGAAGGAGAAGCCGCCGCTCGGCTGGCCGCGTACGACCGACTCGCTCTGCCCCAAGTGCGTGCCCGCCATCCGCCAGCAGATCATCGACGGCAAGCTGCCGCATGAGATTCTGCTGAACGAAAAGGTCGGCGAGATCAAGGCACAGATCATCGAGCGCGACGGCCAGATCCTGATGGTGAAGGACTGCCCCATCCACGGCCACTTCGAAGATGTCATGTCGATCGACACTGCCTTCTTCAAGCACCTGGAAGAGGTCTTCCCGGGCCGCGACATTCGCGCACACAACGATGCCGGCCTGCACAACCACGGCACGTCCACCGTCACGCACGGCCGCGGCTCGGTCCTCACGATCGACTTGACCAACCGCTGCAACATGATGTGCGACCCCTGCTTCATGGACGCGAACCAGGTCGGTTTCGTGCATGAGCTCACGTGGGACGAGATCAAGACGATGCTCGACAACGCGGTGACGATCAAGCCCAAGCGCCAGATGTCGGTTCAGTTTTCGGGCGGTGAGCCCACGCTGAGCCCTTACTTCCTGGACGCGGTCGCGTACGCCCGCAAGGTCGGCTACACGTCCGTGCAGGCTGCAACCAATGGTATCGAGTTCGCAAAATCGAAGGAGTTCTCGAAGGCCGCGGCCGAGGCCGGTCTGCGCTACGCGTACCTGCAGTTCGACGGCATCGGCAATGCGGCGAACTCGCACCGCAAGGTCGGCAATGCGTTCGACGTGAAGCTGCAGGCGATCCACAACCTGCATGAGGCCGGTGTCGATATCGTGCCCGTCACGACGATCATCAACGGCATCAACAACGAGCAGGTTGGCAACATCATCAAGTTCGCGCTCGACAACCCGAAGAAGATCAACTTCCTCTCGTTCCAGCCGGTCAGCTTCACGGGCCGCGACGAGAACATTTCGGACGAGCGTCGCCAGGCGCAGCGCTACACGCTCTCGCACATGGCGCACGACGTGAAGAACATGACGGGCCTGGGCGAGCCGACGCGCGACTGGTTCCCGATCTCGTTCATGTCCACCTTCGCGGACTGGGCCGACCTGGTGCACGGACCGAACCACGATTGGGGCCAGCTTTCCTGTGGCTGCCACCCGAACTGCGGCATCGGCATGGCGCTGATGATCGACAAAGAAACCAAGGAAGCTGCGCCCGTGACCGCCTTCCTGAACGCGGACCGCCTGGCCAAGGACGTCGCACGCATCAACGACGCGGCGCGCGGCAAGTGGCTCTCGATCATCGGCGTGACGCTGGCGCTGCTGCGCAACTACACGCCGGAAAACGCGCCGACGCACTTCAAGATCAAGGACCTGCTGCAGAAGTTCGACAAGAGCTTTGGCGCTACAGGTAAGAGCTACGGCAAGGTATCTGCCGACCGCACCATGGCGGACATCCAGCAGCGCCGCGGCGACCGCTGGAACTTCCTGTTCATTGCAGGAATGTGGTTCCAGGACCTGTTCAACTACGACTTCCGCCGCACGGAACAGTGCATCATCCCGTACGCGACGCAAGAGGGCGAGATCAGCTTCTGTGCGTACAACACGGGCGTGGGCTGGCGCAATATCATCGAGAAGATGCACATGACCAGCACCCTGACTAAGTGGTACGAGGAGCATGGGCGTCACGAGATCTTCGCCGGCGGCAAGAAGGTCGGGCTCGAGAAGAACGACAAGTACGATCTCGTGCTGAACGACGATCACGTAAACGCGGCGGCGAACGATACGTTCGACAAGAGCGGCATTGCGAAGAACGCGCGGGAAGAAAAGATTCGCGCACGCGACGCAAAGCTGAAGGCCGACGCCGAGAACGCCAAGATGGCCGCGCTCTACCGCAAGGAAGTGCTGGGCGAGAAGGCTCCCGAGGGCGGCTTCGTCGCGCTTGGTGCCATCGGCGGGCTGGGTGGGATCAAGCCTGCTCCGGCTACCCCCGTGGCTTCGAACGTTGAGGTGGTGAACACGATTGAAGAGACCGTTGCTGGGGACTAGTTCCTGCGATGCGAATGTGAAAGGGCCGCTCCAGTGAGCGGCCCTTTTTACGTAAGCACTTGCAGGCTAAAACGTGGCCCTGGACTCGTAGAGTTGGTGCCCCTCCTCCAAGCTGGACCGTTTCCCTTGGAGGTGTAGTGCTGTTCCTAACTGCAGATTCCTCCGCTCCGGAATGACAACAAAAGCGGCACTTGATGAGCAAGAAGCGGCACCTGTATTTACAAAAAGCGGCACTTGTATTTTGGTTGTCATCCCGTAGGGATTTGCGGTTCGACTGGTGCTGCATTACAGCTGAAAAGAAATCGGTCCAGGTGGGTTAAACCGACACTAAGCCATCCACACCCAGGTCTCAGAATCGAGACCTGGGGCACCCGCTGGCGAACTTTTATGGAGGCGTCTGCGTATCTCCTGAGCAGTCGCATCGGTGATTTACGCGGGAACGGCTAGAATGAATTCCACAGTGAGTGCGTTGGCAGAGCAGGCTCGGTCATGACGTTGCTGCAACTCGATGAGGTGCTGGCGGCCTGGAACGATCGGCTAGCGGCGATCGCGGATAACCTGCTGGAGCTGCAGGCAGAGCCCGCGTACCAGGCGCTTTCGGGCACCGGCGGCGGCGCGAGCGTCCAAGTGATCGGCATGACCGCGGCGCGCGTGCGGCCGGCGCTGGCGACCATTCCTTCCATTTACATCCACTTCGGTCTGCTGCGGTCGGCGGTCGACCGCGCCGTCGCGCTGCGGCGGGGGCTGCCGGCGCTGTTTGGCGCGGACCAGAAGATCGCCGAGTTGCAGCAGATTCTTTACGGGCGGTCGATCACGCTGCCCGCGACCGACGTGCCGCTGGCGCAACGGACGCTGCTGAGCGGGAGCCGCGAGCAGGAGTGCGTGACCGCCGACGAGCTGCTGCAGCGCATGATGCTCGCCTTCCAGCAGGCCAAGGACGCCGTGCTCGCGGTGAACCGGGCCTGGACCGAGCTGGCCGCGGAGCTCGACCGGACCGAGGCGCGGATGCGGCGGCTGGGCGCGCACGCCGAGGCCGACCGCATGCTCGCCGAAACGCGCGGGCGCATCCAGGCCGATCCCCTGGGCGCGCTCGAGTACCTGAGCGCGCATGTGGGGCCGATGATCGCGCAGGCCGAGCAGAAGGTCGCCGCAGCCGAGCAGGTGGAGCGCGCGCTGCGGCAGGCGCAGGCGCAGTGGTCCGCGCTGCTGCAGGTGCATGGCGAAAGCGTAGCTGCAGCCCGGGAGTGTGCGGCGCGCTTTGCGAATCCGCCTGGCACTGCGCCGGTGCCGGAAGAAAAGCTGCAGGCGCTGCGGGTGTGGCTGGAGCGGCTGGAGGCTCGCCGGGCCGATGGCACGTCGGCCGCGCTGGCCGTGGGGTTGAAGAACTGGTGCGCGACGGCAGAGGTCTACACCCGGCAGGCGAAGGCGGTGTGTGCCGGCTACCGGACCGCGCGGGAGAGCCGCCGCGAGCTGCGCGGCAGGCTGGATGCCCTGAAGGCGAAGGCGCGGGTTTACGGGCTGGCCGAAATGACCGCGCTCGCCGGGGCAGCACAGCAGGCGGAGGCCCTGCTGGCCGAGCAGCCCACGCGGCTTGCGCATGCGGCGGCCGCGGTGCAGGGATATGAGCAGCAATTGACGAGAATCGCGCGCCAGGGAGGCGTACGGAGATGATTCAAGAAGCTTGCCGGCGGCCCGGGTGCACGGGCACGATCGAAGACGGCTACTGCGACCTGTGCGGGCACGCGGCGGTCAAGGGTGCGGCGGCGGCTTCGGCCGCGGCGACCTCCGCGGCGTCCAGCGCGACGCGCAACAGCGGAACGGTCGG
>CAXUDC010000002.1:32686-59434 GCA_964249685.1 uncultured Acidobacteriaceae bacterium
GCCGGAACCGCGCCGAGCACGACCGGCACGGGCTCGTCACCGATGAGCCGGTCGGTGACGGGCTCGCGGCGGTCCGCGCGGTCGAGCTCGCGCACGACGCGCAAGCAGCTGGGCGCGGGGCTGGTGATGCTGCCGGACCTGCCGTCGATCGATCCCGAGCGCGCGATCCTGCTCGACCCCACTGTGCCCGAGCGCAAGCGTTTCTGTGCAAAATGCGATGCGCCGTTGAAACGCGAGGCCGGCTTCTGCGGCAAGTGCGGCACGCGCTACAGCTTTGTGCCGACGCTCAAGCCGGGCGATCTGGTGGCGGGGCAGTACGACGTGAAGGGTGCGATCGCGTTCGGCGGGCTGGGCTGGATCTATCTCGGGTTCGACCGGCTGCTGTCGCGTTACGTGGTGCTGAAGGGCTTGTTGAACACGCAGGACGAGTCCGCGGCGGCGGCCGCGATCGCCGAGCGGCAGTTTTTGGCAGCGGTCAAGTACCCCAACATCGTCGGCATCTACAACTTCGTCACGCATGGCAACGAAGGCTTCATCGTGATGGAGTACGTGGGCGGCAAGACGCTCAAGCAGATTCGCCAGGAGCGCGGGCCGCTGCCGGTGGCCGAGGCCATCGCGTACATCCATCGCATCCTGCCCAGCATGGGCTACCTGCACCGCCTGGGGCTGGTCTACTGCGACTTCAAGCCGGACAACCTGATGCTCGAAAAGGACGACGTCAAGCTGATCGACCTGGGCGGCGTTCGGCGGATCGACGACGCGCGCGGCGACATCTACGGCACCATCGGCTACAGCGCGCCCGAGGCTGGCGAGGGGCCTACGCCGGCGTCCGATCTCTACACCGTCGGGCGCACGCTGGCCGTGCTGCTGACCGACATCAAGGGCTTCACGAAGGACCATCGCTACACGCTGCCGAGCCCGCAGGAGGAGCCGAAGTTTGCTGCGCAGGAGAGCCTCTACCGCGTGCTGTTGAAGGCCACCGCGCCTGCCGCCGACGACCGTTTCGCCGATGCGGACGAGATGGCCGAGCAGCTGCTGGGCGTGCTGCGCGAGGTGGTCGCGATCGAGACCGGCACGCCGCGGCCGGGGACGAGCGTTTATTTCGGGCCGGATCCGCTTTCGCTTGCGCCCGGCGACGAGATGGCGGCCGTCGAGCCCGACCGCGAGCACCTGCCGCTGCCGGCGCTCGATCTCGAAGATCCCGCCGCCCAGATGGTCACCGGCGCCAACGCGCTGCACGATCGCGCGAGCCGGGTGGGCGCGCTGCGCCTGGCGCTGAAGCAGTTTCCGAAGTCGCGGGAGGCTCGGCTGCGGTTGGCAGCGGCGCTTGCGGACTCGTCCAGCGCGAGCGCGGCGGAGTTTTCCGAAGCCAACACGCTGCTCGACGCGCTGATGAAAGAGGATGCGTGGGACTGGCGTGTGCTGTGGTTCGAGGCGCACCTGGCGCTCGCGCGCGGGCAGGCCGCGGACGCGCGCAAGCTGTTCGACCAGGTCTACTTCGACCTGCCGGGGGAGATTGCGCCGAAGCTCGCGCTGGGGCTGGCGGCGGAGCTGGCCGGCGACTACCGCGTGGCCGAGAAGATGTACGACCTGGTCACGCGGACCGATCCGTCGTACGCCTCGGCCGTGTTCGGGCTGGCGCGCTGCCTGGGCCAGCACCATGACCGGCGCGGCGCGGCGACGGCGCTGGGCCGCATTCCGACCTCGTCGGCGCTGTTCGAGCGCTCGCGCATCCAGGCCGCGCAGGTGCTGGTGCGGCGCGAGGACGCGGCCAACGGGCCGGCGCTCGAAGACCTGGCCGCGGCGTCCGTGCTGGCCGAAAGCCTGTCGCTTGGCGAGGTGAACAAGCTGCTGTTGCGGCAGCGAATCTTTACCGCGGCGGTCGCGGAGGTGCAGTCGCGCAAGCTCGCGCCCTGCGGCGGAACGATGATCCTGGGCCAGCCGGTGGAGGAGGCAAAGCTGCGCGCGGGGCTCGAAACTTCGCTAAGATCGCAAGCGCGTTTTCTCGACGGGGAGGCGCGCATCCGGCTCGTGGACGAGGCCAATGCCGTCCGGCCACGCACGCTTACGTAGAGGAACTTTGGGTAGAAGCGTGGGGCTTAAGCCCCACGAACAAAGCCAATCGCACAAAGGGCTTTAGCCCCGGCGCTCTTTCGCAACGGCTTGATGATGGCAGAATGAGCAACGACCGAAGCAGATCCCTACGGGATGAAAAATAAGATCGAGGACCCCTGATGCACTGCCCTGCCTGCGCCGCCGAAGTACCCGAAGACGACGCCTTTTGCGAGACCTGCGGCCAGAAGCTCGGCGCGCCCGCCCCGCCCGCAGACGCTGCCTGCGTGTGTGGCGCGGGCCCGGAGGAGGTCGACCCCGACGGCTTCTGCCTGCGCTGCGGCCGCCGCGTGCGCCGGCCGGCGAGCGACCACGTCGAGCAGGTGCTCTCACCCGACTGCGCGGCGGTGAGCGACCGCGGGCTGAAGCACGATCGCAACGAGGACCGCTTCGCCATCGCCCAGGCCGGCACGGGCTTCGCGCTGGTCGTTTGCGACGGCGTCTCCGCGACGAACAAGTCGGAGCGCGCCTCGGCGTCGGTCTCGGCGGCTGCTCTGCAGGCGCTTGCGGTCTACCTGCAGCGGCCCCAGGGGGACGCCGACGCGGCCGTCCGCAACGCGCTTGCCCTGGGCTTGGCGACGCTCAGCAACCCATACCAGGCCGAGCCCGATCCGCCCTCGACCACCGTCGTGCTAGCGCTGGTGCAGGATGCGGTCGCGACGATCGCCTGGGCGGGCGACAGCCGTGCCTACTGGGTCGACGCGCGCGGAATCCAGCAGCTCACGCACGATCACTCCTGGATGAACGAGGTCGTCAGCAACGGCCAGATGACCGCCGACGAAGCCGAGCACGATCCGCGCGCGCACGCGATCACGCGATGGTTCGGCGCGGACAACGCCGACACCGCGGGGCCCGAGCTGCTGACTTTTTCCCTCCCGGGGCCGGGGACGCTGCTGCTCTGCACCGACGGCCTGTGGAACTACGCGGCGACAAACGAGGCGCTGCAAGCCACGTTCACCGACGCACAATCTTCAAGCACCGACGCGCTCGGCGTCGCGCGGCACCTGGTCCAGTTCGCCAACGATGCCGGCGGCCGCGACAACACCACGGTAGCCATCCTCAACCGGGGTGCCCCATGATCACCGAAGCGCAGCGCAGGTTATCGTGGGGAGTGTCTCTCGACGCATCCCAGAGACCAACCCCACGATAACGGCGAAAAGACCGCGGTGATCATGGGGCACCCCAACGCAGCAGGCAGTACGGAGAAGACACCAATGGCAGGCGATTTCAGGGCCGAAACATTCCAGAACGAGTTCCTCCCCAGCGGCACCGGCGAGGTCCACGCCATCATGACCGTCACCGCCGGCGAAGGCACCGCGCAGCCAAGCGCTGGCGGCCGCCTGTTCGGCATCCTGTGCGACGTCTCCGGATCCATGGAGGGTGGCAAGATCGTCGCCGCCAAGGCCGCGCTCGCGAAGCTGGTCGAGCTGCTGCCGGCCGAGTGCAGCTTCTTCATCGTCGCCGGCTCGGACTCGGGCAACCTGATCTGCCCGGTCACGCGCGCGGACCAGCACGGCAAGCAGAATGCGCTGGCTGCGATCAGCCACATGCGCGCCTTTGGCGGCACCATGATCTCGCGCTGGCTACGGGCGGCGCTCGACCAGTTCAACACCATGCCGCGCGCCATGCGCCAGGCCGTCCTGCTGACCGACGGGCAGAACGACCCCAACGATCAGGAGACGCTGAGATCTGCGCTCGCGCAGTGCGAAGGCTTCTTCCAGTGCGACTGCCGCGGCGTCGGCACGGACTGGAACGTCGAGCAGCTGCGCGCGATCGCCGGCAAGCTGCTGGGCACGACCGACATCATCCCCTCGCCGGCCGAGATCGAGGAGGACTTCCGCGGCATCCTCGCCAAGGCACTCGATAAGACCGTGTCGGACGTCTTCCTGCGGCTCTGGACCCCGCAGGGCGCGACGATCAAGTTCTGCAAGGAGGTCTCGCCCGCCATCGTCGACCTGACCGGGCGCTCGCGGCTGGTCGACCCCAGCAAGCCGCAGCTGCGCGAGTACCCCACCGGCGCCTGGGGCCGGGGCGAGTCGCGCGACTTCCACTTCTGCATCGAGGTCGCGCCCGGCCAGGTCGGCGAGGAGGTCCTCGCGGGCCGCGCCAGCCTGGTCTACTCGTCGAACGGCGTCGAAAACAAGGTGGCGGAGGCGCGCATCCTCGCCGTCTGGACCGACGACGAGGGCAAGTCGACGCGCATCGACCACGTGGTCGCGCACTACACCGGCCAGGCCGAGCTCGCGTCGAGCATCCAGCTGGGCCTGGAAGCGCGCGCCCACGGCGACACCGAACGCGCGACGGCGCTGCTCGGCAAGGCGGTCAAGATCGCCAACGACTCCGGCAACGAGGCCACTGCGAAGCTGCTGCGCCGCGTGGTCGACGTGGAGGACGCCGAGCGCGGCACGGTGCGGCTCAAGCAGAGCGTCGCGATGGAGGACTCGATGGCGCTCGAGACGCGCTCCACCAAGACGGCCCGCATCGTGAAATCGCAGTAAAGCACGGTACCGGGTGCCCCAGGTCTTGCCTCTGAGACCTGGGTTTCAACTCCGGTAACGTCCGGGCCAGCACCACAGTATGGCCGCCCCGCCCACCTCTCAACATCGAGAGATGGGGAACCCGAATCCTCTCTCAGAAGGGAACCCATCCATGACGACCTTTGCGTGCCCTAAAGGCCACCAGTCGACCGAGCCCGACTATTGCTCCGAGTGCGGCGCAAAAATGCAACCAGCATCGGCACCCGTGCAAAACCAACCGGCCCCCGCATCCATCGCCGGCCCCGAGCACTGCCCCGACTGCGGCACCCCGCGCGACCAGCCCGACATCGCCTTCTGCGAGATCTGCGGCTACAACTTCGTCAGCGGCGCGCACGGCGACCTGAGCGCGATGCCCCTGCCGCCACCGCCCCCCGCGCCAGTGATAGCGCCGCCCGCACCCGAGCCGGCACCCGCAACCGGCTGGACCGCCACGCTCTCGACCGACCCCACGTTGCGCGAGCCCGGCAGCCCCGCCCCTCCCGAAGGCATCGGCCCGTTCACCTTCCCGCTCGCCGCGCCGGTCTCGCTCATCGGTCGCCGCAGCGAGCCGCGCGCTATCTACCCCGAGATCCCGGTCCAGCATGACGACGCCGTCTCCCACCGGCACGCGCTGCTGCAGCTCGACCCCGTCGGCACCCTCACCCTGCGCGACATCGGCTCCTCGAACGGCACCAGCCTGAACGGCACCGAGATCACCCGCATGGTCGACTACCCGCTCCAGGCGGGCGACGTGATCACCTTCGGCCACTGGTCTAAACTGACCCTTAGCCGTGCAGTAGATGATGGAACTTCCCAGCCTGTCCAGCCGTAATCAACCACGGAGCAAGCAAAGTATGGCCACGTCGACCACCGTTCCCGCGCAACCGCCCGCCGCCGTCGTTCGCAGGCGCTGGAACACGCTTGAGATCCTCTCGCGCGCCCGCACCGTTCTCTTCGCGCTCACGGCGCTGCTGCTCGGCGTCATCGTGCTGGCCACGCAGACCCACCGCGACGCCATGACGCTGGTCGGCAAGGACACCGCGCCAAGCATCATCCACGCGCAGAAGATCAAAACCGCGCTGGCCGATATGGACGCCGACGCCGCCGACGACCTTCTGAACCCGGGCAGCACGCGCGCCGCCGGCCTGTTCGACCAGCACCGCATCGAGGCGTCGGACGCGCTGATCGAGGCCGCGAAGAACGTCACCTACGAAGCCGAAAAGGAGCCCATTCAGACCATCGAAGTCGTGATGGGCACCTACGAGCGCCTGGTCCAGGAGGCGCGTGACCTGCAGGAAGCCGGACAGCCGGAGATGGCCGTGCGCTACTATCGCGGTGCCGGCATCGTGATGGACGGCACTCTGCTGCCCGCCGCCGACGCGCTCGACAAGGCCAACTCCGACCAACTCGAGCAGGAATACGATTCGCGCACCACGCACTCGCTCATCGCGCGCCTCTTCGTGCTGCTGGCCGGGTTGGCCATGCTGGCGGCGCTGACCTGGGTTCAGCTCTTCCTCAGCCGCCGCACCCGGCGCACGTTGAATCCAGCACTGGTGGCGGCAACCATCGTGGCCCTTGGGCTGACGTTCTTCGCCTTCATCGCCCTGCAGCGCGAGCAGTTCGACCTGCAGGAGGCTCGCTTCAACGCATTCGATTCCGTCCACGCGCTGCTGCAGGCCCGAGCCGTGGCCTACGCGGCCAACTCCGACGAGAGCCGCTACCTGCTCGACCCGCTGCACGCGGACGAGTACCAGAAGGCGTTTCAGCAGAAGTCCCTCTCTCTGGCAGCGCTCCCCTCCGCCGTCAACCGCGCCGAGCTGCCCGCCCTGCTGCGCACCGGCAAGAAGATCCCTGGCTTCACCGGCTTCCTCGCCGACGAGTACAACAACATCACCTACGAGGGCGAGCTCGAAGCCGCCATCGACAGCGTGGTGAAGTACGAACAATACCTCAAGATCGACGGCGACCTCCGCGCGCTGCAGGCCGCCGGCCAGCACGACCAGGCCGTCCAGCTCGACACCGGCGACCAGGAAGGCCAGTCTGACTGGGCCTTCGACCAGTTCGACCAGGCGCTCGCGCACGCGCTCGACATCAACCAGACCGAGTTCGACCGCGCCGTCGCGAACGGGTTCGCCGCGGTCGGGAACCTGGACTGGATCGCGAGCACCGGCGCACTCGTCATGGCGGTTCTCATCTTTTTCGGCTTTGCGCCGCGAATCCGAGAGTACCAGTAAACTATTCGTATCGGCAACGTCCCCTTGTTTTCATCCCGAAGGGATCTGCTTTCGCACACGCATCACCGAGGGTCACAGTATGGCGAGTCGTCTTGGCAATCTGGTTCGGGGTTTCTTCAGCATCTTCGTCTCGGGGCTCGAGCGCAAGAATCCGGAGGCGCTGCTCGAGGTCGAGCAGGAGAACCTGCGTCGGCAGGTTGGCAAGTTCAACGTCGGGCTCGCCTCGCACGCCGGGCTGGTCGAGCGGCTGATCGGCCAGGTGCGCAAGCTCGAAACCGACGAGACCGACCTGCGTGCCAAGACCGCCGCCAACGTCAAGCTCGGCAACCGCGCCGCCGCCGGCCAGTACGCGCTGCGCCTGCAGACGGTGGAGCGCGAGCTGGCCGAAAACCGCAAGCAGGTCGACCAGGCCGAAGTCACCTACAAGGAGCTCATCCGCGCGCGCGACGTGGCCATCGGCATCGCGCGGTCGAAGATCGAGAACCTCAAATCCGGCATCAGCGACCTGAAGATGAAACGCGCCATGGCCGAGATCACCGAAATGGCGAGCGGCATGGTGACGCAGCTCGGCGGCTCCGGCGACACGCTCAACCGGCTCGAGGGCATGGTCGCCGACGAGCGCTACAAGGCCGCCGGCCGCGTGCGCGTCGCGGTCGATTCACTCGACATGAACGACGTGCACGTCCGCGAGGCCGAGCAGAACGCGCTGGCCGAGGACGCGCTCGCGCAGTTCGAGGCCAAGCACGCGCCCGCCAACCTCTCCAGCGGCAAGACGGAAGTCCCCTACGCCCAGACCACGCGCTCGACCGACCTCGAGCGCCGGCGCTGACGCCGATGTCGCACCGGCGGGCCGTCGGGCTCGCCGTGCTTGCCTACACCTGCTGGGTGCTGGTCGATGCCGGGCTGAAGCTCGTTGGGGCCTCCAAGGTTCCGCTCTTTGAGGTCATCGCGCTGCTCGGCCTCTTCACCGCCGGCTTTATGGGCGCATGGGGGCTTGCGCATGGCCGGGTCCGCGAGCTCTGGCCGCGCCGCCCCAGCCACCAGATGCTGCGCGCGCTGCTCGATCTCGGCAACCAGCTGTGCGTCGTGGTCGCGCTGCGCCATTTGCCGCTGTCGCTGTTCTACATCCTCGTGTTCTGCTCGCCCATGGTGACGACGCTGCTCGCCGCCGGCCTGCTGGGCGAGCGGCTGGAGCGACGCAAAGTCGTCGCCATCGCCACGGGCTTCGCCGGAGTCGTCATCGCCGTAAACCCCTTTGCCGACGCGGGCCGCGGCCAGTGGCAGGGGTATCTCGCCTGCCTGGTCTGCGTGCTCTGCTTCTCGACCAGCATCGTCTGGTCGCGACGCATGACCCAGAGCGAGACCCGCGAGAGCCTCACCTTCTTCTCCGGCCTCGTGCTCGCCTGCATCGGGGCTATGGGCACCCTGTTTGCGGCCGCCCCTGTCACCCCGCGCGTGTTGCTGCTGCTCGCTGGCGGCGGATGCTTCGGCATCGTGGGCAGCCTGTGCTTCTACGCCGCGCTGCGTCAAAGCTCCGCCGCGACGGTCTCGCAATACCACTACAGCCAGCTGCTCGTGGGCGCGCTGCTCTCCTGGGTCATTTGGCATGAGCGGCCGACCGGGGCCATGCTGGCGGGAGCCACCTTGATCATCGCCGCCGGAATCTACACCGCACAAGGAGGAGACGAAAGCACAGCCGGCTCCGCCATGATCTACGAGCTCTAGACCCACTTCCCTGAATCGTAGCCGCAGCGCCAATGCGGGGGTCCTTCGCTTCGCTCAGGATGACGGCGAAAAGAAAGAACAGCAGCACACTTTGAGGTAAACGGGGCTAAGCCGCCGGGTGCCCCACTCATCACAGCTTCACCGTGATCAGTGGGAAGTCTCCTCCCTCTTCTCGACCCCAGCGATCGCGGTCACTATCCGGTCCATCATCACCCGGTCCGCCGGCCCCGGCAGATGATCGTCCACCAGCACCGAAAACACCAGCACCTCCCCCGCAGCCTTCGTCACATACCCGCTCAGCGCGCGCGACTCGCCCAGCGTCCCCGTCTTCGCAAAGATCCTGCCCTTCAACGCCGGAAACCGCGAGGTCAACGTCCCATCCACCCCTCCCTGCGGCAGCGTGGACTTCCACTGCGCAAACCAGGGCTGCCCCGCCGCGTAGCTCAAAAACCTTGCTATCGCCCGCGGCGTCACCAGATCGTGGTCGCTCAGCCCGGAGCCGTCATATAGCAGAAAATCCCCAGGCAACACTCCCGCATGTAGCAGAAAAGCCAGCACCACCCGCGCGCCCTCCACGCCCGACCCCTGCCCACAAACCCCCTGACGCCCAAGCTGATGCAGCAACAGCTCCGCATGCAGATTCTGGCTCACCTTGTTGGTCAGGTTTACATCCGCCAGCAGCCCCGCGGAGCGATGAAAAGCCAGCACGGGCGGCTGCGCAACGGATAAACAGGAGCCGGTAAGCGTGCGTTCTTCGCGCTCGGCGGGAGCCCGCAGCGCGGCCAGGAAGTCTTCGCCATCCTGCACGGACCGGTGCCGCGCCCGCGTCGTTCCGGCCACCGCGATCCCGTGCGCCGCAAGCGCTGTTTTGAACGCCAACGCCGCGTACGCCGCCGGCTCGTCGATCGCGATCTCCTCGTTGTCCGCTGCCGCATCCGCCGCAATCGTCCCATACACCCGAAGCGCGCGGGAGCCCGGCAAGCGCTCCACCCCAACCCCGGCCCGCGTCTTTGCCGCCACGGTCGCCACCTCGTTTACGACCGTGTAGTACGCGACCCCGTGCTGATCGAGCTCCACTTGCGCCGCGGCCCCAGCCTTGCCCGGCATGATCGTCAGCTTCAGCTGATTGTCCGCAATCGTCAACGCCGACACCGGAGCGCCATACCCCCAGACCAGGTCGTCCGCGTTCCACGAAGGCGGGTAAGGCTCATACGGAAACAGCGTGTCATCCCCGATCACGTCGCCCGCCACGCTCTTCACTCCCTTGGCCACCAGCTGCGCGGCGAGGTCGTCCAGGTCACGAAACGCAAACGGCACCGATCCTTTCGGCCGCTCCGCCGCCGGCAGGTACGGCAGGTCGTCGCTGTCGAGATTGGCATCGCCACCACCCACCAGCGTCAGGTCGCCCTCGACCACGCCCGCCGCATTCAGCACCCCGGTCGCGCGAGTCTCGAACTTCCGGTCCGCGCCCAGCAAGGCCATCGCCGCAGCCGTGGTAAACACCTTATTGTTTGAAGCCGGCCGAAAGAGCTGCCCCTCGTTCACCCCGCACACGGCCGCCCCATCCAGCCGGGTTACTGCCACTCCCCAGTGCGCCGCCGCCACCGCGGGCTCCGCGATCATCGCCTGGATCCGGTCGCAAAGCCCCTGGGCGCCCGCGCGCGCGCCAACCATCATCACCGCAGCCGCCACAAGGACCTTCATCCCCGCAGTGTACAGCTCTCAGCTCAAAGTCATCCCCTAAGTCGTATGGTCGACGATGATCTTCCATCCCTTTTCCGTCTTCTCGAACACCAGCGAAAAGATCCCATCCGCCGGCCCCCCGGCCTTCTTGCCGCGGTCCAGGTGGTAGTGTCCCAGCACAATCGCGAACTTATCATCCAGCACATGCGGCTCCAGCTCGCTGAACGCCAGCGTTCCCATTGCCTCCTTGTTCGGATAGTTCTTCCGGTAATCCTCCACCAGCGACCCATACCCGCGGCTGATCTGCCGGCCCACAAACAGCAGGTCGGGCGAGTCCTTATAACCCGTCGCATACCCTTCCAGGTCTCCGCGATTCCACGCCCGCTCCTGCGCCGTCAGCACCTTCACCACGTCCAGCTCATCGCGCGACAGCGTCCGCAACTGGTCCGGAGCCGCCGGTTCCAGCGGCACCGGCGTCTGCGCCCGCCCCGCCCCGGTCATCGCCAGCACACACCCAAATACCATCGCAAGCAGCTTCTTCATCGCCGACCTCTCCTCCATACACGTTGCCCCCGCGCCACCGGTTTCAACCGGCCTATCAAGTTTTGCCTTTCCCCGTCGCTGATGCAAGCAGCATAAACCCTCCGCTTTCGTACAATGAACCCATGGCCGAAACCCGCACTGTCCGCACGGTCTGCTCGCTCGATTGCCCCGACTCCTGCGGCGTCCTCGTCACGGTAGACACCGCCAGCGGCCGCGCCACCCGCGTGCAGGGCGACCGCGCCCATCCCGTCACGCGCGGCTTCCTCTGCGGCAAGGTCGCCAGGTTCCTCGACCGCGTCTATACCCCCGACCGCCTGCTCTATCCCATGCACCGGCGCCCCGGCACGCCCAAGGGATCACTGGTCAAGGGGAGAGAAGCCGACGCCTTCGAGCGCATCTCCTGGGACCAGGCGCTCGATGAAATCGCCGAGAAACTGCAGCAGATCTCGAACGACTTCGGCCCCGAGGCCATCCTGCCCTACAGCTACGCCGGCACTACCGGGCAGCTCGGCTACGGCTCCATGGATCGCCGCTTCTTCCACCGGCTCGGCGCCTCGCAGCTCGACCGCACGATCTGCGCCGCGGCCGGCGGTGCCGCGCTGGCGCAGGTCTACGGGGTCAAGCTCGGCACGCCCCCACAGGACTTCGCCCACGCCGGCCTGATCCTCGCCTGGGGGGCCAACGTCCACGGCAACAACATCCACCTCTGGCCCTTCATCGAGCAGGCCCGCCGCAACGGCGCGCGCCTCGTCGTCATCGACCCCTACCGGACCCGCACCGCCGCGCTCGCCGACGAGCACCTCGTCATCCACCCCGGCACCGACGCGCTGCTCGCCCTCGGCCTGATGCACGTCATCTTCAGCGAGGGTCTTGAGAACCGCGACTACCTTGCCGCCTGCACCACCGGCTCCGCCGAGCTCCGCACCCACGCCATGAGCCCGGAGCATGCGCCCGCGATCGTAGCCGAGGCCACCGGCATCCCCGCCGAAACCATCGTCCGGCTCGCCCGCGAGTACGCCGCCTGCTCGCGCGCAAAGCCGGCCGTGATCCGCGTCAACTACGGCATCCAGCGCTCGGAAAACGGCGGCACCGCAGCCCGCGCCGTCTGCATGCTGCCGCTCGTCACCGGCTCCTGGAAGCAGCGCGGCGGCGGCCTCCTGCTCTCGACTTCAGGCTCCTTCCCGTTCGCCACCAACAAGCTCCACATGCCTGAGCTCATGCTCCAGAGCCCACTCGGCCGCCCCGCCCGCACCCTCAACATGAGCCAGCTCGGCGGCGCGCTGACCACACCAGCCCTTACGAACAACTACAAACTAGCAACTAGCAATCCAAACAGCCTTACAACTCCCCCCGTCAAAGCCCTCTTCGTCTACAACTCCAACCCCGCCGCCGTCGCCCCCAACCAGAACGCCGTCCTCGCCGGCCTGCGCCGCGACGACCTCTTCACCGTCGTCCACGACCAGGTCTTTACCGACACCGCCGACTACGCCGACCTTCTTCTCCCCGCCCCCACCTTCCTCGAAACCAAGGACCTGCAGGGCGCCTACGGACACCTCTTCGTGCAGGTCGGCAACCAGGCCATCGCGCCCCTCGGCGAGTCGCGCAGCAACGTCCGCCTCTTCGCCGAACTCGCCCAGCGTATGGGCTTTCCCGAACCCTGCTTTGAGGACCGCGAAGACGACCTCATCGACCAGGCCCTTACCACCTCCAACCCGTGGTTTCAAGGCGTGACCCGCGAGCGGCTGGAGCAGGAAGGCGCCCTGCCCCTCGCGCTCCCGCCGGACGCGCTGCCGTTCTCGACCGCCGACTGGTTCCGCACCCCCAGCGGCCGGGGCGAGCTGCTCCCGGTCCCGGTCTATTTAGCCCCCCAGGAATCTCGCGGCCGCTCGCAAGCCTTCCCCCTCGAGTTCCTCGGGCGCAAGGCCGACCACTACATGAACTCCACCTTCGCCGACCAGCCCACGCACCAGCACATGGAGCAGGCCACCGCCGGCGTGCTCGAAATCCACGCCGAGGACGCCGCCGCCCGCGGCCTCCTGCCCGGCGACGAGCTCGAGGTCTTCAACCAGCGCGGACGCATCACGCTGCGCGCCAGCCTTAGCGGCAGGATCGGCAAAGGCGTCGTCGCCGCGCGCCTGGACTGGAACAAGCTCTCCGCGGGCGGCGCGGGCGTCAACGCGCTCACCAGCGAGCGGCTGACCGACCTGGGCGGGGGCGCCACCTTCTACTCCACCCTCGTCGAGGTGCGCAAGCTCTCAACCCTGCATCCAACCGTGTAGCCAGCAGGTGAGCCTTCTTGTCTGCGGCTATAGTGGCAACAAACGACAGGGAGAAACAACGCATGCCGCGTGAGATCGAGTGGAAAGACTCCGAAGAGATCGCCATCCAGCTCCAGGAAAAGTACCCGGAACTAGAACCCTACAGCGTCCGCTTCACCGACCTGCACCGCTACATCACGGAGCTGCCCGGCTTCATCGGCGACCCGCTCAAGTCCACCGAGCCGATGCTGGAAGCCATCCAGCAGAAGTGGTACGAAGAATACGAAGACGCCAAGGGCCTCTAACCAATCCTCTGAACGTTGGTGCTGGTTCGAAACGCAGATTCCCTGCGGGAATGACAAACGAAAAAAGCGATGACCCTGTCTCCTCAACCAAGCGGGGTGCCCTATGATCACCGCGGCTTCCTCGCGGTGATCGTGGGGTCAGGCACCAGCTGACCTCACCCCAGCCGACTCCGCAGCTGATCGTAAAACTGCAAAGGCAGCCCGCTCCCCACAACCTGCAGCGTCCCCGCCGCCGCCACCACCCAGACCACCGTCCCCAGCCCCACCACCAAAGCATCCCCCGCGTGACCCGAAGGAAACCCCACCACGGTCGCCAGCGCGTACGTCGCAACAAACGCCATCACCGCCGCCGCCCGCGCACGCGTCAGTTCCCGCCAGTCCAGGCTTGCAATCGATACCAGCCGGTAGCGATGCAGCAGCACCGCAAGCGCAACCGTATGCGCAAGAATCCCGATATCGGAGGCAATCGCCAGCCCGGTCACGCCCAGGTGGTGGAACAGCAGCGCATACACCGGGATCGAGACGAACGTCACCACAGTCCCCGAGATGGCCGGCACCAGCGTATTGCGCGCCGCGTAAAACGCCCGCGCATAGATCCCCTGAGCCGACCACAGCGCCAACGACAGCGCGAACAGCGCGAAGTAGCGCGCGGTCAGGTGCGCGTCCGCGGGTGACAGCCGGCCGCCACGCAGGAAGTTGTTGATCGGCTCCGCGAGCGCGACCATCCACGCCGTCACCAGGAACGCCACCGCCAGCAGCCGCGAGACGGCAGTATTGACCGCCGCGTTGAAGTCCCACATGCGCTGCTCCGTAAACAGAGACGAGAAGAACGGCAGCGAAGCCGCGCCCGCGGCCATCCCGATCACGCTCAACGGCGCGTTGAACAGCGACTTCGCATTGGTCAGCAGCGTGATCGCGCCCTTGTCCGCGGCCGCGTAGTAGCTCAGGATCCACTTGTCCGCCATCGCCAGCGAGACCCCGATCATCAACGGCAGCGAGAGCTTCAGCCACTCCTTGAACGCCGGATGCGTGAGGTCGAAGATGGGATAAAAGCGCAGGCCACCACGCAATGCGCCAGCAAGATTCAGCGCAAGCGAGCCGAAAAAGGCCCCCGCCAGCACGCCCACTGCGAGCGAATCGATCCCGATCCGGTGCTGCAGCAGCACCCCGCCCAGGATGATGCCCATGTTGTACACGATCGGCGTTACCGCCTGGTAGAGGAAGATCTTGCGCACCAGCAGGCGTGAGCCCAGCGCGCCGCCGGCGAAGAAAAACAGCTGCGCGGGCAGCAGGATGCGGGTCAGATGCGTGCACAGCCGCGCGGTGGGCGCATCCAGATGCGAGAAGAAGAGATGCGTGTAGAGCGGTGCGAAGATCTCCGCCAGCAGGATGCCCGCGCCCAGCACGGCCGTCATCGCCACCAGCACGACCGAGAGCGTACGGTCCGCACCCTCTTCATCGCCGGCCGCACGGTAGCGGTTGAGGATGTTGACCAGCGTAATCGACGCAACCCCGCCGACGAGGAAGTAGTTGATCATGTCCGGCAGGTTGAACGCGGCGTTGTAGGCGTCGGTGGTGCGGCCCGCGCCGAAGACGTGCGCAATATACTTGGTGCGTACCAGGCCGAGCAGTCCGGACAGGACGGAGGAGAGCATCAGCAGCAGCGTGGCCGAGAAGGCGGAGTGCTGGCGGCTGCTCGAAAAGAAACCCGCGCTAGATGCGGAGGCAGCGGTCGGGATGGCGTCTGGAACCTGACTCACGGGCGTGAGTCTAGTTTATCCTGCCGGCGGGCCCGGGACTATTCAGCGGTCTTTTCCGCCTGGCGCATGGAGACCAGGCAGGGGAGCAGCACCATGGCGACGAAGGCGGCGGCGAACAGGAGATCGTGCATCGGGAACCTCTTGGGTCAGCTCGTTGCTGACTGTTCCAGTGTGCCGCGGGACGTTCGTTCGCGGTATCCCTCGCGAGGGGAAGGCACATGGCCTGTTCGGGGGATGCGTCAGCTGGACTCCTCGTCTTCGTCCGGGCCGTCGCTGTCATAGCGGCCGGTGTTGATAGCGGTGACGCACGGTGCGAGGATCATGGCGAAGAAGGCAAAGCCGAGCTCAAGCTGATGCATGACGGACTCCCTGTCAAAGGGTGCAACCTTGACTGAAAAGAGTGTCGCCCCGCGGCGGCAGGCGCGCCATCCCTCGTTGGCGTCCGGGTCTGCGTCGTATGGGTGAGGTCCGTGCTAAATCCGGAATCGCGGGAGTTGCGTCCTGCGGTTGCACCCCCACGTCTGCGAGCGGCAGCCAACAAGACCCGCGCTTAGGCTGGCTGGTCGTCGTCTCCGAAGGCATCGAAGAGGCCGGGGCGGCGAGGCTCCACGCGCTTCGGCCCCGGGAACTGCACGGGAGCTTTGGCGGGTCTGGGGACCTCGACCGGCCGGAGCGCGCGGATGGGCTGCGGCGCGCTTTTGCCGGCGGCCGGCTTCGAGAGCAGCGCGTGGAGCTCGCGGAGCTCGTCGCGGATCAGTTCCAGGTGGCTCGCGGCGACGGTCTCGCCCTGCCCGGGCGCGCTGCCGGCGGCGGAGCTGGCGTCCTTGCCGGCGCGGAGCTCGGTCTTGAACGCCTGGCGCGCGCCGGCGATGGTGTAGCCCTCGTCGTAGAGCAGGGTCTTGACGCGCAGCGCCATCTCGACGTCCTTGCGCCGGTAGAGCCGCTGCCCGGTGCCGCCCTTGTTGGGCTTGAGCTGGGGAAATTCGGACTCCCAGAAGCGCAGCACGTAGGCCGGCACCTCGCACAGCTTGGCCACTTCGCCGATGCGAAAGTAGAGCTTGTCGGGAATCTCGCGCGGCGGGGCGGGAGGTCCGGTGCGCTTGCGGATTGGCTCGTGTTGGGCCATGGCCTGCGATGAGTATAGGGGAGTTACGGGATGGTGGAACAGAGGAATTTCTAGGGAATGCGCGGGGTAAACTGAACGCCCGTTGTGGCAGACTAGGTGCGAGTTTCATCCCGCCGTCCCGCGTAAACGATGGAGACGATCCTTACTGAACTTTAGTGACCCGGAAGAGGATGCTTACTCTTCTATTGAGACCGACTCTTCTCAGTCCCTGAAGCGGTCGAACCGGTTCACCCTGCATGGGTGCTTTACAGATTGCCTGGCACTTCCAAAGAATGAGGTTCAGGAAAGAGTCTGCATGGGAGGGGTAGGAGTCGCGAAGAATGTATTGCTCAATGCGATCAAGATCACGGAGCGCTCGTTTGCTGAGGATCAGGTCAGAAGGCTTCATGCAGCTTCAACGAGCGCACCGCGCTTTCGAGCGAAATGCTCGCGGACTTGGTCCAGCGTGTAGCCACCTTCCGGATCGGCGTCATCCTCTGCAAGAGTCTCGTCGATCTCTTCAGGCGACCACGGGCAGGAAGAGGACGCGGCGTTCTCCTGCGTCTGGAGGTGCGTTTCGCGTAGCACGTCCTCCAGGACCTCGCTTTCGGAGCGAAAGCCTTCCTCCTGAATCATGCGCTGCATCACTGAGTACGCAAAATCAGACAACTCGACGGTAACGCGATTGGTCTTCATCGGGACGTCTCCTGGTGTCAATTACTCAGGAGAGCGTCCCGAGGCAAGACAGTCCGCTACTTTGGCGTGCTGGCAGGCGGCGTCGGGCGCCCCGGACGCGGGTCCGCGGCGGCGGGTGGATGCACGGTGGGTTCGGGCTGGGCGGCGGGTCCGGCAGGCTTGCCCTGGCGCAGGTTCTGGACCTGCTGCGGGCCGAGCGGGCGGCCGGGGTCGGTGGCCTGGATGGCCTTCTGCTGCGCGGGGAAGGAGGGTTGCGCGGGTTGCGGTTCGGTGCGGTTGATCAGCGGGCGTGGCTGGTCGGGCGGGCGCTGGACCGGGCGGCCGAGGCTGTATTGCTGCGGCGGCTGCGTGGGTGCGAGCGTGTCCGTCAGCGGTGCCCTCATGGGGGGCTGCGCGGTGCGCACCGGGGCGGGCGGGCTTACGGGCTGGGGCGCGGGAGCGACCGGGCTGGGCCGCTGGGGATTCCCGCCGGCACCGAAGCTGCGCGCGGGCTGAGCCGGCGCCGGGGCCTGCGTGACGGGCGGCTGCGCGGGAGCGACGGGCGTGTGGTCGCGCTGCTGCGGGAAGCTGCCGCGCAGACCGCCAGGCTGAGTCTGCTGAAGTTGCCCCGGCTGCGGGTTCTGCCCGGCAACGGGCTGGCGCGGCTGCTGGACGGGCTGGTTATGGACCATCGGCGGCTGCTGGACCGGTGCCGTAGGAGCAGCCGGCGGGCGCGGGTTGTCGACCGCCTGGGTGGCACGGCCGGTACTGACGCCGGGGCCCTGGGGCGCGGAGTTTGCCGGCGGGCGCGGGTTATCGGCGGCGTTGTTGTAGCGGCCGGTGCTGGTGCCTGGCGCCTGCGGGCTGGGCTGCGGATGAGCATCGCCCGCCCGCTCGAAGCCCTGGCGGGTCTCGACGACGGGACGGTTCTGGTTCGGCGGCAGCGCGCGTGCCGGGGCCTGCGGGGCGGCGGCGCCGGCCTGCGGGGTCACGAGCGGATGCGGCAGGATGGGTGCCTGCGCGAGCTGGCGCTGCGTGACGGCGTCGAGCCGGATATGCTGCGACTCGGCCACGCCACGGCCGGAGGAGAAGTCGCGCTGCGAGACAGCCACCGTAGCCGCCGGGCGGTTGACGTAATTCACATTGGTGTTGTACACATTCGTCGTGCGATTGTTGTAAGTGTTGCGAACGTCCACCACGTTGCGCGTGTAGAGGTTGGTGACGTTGACGCGGTTCACATAGGCGGGGCTGGCGTGGTACCAGGGCTGGTAGGCCTCGCGCGGCCCGAGCGGGAACCACGCGGTCACGCCGCCTCCGGACTGGCCGCCAAAGCCTACCGAAAGAGCAAAGCGCGGGCCACCCACAAATGCAACCAGCGCGGGCGAGTAGACCGGCCGCGGCGGGCGCTGTCCGGCAAAGATCGCTGGCGGCGGGCCCGGGACCCAGCCCCAGCGCGGGTGATCCGGCGGGCCGAACGCGGCCCAACGGCCGTAGTGAAAGGGCGCAAACCCCCACGGCTCCGCCTCGATCCAGGTCCAGCCCCAGGGCGCGACCCAGGCCCAGTGGCCGTTGGCGTAGGGGGTCCAGCCGGCGGGGACGGCGCGCGGAAACCAGGCTTCTCCGTAGTCAGGCGTGGCGTTCCAGTCGCCGTACTCGCCCAGGTCGGCGACGCCCACGATGCCGGGATCGACGTACTGCGCGGAGGCGGCGAGGCCTTGCTGGCGCTCGCGCTCGCGGGCGGCGTCGAAGTCGTCCAGCTGGTCCGGAGCCAGCAGGCGCAGGGCCTGCGTGTAGACGGGATTGGTGCCGGCGAGGCGCAGCGACTGGCCCGGATTAAGGGTCGTGTTCAGGTTAGGCCCGGTAATCTCGACCTGCCCGGAGCTGACGGTGACGACCGTCGTGTCGTCCTGCGGGTAGGAATCGACGCGCAGATCGCCCGGCCGCTGGACGAGGATGGTCCCGTTCGGCGTGTCGATCTCGATCACGGCGGGCGCGCCGTCGGGCGTCAGCAGGTCGCGCGTGCGCAGCCGGATGCTGCCCTGCGCGAGGCCGAACTGAGCGACGGAATCGGTCAGCGAGGAGAGGGTGAGGTCCGCGCCGTTGCCCAGGCGCACGGCCAGCCCGTCGGTCTGCAGCTCGGACATGGAGCTGTTGTCAGCGTAGATGCGGTCGCCAGCGGTGAGCGGATAGTTGAGCTCGGCCTGCGCGAACGTGTCGACGCCGGCGGGCTCGAGCGACACGTTGCCCTGGGCGACGGAGATGCGGGCGACCCGGCTCGGCGGGTCTTGACTGGCCGCATCGGCCGGCTGGTAGTCGGGCTGTACCGGCGGAGCGTACTGCTGCGCGGGAACGCTGGAGCCAGCGACGAAGGCTGAAAGGGCGAAGGTGGCCAGGGTGCGCGTATGGTGGACATTCATCGGTGGGTGCTCCCTGGGGCATGGTACGCTGCTGCGGGTGGTCGCGCGCGACAGAGTTTAATACCTGCTCCCGATTGGAACCCACGCCCGCCAGGAACGTTCCGCGCAACTTTTTGGAACCGATTCGCTTCCACCCGCGTATGTTGGAGGGCAGAGGGGTACCGGGATGCATAAGGTTGCGACGTTGCTGGCGTTGGTGCTGCTGGGCACGACGGGGTGCCGCTTTGAGGGGCGCGAGGGTCACGACGGCAAGGACGCGGACGTCAAGTTCGCGACGCCGTTTGGCGGGATGAGCGTGAAAACCGACGAGAAGACGGCGCAGGCGGGCGTCGGGCTTTCGCCCTATCCGGGCGCGGTGCTGAACCATGACCACAACGACAGCAAGGACTCCGACGCGGCGGACGTCAACCTGAGTTTCGGCGACTTTCATCTGGGCGTGAAGGCGCTGAGCTACCAGTCGGCCGATGCGCCGGACAAGGTGCTCGCGTTCTACCGCAAGGACATGGCGAAGTTCGGCGTGGTGATCCTGTGCCGCGACCGCGTGCCGGTAGGCCAGCCGACCAAGACGCAGGACGGCCTGACCTGCGATGCCGAGAGCAAGAACAGCAACATCCACGTGAGCGAGGACGGCCAGCAGGATCTGAAGGCAGGCTCGCGCCAGCACCAGCACATCGTAAGCGTGGAGGCGAAGAACGGCGGCACGAAGATCGGGCTGGTCGCGCTCGACCTGCCCGGAGGCCTGGGTGGAGATGACGCCAAGGAGTAGTGCGGCGGGCTGAGGCGCACCTAACGTTGTCTAATGCAAGCGTTGTCTAAGGCAAGAAATTGTCATCCTGAGCGGAATCGAAGGACCCGCATTTCGTCTAAACTTTGATCCAGTCGGAGCAAATGCAGGTCCCTCGACTCCGTTTGGCGCAGAAAACGCGCCAAACTACGCTCAGGATGACAAAGTTTGCTTACAGTCCAGGCTTTATAGGTTGATACACCCAGGAACCGGGCGGGCTAAAATAAACCCATGCATGAGGTTTGTCATCGCTGCCAGGCGGAGCTGCCGGAACGCTTGCCGCGCGCCGAGGCGCTGCTGTTCTGTCCGCACTGCAGCGCGCCGCAGATTCTGCTGCCGGAACATATGCGCGTGGAAGGCGACAGCGCGCCGGTGCCCGGAGCTGCTACCCCGCCCCAGTTGCCACCCGCAGGCCAGGCGGTCGAGTGGCGCGCCGTGCTGCCGACCGCGGCATGGGTAGCGGCGGTCGGTGGGTTGATGTCCGTGCTGGCGCTCAAGAGCGGCTTTGTGGACGCGTTCAGCCCACTCTGGGTGATGGCGAGTGGGTCGATCGTGCTGGGGGTGTACCTGCGCCGGCGGCCCAAGGCCTGGATGAACGGCATGGCCGGCTGGCGGGTGGGGCTGGTGACGGGTCTGCTGCTGGTGGGTGCGAAGGGCGTGGGGGTCAGCGCGACCGGCGTGGTGGCCCGGTTCGCCACGCACAGCATGGCGGCGTATGACGCGCAGAGCGCCCGCGACGCGCAATCCGGGCAGGAGCTCGCGCTGGGCATGATGGGGATGCCGGCCCGCAAGGACGACCAGGCCTTGATGGACACGTACCGCAGCCTGCTGGACTCGCCGGAGGTCCGCGCCGGGTCGGCGCTGGGGGTGGCGGGCCTGCAGGCCTGCTTTGTGGTCCTGTTCGCCGGGCTGAGCGGCCTGTTCAGCGGGGCGATCGAACGGCGGCGGCGGATGGTAGCCGGGCGGGGCTGAACACGCTTTGGTAAGATGGCTATCAAATAGAAGGATGGGTATGAGCGAGCTGCAGCAGGGACCGAAGTTGCGGGTGAAGGGCCGGCTGATGTCGGCGTCGGAGATCGAGCGGACGCTGGTGCGGCTGGCGCATGAGATCGTCGAAAAGAACGACGGCGCGGCCAACCTGGGGCTGATCGGCATCAAGCGACGCGGCGTGCCGCTGGCCGAGCGGCTCGCGGTGCTGATCAACGGGATCGAAAAGGTGAAGGTCGATACCGGCGTGCTGGACATCAGCTTCTACCGCGACGATCTTTCGACCGACGGGCCGCGGCCCACAGTAAACAAAGGGGATATCGGGTTCGATGTGAACGGACGCGACGTGATCCTGATGGACGACGTGCTGTACACGGGACGGACGATCCGCGCGGCGCTCGACGCTTTGTTCGACCATGGCCGTCCAAAATCCGTGCAGCTGCTGGTGCTGATCGACCGCGGACACCGGGAGCTGCCGATCATGAGCACCTTCACGGGCCGCACGATTCCGACTTCCTCACGCGAGATCATCGAGGTCAAGCTGAAGGAGATCGACGACGACGAGCAGGTGCTGCTGGTGGAAGTGGAAGCCTAGATGGCGCTGCCGTCCGAGCCGGTCCGTGCCGGACTGCCGGGATCGCTCATCACGGTCGAGAGTCTCGATATGGCCGAGGTGGCGCGCATCCTGGCCCTGACCGACCGGCTAGCCGGCATGCCGCAGGCCGAGCGCGCCCAGGTGCTGCGCGGGCGCACGATCGCGCTGCTGTTCTACGAGTCGAGCACCCGGACCCGCACCTCGTTCGAGCTCGCGGCCAAGAGCCTGGGCGCGACCACCACGCTGGTCTCGGACAAGTCTTCTTCGATCGAAAAAGGCGAGAGCCTGAAGGATACCGGGCTGACCCTGCGGGCGCTCGGCGCGGAGTGCATCATTCTGCGGCACCCGGCGGCCGGCGCGCCGTACCTGCTGGAACGCACCTCCGGGCTGCCCGTGCTGAACGCCGGCGACGGCATGCATCAGCACCCATCGCAGGCGCTGCTGGACCTGCGCACGATCGTGTCTCGCCTGGGCCTGCGCGGGCGCACGGTGGATGCCGGGCTGCTCGCCGGAGTCACCGTGACCATCTGCGGAGACATTCGCCATAGTCGCGTGGCGCGCTCGAACGCTTTGCTGTTGCCGCGCCTGGGCGCGCGGGTGCTGCTGTGTGGGCCGGTCGAGCTGCTGCCCGAAGAGGCCCGCGTGCTGGGCTGCGAGATCGAGCGCGACTTCAACCGTGCGCTTGCGCAATCGCAGGTAGTTATGATGCTGCGGATTCAGCGCGAGCGGCTGGCCGGGCTGGAGCTCGACCTCTCCGAATATGTTGCCCGGTACCAGCTGAACCAGGCGCGGCTGCCGGCGGAGGTGCTGGTACTGCATCCGGGACCGATGATCCGGGGGCTGGAGATCCAGGGCGAGGTCGCGGACGGGCCCCAATCGGCAATCGAGGAGCAGGTCGCGCACGGGTTGGCGGTCAGGGCAGCGCTGCTGGTGCGTGCGCTCGGGATGCTTACCAGCTGACAGCTCATAGCTCACAGATTCGACAACGGAGGCTCATGTTAGACAGCTTGCTGATACACGGTGGGACGCTGATCGACCCGGCAACAGCGCTCGAATCCCGCTGCGACGTACTCCTCGAGAACGGGCTGATTGCAGCCGTCGAGCCCCCCGGGATCCTGGACCATGTGGAGGTAGCCGAGCGGATGGATGCGACCGGCTTGACCGTGGCACCGGGTCTGATCGACCTGCACGTGCATCTGCGAGAGCCGGGGCAGACCTGGAAGGAGACGATCGCGACCGGGACGGCGGCGGCCGCGGCCGGCGGCTTCACCACAGTGGTGGCAATGCCCAACACGCTTCCCGTAAATGACTCCCCCGCAACACTCGCGTGGATGCTGGCGCCGGAGCGTAGCGCCGTGGTGCGGGTCTTTGCCATGCCCGCCGCGACGCTGGGCTCCCGCGGAGAGACCCTGACGGACTTCGCGGCGCTGGTCGCGGCGGGCGCGGTCGGCTTCACCGACGACGGCAAGCCCATCCTGAGCGATGCCGTGATGCGCGCGGCGCTCGTCGTCGCCGCCCGGCTTGGGGTGCCGGTCTCGCAGCACGCCGAGGACCCGCGGCTTTCGCACGGCGCCATCATGAACGCCGGGCCCGTGGCCTTCAAGCTCGGCCTGCGGGGGTACCCGGCGGAGGCCGAGGCGACGATCGTCCGGCGGGACATGGAGCTGCTACGCTCGATCGAGCGGGAAGAGAAGCTGCGGGCGCATCTGCACGTGCAGCACGTCTCGACCGAGCTCGCCCTGCAGGCGATCCGCGAGGCCCGCGCCCAGGGTCTGCACGTGACCTGCGAGGCCGCGCCGCACCACTTCGCCCTGACCGACGAGGCTATCGGCAACTTCGACACCAACGCGAAGATGAACCCACCCCTGCGCTCCGAACAGGACCGCCAGGCGATCATCGCGGCGCTGAAGGACGGGACCATCGACTGCATCGCGACCGATCACGCACCGCACGCGCGGCATGAGAAGGAGGTCGAGTTCGAACGTGCGCCGAACGGGATTACGGGCCTTGAAACGGCGCTGGGGGTCTCGCTGAAGGTGCTCTGCGCGGCGGGGATGTCGGTTGGACAGGTGCTGAGGCTGATGTCGCCGGGGCCGGCTGGCGTGCTTGCGCCCCAGGCAATCTCGACCACGATGGGAGCGCTCGGCATCGGCGGCTGGGGGGATCTGGTTGTCCTGGACCCTGGCGCGCCATGGGTCTTTCAAAGCTCCGCAGGCAAGAGCAAATCGCGGAACACACCCTTTGAGGGTTGGTCGGTGCTGGGACGAGTGAAGGCTACGGTGGTGGGTGGGCGGATCGTTTTCCGCGGTTAGGCCAAAATACCCCGGGGAACAAAGTCTTTGCTTCTTTGTTTGTCATTCCCGTAGGGAATCTGCGTTGGAGCGCCACTAAACTAAAAGGGTATCAGGAACACCCGCCCGGAAACTCCCCACTCATCGCGGTAAGCCGCGATGAATGGGGAACCCAGGGGGTAGGGTTTACTCGGTCCAGCGCTTGAAGACCAGCGAGCCGTTGGTTCCGCCGAAGCCAAAGGAGTTCGAGAGCGCATAGTCGATCCTCGACTTCTTCGGCTCATTCGGCACGTAGTTCAACCGGCAGCTCGGGTCTACGTTCTCTAGGTTCATCGTGGGCGGGGCAGTCTGTTCGAGCATCGCCATCAGCGTGATGCCGGCTTCCAGCCCGCCAGCGCCACCAAGCAAGTGGCCCGTCATCGATTTGGTCGAGGACACGAGCAGCTCATGGTCGAGCGCGCGCTGCCCAAACACATTCTCAATTGCCTTCGACTCCAGCGCATCGCCGAGCGGCGTGCTGGTCGCGTGCGCGTTCACATAATCGATCTTGTCCGGCGTAATGCCTGCGACCTTCAACGCGGCCGTCATGGCGCGAAAGCAGCCTTCGCCTTCGGGTGCCATGCCGGTCATGTGGAACGCATCCGCGGACATGCCGTAGCCGATCACCTCGCCGAGAATCTTCGCGCCGCGGGCTTGTGCGAACTCAAGCGCTTCGAGAATCAGGATGCCCGCGCCTTCGCCGACCACGAAGCCGTCGCGGTCCTTGTCCCACGGCCGGCAGGCGTGCTCCGGGTCTTCATTGCGTGTGCTCAGCGCCTTCATGGCGGCAAAACCGCCCACGCCCATGGGCGTGATCGCGGCCTCGGTACCGCCGGCGATCATCGCATCCGCGTCGCCGCGCTGGATGATCCGGAACGCGTCGCCTATGGAGTGCGCGGACGACGTGCAGGCGGTCGCGGTGGCCTCGTTCGGCCCGCGCGCGTTGTACTTGATCGACACATGCCCCGCGGCCAGGTTGACGATCGAGCCCGGAATGAAGAACGGCGAGATCTTGCGGGGGCCGCCAGCCAGCATCGCCGAATGCTCCCGCTCAATGACGTCGAAGCCGCCAATGCCCGAACCGATATGCACGCCGAAGCGGTCGCGATTGGTCTCGTCGATGATCAGACCGGAGTGCTCCATCGCCTCTGCCGCCGCAGCCATCGCAAAATGGATGAAGCGCCCCATCTTGCGCGATTCCTTCTTCTCGATAAAGAGCAGCGGGTCGAACTCCTTCACCTCTGCCGCAAAACGCACGGGGTGGCCGGTGAGATCGAACGCCTTGATCTCCGCCATGCCGGATCTGCCGGCGAGCAGGCCGGCCCACACCTCGGGAACGGTTTTACCCACTCCACAAACGAGCCCGATGCCGGTAACGACGACGCGTCGCCGGATCCAGGACTGCGCCGGCTCTTGCCACTGGGTTCCTTCAGCCATCAGCGCTTACTTGCCTTTCTGGTTCTTTTCGATGTACTGCACGGCATCGTTGACGGTTTTGATCTTCTCGGCGTCTTCGTCCGGGATCTGGATATCGAAGGCTTCCTCAAACTGCATCACCAGCTCGACCACGTCGAGCGAGTCGGCGCCCAGGTCTTCCTGAAAGGAGGCGTTGGGCGTAACTTCGGCCTCGTCCACCTGAAGCTGCTCGACAATGATTTGTTTGACCTTCTCGTCTACTGCTGCCATGGTATGTCTCCTGTGGGTACGGCTAAGATGGGTGGCCGGATGTTGCTCCCGCTGCACTGCCGGGATTACTGCGCCTTGCCGAGTGTAAATGAAAACGGACCGAAAGGGGCGCGAAGTCTGCCGGAGGAACATTTGGCGTCTAACCGTTCATGAAGCTGATCTGGTTCCTCCTGATGGCCGGCGTCGCCGGTGCCCAGGCCATTCCGAAGCCCGTTCCAGGCGTGAAACCGTGCCCGGGTCTGAAAGATCCGCACGTCTACCAGGCCGGCGGACGCACCGCGATCGAGGTTCAGATCAAGATGGACGTCGATGTGGACGGCGCGCCCAACGCCTACGGGCCGGCAAACCTGAAGCCTCTCGACAACCAGGCGCATGCGCACGCGCCCAAGGAAAGCGGCAATCCGCAGGAGATCGTCGGCTATATGACGGAGTATCCGGGCGGTCCTCCGACCGTGCAGGGCAAAAACGACCCCATGCCCGGCTACTACGTCTCCCAGACCGACTACACGGACAAGTCGATCAAACGCAGCGAGAATCCGCGCCGCTATGTGGACGCGACAAAGATCAACTACGTCGTGCAGGGGCGCGTGGCGCGGCAGAATGGCGTCAACCTGGGCGATTTTGCCTCCGTATACAGCTGCCGCACCGGTAGGACCGCCTACGCCATCGTCGCCGACTCCGGCAACGAGAGCGGCGAAGAGGGCTCGCTGGCCCTGGTGCGCGCGCTCGGTTACAACATCAAGGACGGGCTGGACCAGTCGGTCGACAAGCGTGAGCTCGTATTGACGTACTACCCGGGAACCAATCCCAACAAACGCTTCTTCCACACCCAGGCGGAGCTCGACAAGGCGGCCGAAAAGCTCGGGCTGTCGAAATAAACAGGAGGCAGGCACGCACGCATTGGCAATTTGATTGTCATCCCGCAGGGATCTGTTTCCATCGTGGCGGCACCAAACTCGAAATGTTAAGGCCCTAATCCTCCCCGCTGGCCGCAAGTGGCAGCGTGCGGCCCGCACGCTCCTCAAACTCCAGC
>CAXUDC010000003.1:0-28275 GCA_964249685.1 uncultured Acidobacteriaceae bacterium
GATCATGGCGATCGGCCCTGTGGGCAGACCGAACGTGGAGGCGGTTGCGAGCAGCACGACCAGGGTTGCGCGCGGCACGCCGGCGACGCCCTTGCTGGTCAGCACCAGCGTGAGCATCATCAGCAGCTGCCTGCCCCAGCCCATGTGGATGCCGGCTGCCTGCGCGACGAACACGCTCGCCAGCGCCAGGTAGAGCGTGCTGCCGTCGAGGTTGAAGCTGTAGCCGGCCGGGATGACAAAGGCCACGATGCGCCGCGGCACGCCGAGCGCTTCCATCGCTTCCATGGCGCGGGGCAGCGCCGCCTCGCTGGTTGAGGTGGCAAAGGCGATGGACGCGGGCTCCGCTACCGCTTTCAAAAAGCGCAGCACCGGCACCCCTGCGATGAGCGCGACGGGGAGCAGCACCAGCACGCCGAAGCCGATGAGCGCGCCGTAGAGCGTGAGCAGCAGCTTGCCGAGATTGATGAGTACGCCGAGCCCCATCTGGCCGACGGTGTAGGCCATGGCGGCGCCCACGCCGAGCGGCGCGAAGTACATGACGACGTTGGTGAACTTGAACATGACCTCGCTCAGGCTCTCGGTGAAAGCCATGATGGGCGCACGTTTGGCCGCGCCTACGGTTGCGAGCGCGATGCCGAAGAAGACGCCGAAGACGGCCACCTGCAGGATCTGGCCCTCGGCGATGGACTTGGCCAGGTTTTCCGGAAAGACGTGCAGCAGGAAGCTGTCCCAGGTTGTGGGCGCGACCCTGGCGAGCTTGTCGGTGGCGTCGGCGCCGGAGCTTACCACCAGGCCCACGCCGGCCTTCGACAGGTTGATCGCGACCAGGCCGATGACCAGCGCGAGCGTGGTCAGGACCTCGAAGTAGACGAGGCTTTTGATGCCCATGCGGCCGACCTGCTTGAGGTCGCCGTGGCCGGCGATGCCAGTGATCAGCGTGGCCAGGATGAGCGGCGCGACGATCGTCTTGATCAGGCGCAGAAAAATGTCGGAGAAGACCTGCAACTGTACGGCGAACCTGGGCGCGTCGAAGCCGATCTCCGCGCCGGCGACCATCGCCACGAAGATCCACGGGGTGAGGGTGCGCCGGCGCGCGGCAAAGACGGCTAGCAGCGCAATGCCGATCCAGCGCAGCGCCACGATCGCGGCCGGACCGTGCCCGCCGTGCGCGCGCGAGAGCAATGCGCCGGCGGCGAACAGGAGCACGCCGAAGCCGATCAGAAGCCGTTCTACCTGAGTCTTGGACATGCCGCAGAGCATACCATCTTGGCGGGGTGCTTCTGTGTGGGATTGCGGTTGTTTGGGCAAGCTCTATGTTTCTGCGCGATTACGGCATGAAGCGCTATTGGGGAGGGCTTGCGGCAACCCACTCATCACGATGGAACCGTGATGAATGGGGCACGGTTGGTTGGGGAGGCGGGCGTTAGCTGGAGCAGTTAAGGGATTATGTGTTTTTAGGGAGCCTCTGATCAAGTGTCTGGCCTTGCCCTCAGCGGCTAAAGCCGCCTACATTTTCTACACTTTGCGGCACGGCTGAAGCCGTGCCCTTAAGCAAGATAGTACTTAATCAGAGGTTCCTAGCGGCGGGACTGAAGTCCTGCCCTTTCAAGACGAGACGTTACCAGAGCCTCCCCAGGGCTAAAGCCCACTGATTGCGATCCGCTTCTTCGTGGGACTAAAGTCCCACGCTTCCACCCAAGTACTTCCTCAGAGGTTGTGCGGTGCTAGCATTTCAGCATGCGCCGCTTCTTCCTGTTCGCTACGCTTTTTTGCGCTTCCGCTGTACTGGCCCAGCAGCAGCCTGGGACGATCCCGGGAACTGTCAGTTCCAGCCCCTACAAGATGATCTCGCCCGTGGTCGCGCCCACGCTCAGCCCCGGGGTTCTGCAGCTGCTGGAGCTGGAGGGGCGGTTTTCGCAGGCGGTCGAAGAGGGCGGCGGCAAGGCGTTTGCGACGTGGTTCGCCGACGACGCCGTGACGCTGAACAATGGTAAACCCGCCGTGCTCGGCCGCGGCGCGATTGCTCAGCAGGCCACCTGGGACGCGAAGCAGTACACGCTGAGCTGGGTTGCGCAGGGTGCGCAGATGGGGCCGTCAAACGACATGGGCTTTACCTGGGGACAATATACCGGCAAGGCGAAGGACAGGAACGGCGAGCCGATCGTGACGACGGGCCGCTTTATCACGGTCTGGAAGAAGCTGCGGACGGGAGAATGGAAGGTGGCCATGGACGCGAGCGCTGACGACGCGCCAGGCGCGGGCGACTGCTGCGCGCTGCCTAAACCGTAGAAAATACGAGGTGGACTGCACCCTTCGGGGGGCAGTCTGCTCTCCTCGTGCCGCCGGTACGTCTAAAGTAGGAGAGTCACCCCTGCCCGCAATCGCCTACCATTCTCAGGACTGATGGATACGTTATCCAAAGAGGAGATGTTGCGTCTCGATGCGCTCCAGCATTACGAGGTGCTCAGTGGCGCGCCCGATGCGGCGCTGGCGGAGGTGACGGCGCTGGCCGCGCAGATTGCGAATACGCCCATGGCGGGGCTCTCCTTTGTGGCCGCCGATGGGGTGCAGTTCGTGGCGCGGGTGGGGCCGGGCGTGGCGCGGCGGGCGCGCGGACGTACGCCGGACGAGGCCTGCCTGCAGGGCGACAACGTCTACGAGATTACCGATGCGCGCTACCACCCGGACTACCGGCCGGACGGGATCATGATCGCCGGACGCGCGTATCGCTTTTGGGCGGGCGCGCCGCTGACGACGCCGCTGGGCGTCACGATCGGCACGCTGTTCGTGCAGGATTCGGTTCCGCATACGCTGACCGACAAGCAGCGGCAGGCGCTGATGACGCTGGCGCGCCAGGTGATTACGCGCCTGGAGCTGACTGCGCGGGTGCGCCACATGGACCGCGAAGGCCGGGTGCGGCAGCGGGTGGAATCGGCGCTGACGGTGGAGCGGAACTTTGTGTCGACGGTGCTGGATACGGTCGGCGCGCTGGTTGCGGTGTTCGATACGGCGGGGCGGATTGTGCGCTTCAACCGCACCTGCGAGCAGGTTTCCGGTTACGATTTTGCGTCGCTGGTGGGGCGCTATGTGTGGGACAAACTGATTCCGTCCGGTGAGATCGCGGCCGAGATCGCCAACTTCGAGCGGCTGCGGGCGGGACAGTTTCCAGCCAGCTTCGAGAACTACTGGCGCAGCAAGGATGGGTCGCTGAAGCGCATTGCGTGGTCGGCGACGGCGCTGATCGACACGCAGGGGCAGACGACGTTCATCATCGCGACGGGTATCGACGTGACAGTGCAACGCCAGCAGGAGGCCACGCTGCGCGAGAGTGAGGCGCGCTACCGGCAGCTGGTGGAAGGGTCGCTGGGCGTGGTGTACACGCACGATGCGGCGGGCGTGCTGCTGAGCGTGAACCGGCACGGCGCGCAGGTGCTGGGGCGCGAGGCGTCGGTGATGATCGGGCAGGAACTGAGCAGTTTCATCCCGGCCGACCAGTTGCCCGTGTTTGAGCGGTACCTGGCGGAGCTGGCGGCGACCGGCGAGGCGCAGGGCCGGCTGCACATTCTGGATGGCGCGGGCGCGCTGCGCGTGATTGCGTTCCGCAACAAGCTGATCGAGGTGAAGGAGCGCGAGAGCTATGTGCTGGGCTTTGGCGTCGATATCTCCGAGCAGGTGCGCGCGGAGGAGAAGCTGCGCGCACTGATCCACCAGTCGAATTCGATCCTGGAGTCGGTTGGCGACGGCATCTACGGCATCGATCTGGAGGGACGCGTGACGGTCGTAAACCCGGCGGCGCTGCAGATGCTGGGATACAAGGCGCATGAACTGCTGGGCAAAAACATGCACACGCTGATCCACCACACGCGCGCGGACGGCTCACCGTACCCGGCGGAGCAGTGTCCGATTACCGCGTCGATCGCGGATCTGGGCACGGTGCGCATCTCAAACGAGCTTTTCTGGCGCAAGGATGGGACGAGCTTCCCGGTGGAGTATGTGGCGCGTCCGCAGCTCGACTCCGACGGCGAGAGTGGCGGCAAGCCGATCGGCGTGGTGGTCGCGTTTACCGATACGACGGAGCGGCGGGCGCTGGACCGGATGAAGGATGAGTTTATTTCGACCGTCTCGCATGAGCTGCGGACGCCATTGACGAGCCTGCGCGCGGCGCTGGGCCTGGTGACGGGCGGCGCGCTCGCGACCCGGCCGGAGCGCATGCAGCAGATGCTCGAGATCGCGATCGGCAACACGGACCGGCTGATCAAGCTGGTAAACGACATTCTGGATATCGAGCGGATCGGCAGCGGGAACGCGGAGCTGCACGCGATGATGTGCTCGGCGGAGGCGCTGCTGGAGCGCTCGGCGAGCCTGCAGCAGGCGGCGGCGTTGAAGAATAAGTTGCGGTTCCGGATCGATGCGGCCTCGGTGCAGGTGTGGGGCGACCCGGACCGGCTGCTGCAGGCGCTTGCGAATTTGATCTCGAATGCGGTCAAGTTCTCGCCGCCGGGTGGCGAGATTACGCTGTCGGCACGGACGATCGACGAGAACGAGGCGCAGTTCGACGTGCGGGACCAGGGCCGGGGCGTGCCGGCCGACAAGCTGGAGTCGATCTTCGAGCGCTTCCAGCAGGTGGACGCGTCCGACTCGCGCGTGATGGGGGGGACGGGGCTGGGGCTGGCGATCGCGCGGAGCATTGTGGTGCAGCATGGCGGCAGGATCTGGGCGGAGAGCCCGGCGGGGAAGGGTGCGACGTTCCGGTTTACGTTGCCTACGCGGCCTAGCGGGCATCTGCGGTAGGTTTGAGGAGGGGTGTTTTCAGGAGTTTTTAGTTGTTAGTTTTGTAGTTTTTAGTCAGGCCACTTCCATTATTGGGAGATTTCTGTTACAAATGCGGAGGAGATCAGGAGCCCCAGGGCTCCGCGCGGCCGGCCTGCAGGTGGGTCGCGTACCCTGTTCCAACAGACAAGCAGGTTCGAACGCGATGGCGAAGGCGATGTGGAACGGCCAGTTGCTGGCCGAGAGTGATGCAACCGAGACGGTCGAAGGCAATCTCTACTTTCCGGAGGAGTCGGTGAAGCGGGAGTTTCTGCGGCCCAGTTCTACGACTTCGAGCTGCCCCTGGAAGGGCCAGGCGCGGTATTACAGCCTGCTGGTGGATGGGCAGGAGAACCCGGACGCGGCGTGGTACTACCCGGACCCGAAGCCGGCGGCACGGAATGTGAAGCACCACATAGCGTTCTGGCGTGGGGTTGAGGTTTCGAAGTAGAAGAGAGTAACCCCACGATAACCGCGTTGAAGCTGCGGTGATCATGGGCACCCCTGTATTTTGCCTCCGCTTTAGTAGGCTTCGGCGCGGTCCAGGGGGAGGCGGACCTGGAAGCAGGTTTCGCCTGGTTTGCTGTCGACCGTGATGAAGCCGTTGTGCTTGGTGACGATGCGCTGGGCGGTATCGAGACCCAGGCCGAGGCCGGAGCCGGGGGCTTTGGTGGTGAAGAAGGGCTCGAAGATGCGGCTTTTGAGCTCGGCAGGGATGCCGGGGCCGCTGTCCCAGATCTCTACGGTGGCCATCTGGCCGTTGAGCCTGGTCTTGAGCTTGAGGTTTCCGCCCTGGCGCATGGCGTCGAGCGCGTTCTCGATGATGGCGGTCCAGACCTGGTTGAGCTCGCTGCCGTAGGCGCTGATGGGCTCGAGTGCCGGGTCGAAGTCGGTTTCGAGCGCGATGTTGGCCAGGCGCGAGCCGAACATGGAGAGTGTAACCTCAAGGGCCTGGGCCAGGTCGACCTCCTGGATGGGCGCCTGGTCCATGTAGGAGTAGTCCTTGATGGCCGAGATGATGTCGAAGATGCGCGCGGTGGAGCCCAGGATGGTCTGCGCCATGCGCTCCACGCGGAGTGAGCTGGCGAAGGTGGCGAGGGCGGGCGCGAGGACGGGCTCGGGAAAGCTGTCGGCGAGGTCGTCCAGGCTCGAGAGCGGGAAGCGCGTCTCGGCGAGGGTGGGCGCGATGTCCCAGGCGTCCGCGATGTGGTGCCGCTCGAGCCAGCTGAGCACGTCGGCCTCGCGGTCGACGCCGGAGAGCGGGCCGGCGTCGATGCCGCCGCGGTCGTTCTGGTACTGCGCCATCTCCTCGCGGGTGCGGATCATCCAGGCCTGGAAGCGGTCGCGGGTTTCGGGCAGGGAGCAGACGGAGCCAAGCTTGTACTTCTTGTCGCCGTAGGCGCGGAGCTCGGTGAAGAGCGAGGCGGCGGAGCGCTGCGCAGCGGAGGCGGGGTTGTTGAGCTCGTGCGCGAGATTGCCGGCGAGCTTGCCGAGGGCGGCGAGCTTTTCCGCCTGCTGCTCCATGCGCGTGACCTCGCGGACGCGGTCGAGCAGGATGGACACGCATTTCTGGCCCATGGAGGGGATGGCGAGCAGGAGGTCCGGGAAGAGGTCCTGGTGGATCTTGATACCCCAGGTGGCGCTGACGGCATAGCCCTCGCCGCCATAGGTCTTCATCCGGGAGTAAGGCAGCTTGCCGCTGAGCTGGCCGGTGCGGCCAACGAAGAAGCTCATGGGACCGGAATGCCGGCGGCGCACGTGGATTTCACCGCGGAGGAGGATGATCATCTCGCGGGCGGGCTCGCCTTCGCTGAAGAGCGCGCCGCCAGGCTCGGCCATCCACTCTTCAGAGTGGTCGGCGAGCCAGGTGAATTCGGGATCGGTGAGGCCTTCGAGGATGGGGAGCGTGCGCAGGGCGGCGAGGATCTCAGCGCGCGGGGTGCGGGGCTCCGGCTGGTACGGGGCCGTGGCGGGTGGGGCGAAGGACTCGTTGAGGATGTAGGTGGTCGCCATGGTTTTATGATGCGCTTCTGGGAGGGTGGCCGCAATTTTGTTTGGTTGTGGGAAGAGCGGCATCGCAAGAAACTTACCCCACGATAACCGCGATGAAGCCGCGGTGATCATGGGGCACCCTGTTGTGGTTAGGCTTTTACTACGGTGCCGTCCTGGATTTTTACTGGGTCGAGGAAGGGCATGCCGGCACGGAGTTGGGAGCCTACCTGCTCGATGAGGTCGTCGGCTTCGGCCTTGCGGTATTTGGCGAACTCGTGGTGGCCTGTTTCGTTTTCTTCAAGGAACTTTTTGGCGAAGCTGCCGTCCTGGATCTCGTTCAACAGCTGCTTCATGTTGGCACGGGTTTGGTCGGTGACGATGCGGGACTGGGCGAGGAAGCCGCCCCACTCTGCGGTGTCGGAGATGGAGTGGTTCATGTACTCGACGCCGCCGCGGTAGAGAAGGTCGACGATGAGCTTAAGCTCGTGGAGACACTCAAAGTAGGCGAGCTCGGGCTGGTAGCCGGCGTCGACAAGGGTGTGGAAGCCGGCCTTGACGAGGGCGACGGCGCCGCCGCAGAGCACGGCCTGCTCGCCGAAGAGGTCGGTTTCGGTTTCTTCGGTAAAGGTGGTTTCGAGCACGCCGGCGCGGGTGCAGCCGATGGCCTTGGCGTAGGAGAGGGCGAGCGCTAGGGCGTGGCCGCTGGCGTCCTGCTCCACGGCGACCAGGGCGGGGACGCCGCCGCCTTCGGTGTAGACCTCGCGGACGCGGTGGCCGGGGGATTTGGGCGCGGCCATGGAGATATCGACCGTCGCGGGCGGCTGGATGGTGCGGAAACGGATGTTGAAGCCGTGCGCGAACATGAGCGTGACGTCGGGCTTCATGTTGGGCGCGATGTCGGCGTGGTAGACCTTGGCGGCGGTCTGGTCGGGAGTGAGGTTCATGATGACGTCGGCCCACTTGCTGACTTCGGCAACGGAACCGACGACCAGCCCGGCGTTCTTGGCGCGCTCGGCGTTTTTGCTGCCCGGGCGAAGGCCTACGCGGACGTCGACGCCGGAGTCCTTGAGGTTGAGCGCGTGGGCGTGGCCCTGCGAGCCGTAGCCGATGATGGCGACTTTTTTCGCCTGGATGAGGGAGAGGTCTGCGTCGGAGTCGTGGTAGGTCTTGGCCATGGGTGGTGATTTCCTTTAGGTTGAGTGTACTAAGAGCGGGCAGGACAGAGACGGGAAAGGCGGGAAGAAACGGGGTTATTCTTCTTCCTCGTGGACGTTCTCGAACTCGTTGGGGAGGATTTCTTCGGGGCTGGGTTTTTCTTCGTAGTCGGGTGCGAGGGGGGTGCCGGGTTTGGTGCCGAGCGCTTTGAGGACGCGGCTGGTGTGATGGCCGCGGCGCATGGCCATGCGGCCGGTGCGGGAGGTTTCGAGGATGGTGTAGCCGGACTCGGTGATGACCTGAATGAGGCCTTCGATCTTGCTGGAGCTGCCGGTCATCTCGAGCATGATGGACTCGGGCGCGAGGTCGACGACGCGGGCACGGAAGACGTTGGCGAGCTCGAAGATCTGGGAGCGGGATTGCTGGCCGAGGGGCGAGCTGGGGCCGGCGGCGACCTTGATGAGGCAGAGCTCGCGGATGACGGCTTCGGAGCGGCCTACCTCGTCGACGTCGACGGTGATTTCGAGCTTGTAGAGCGAGGCCTTGATGCGGTGCGCCGCGTGCTCGGGGGCCTCGCAGACGATGGTCATGCGGGAGGTGTCTTGGCGCTCGGATTCGCCAACTGTCAAGCTGACGATGTTGATGCTGAGGCGGCGGAAGAGCGAGGCGACGCGCGTGAGGACGCCGGGTTTGTCCTGGACGAGGGCTACGAAAGTGTGGAGCATGGGGTCTCGTTTCTGAGGGAGTAGAGGACGTGCTGGCGGTGGGGTTGGCCGGCGGGGTAGAGAGGGTGATCGAAGGTAAGCTCGGGGCGTTGGGTCATGCCGAGTTTTTCGGCGACGCGGCGCGAGGCGGTATTGCCGGTGGCGATGATGGCGACGACCTCCGGCAGGTGGTGGTTGTGGAAGGCGTGATGGAGGACGGCGTGGGCGGCCTCGGTGGCGTAGCCGTGGCCGTGGGCTGCGCGGGTGAGGCGCCAGCCTACTTCAACGGCGGGTTGCGGGAGGTTCGGGACGACGGTGTGCATGACCTGCATGCCGACGATGCCGAGGTAGGCTCCGGTTTCTCGGTGCTCGCAGGTGAGAAAGGAAAAGCCGTCGCGGGTGAGTTGCCTGGCGTAACGGGCGAGGTGCTCGTCTGAGGTTTGGGCGGGGAAGGTGGAGGCGAAGAAATGCATGACCTCCGCGTCGAGGTTCATGGCGACGAAGGGGACGCGGTCGCGGGGCTCGATGGGGCGGAGGCGGAGGCGTGGGGTCTCGAGGATCATCGCCGGCCGCCTGCAGCGCTGAAGGCGCGGCTTATACCAGCCTGGGGCGCGAGCCCCAGGTACACGTCCGGTGCGTGGGCTGAGGGCTGTAGGCCCGACTTATACTTGCGTGCATGCCCCAGTCTCTGAGCTTCATTCTGGTTCACCTTGTGTTCAGTACCAAGGACCGCCGTCCCCTGATTAAGGAAGCGTTCAAGGATAGTCTTCATGCCTATCTGGCGACGGTGGCGCGGGACCGGCAGTGCGATTGCTTCCGAATCGGCGGAATGCCGGACCATGTACATCTGGCGCTCCGGTTGCACCGGACGGTGAACCTGGCGAAGTTGATCTCGGAGTTGAAAGCGAACTCTTCGCGCTGGATGAAGGAACAAGGTGTGGCGCAGTTTGCGTGGCAGCGTGGGTATGGTGCTTTTTCGGTGAGCCCGGCGGATGCGGGTGCGTTGATCCAGTACGTCGAGACGCAGGAAGAGCATCACCGCAAGCGGGATTTCAAGGCCGAGATGAGGGCGTTCTTCGAAAAGTATCATGTGGTCTTCGATGAGCAGCATGTGTGGGATTAGCAGTTATGAGTCGCGCTTACAGCGCTCTGGCCTTCGCGTCGTACGCGTACCTAGGCCTTGCGGCCTAGGCTGGTATGAGGCGCGCCTTCAGCGCTAAAGGCCAGAACCAGGACGGTAGCGCTCAAAGACATTATTGGTCCTCCGCGGTTTCGAGCAGGGGGTTGTGCTGGGGGCGGCGGACCATCTCGTGTAAGGCGGCGCCGGGGGCGATCATGGGGTAGACGCCGTCTTCTTTTTCTACCTGGAACTCGATCAGGAAGGGTTTGCCGGACGTGCGGGCGCGGGTGACGGTGGGGGTTACGTCGGGGCGCTTCGAGACCGTCGCGCCGGCGATGCCATGGGCGGCGGCCAGCAGGACGAAGTCGGGGCTGAGGATGGGGGAGGCGGAGTAGTTCTTGTCGTAAAAGGCCTCCTGCCACTGCCGGACCATGCCTAAAAACCCGTTGTTGATGACGGCGATGTTGATCGCGAGCGACTCCTGCTGGATGGTGGAGAGCTCGCAGGCGGTCATCTGGAAGCCGCCGTCGCCGGCGATGACCCAGACGTCCTTTTCCGGGCAGGCGGCCTTGGCCCCGATGGCTGCCGGGAGCGCGAAGCCCATCGTGCCCAGGCCGCCGGAGGTGACGAGCGAGCGGGGGGCCTCGTGCTTGAAGTACTGCGCCTCCCACATCTGGTGCTGGCCTACGTCGGTAACGATGATGGTCTGATGCTCGCGGCCGGCGGCTACGGCCTCGCGCCAGATGTCGTTGATGACGTGCGCAGCGTAGAGGTGGCCGTTGTCGGGCAGGTTCTGGATGTCGCGGACGGCGGCCGTGCCTTTGGAGGCGTGGATTTCGGCCAGCCAGGGGGTCGGGTTTGGGTGGACCCACTCATCGCGGTGAGGCTGCGATGAATGGGGCACGGGGACGTTGGGGGTGCTGTGGTCCCAGGTCTCAGAAGCGAGACCTGGGGCACCCAGGAGTGTGGTCAGAATGGATTTCAGGTCGCCGAGGAGGGCTACGTCGGCCTTGACGTTTTTGCTGATCTCGCTGGGGTCTATTTCAATGTGGATCTTTTTTGCGTTGGGGGCATAGCTGGCGAGGTTGCCGGTGACGCGGTCGTCGAAGCGCATGCCGAAGGCGAGGAGCAGGTCGGCGTTCTGGATAGCCTGGTTGACCCACGACTCGCCGTGCATACCCATCATGCCGAGCGACAAGGGGTGTGCGGCGGGGATGGCGCCGAGACCGAGCAGCGTGCTGGCGATGGGGATCTGCAGACGCTCGGCGAAGGCCAGGACCTCGGCCTCGGCGCCGGAGTGCGTGATGCCGTGGCCGGCGAGGATGATGGGTTTCTTGGCCTGGCGGATGAGTTCGAGGGCTTGCTGGAGGGTGTCGGGCAGGGGGGCGTTCGCCATGGGGTGCGGGCGCACGGCCTGGGAGGCGGCGTCTTCGAAGGAGAACGGCGCGGTGCCCTGCTGGGCGTCCTTGGTGATGTCGACGTGTACGGGGCCGGGCCGGCCGGAGCTTGCGATCTGGAACGCGAGCCGGACCGTGGGGGCGATGTCCTCCGCGCGCGTGACGAGGAAGTTATGTTTGGTGATGGGCATGGTGATGCCGGTGATGTCGACCTCCTGGAAGGCGTCGGACCCGAGCACCTTGGACGAGACCTGGCCGGTGATCGCGATGAGCGGGATGCTGTCGAGCATGGCGGTGGCGATGCCTGTGACGAGGTTGGTCGCGCCGGGGCCGGAGGTGGCCATGCAGATGCCGGGGCGGCCGCTGGCGCGGGCGTAGCCATCAGCCATGTGGGCCGCGCCCTGCTCATGCCGTACGAGCACGTGGTGGATGGGGAACTTGCGCAGCGCGTCGTAGATAGGCAGGATGGCGCCGCCGGGATAGCCGAAGACGGTGGTGACGCCTTCGCCGGCGAGGGTGGCCCAGAGGATTTCGGCGCCGGTGAGTTGCGGGTGGTGGTTGGGCATTGGAAGTCTCCTGCGTAAGGTTTAGCGAGTGGTGGGAAACGGGTTACGCGCGGCCCAGAACATGGCGGCGACGAAGAGGGCGAGGAGCATCATGACGACGCCGGCGATGCGGAGGGACCAGCGGAAGAAGGCGGAGGTGTTGTTGAGGAGGAGTTCATAGGTTCCTGGGCGGGCGAACCAGCGGGCGATGGGGAGCGGGTTAAAGGTGGTGAAGAAGCCGCAGACGAATAGCCAGGCGCACCCGGCGAGGAGACCGGTCAGCTGCAGCGCGGCGAGATGGCGCTGGAAGACGAAGCTGAGCAGCATGGGCGCGAGGATGGTGATCGCGATGACGGCGATGACCAGCTTGACCCAGAGTGGCTTCGGTTCTCGGTGGATGAGCTTCATGAATAGCCAGCCTTCGCGAGGACCGAAGGTCCGGGACATACTAGCCTGGGCCGCAGGCCCAGGTACTGGGGTGCTGTGGGAGCGGAGGGCTGAAGGCCCGGCATATACTTTGGGCTATGCCGCAGACCTTGAGCTTTAACCTGGTGCATGTTGTGTTTAGTACGAAGGGCAGGATGCCGCTGATCAAGGATGGACCGGCGTTGCATGCCTATCTGGCCGGGACGGCTCGTGAGCTTGGGTGTGAATGCTTCCGGGCTGGTGGGGTTGAGGACCACGTGCATCTGGCGCTGAAGATCGGCGTGACCAAGGCCGCGGCGAAGGTGCTTTCGGAGATCAAGAGCTCGTCGTCGGCGTGGATGAAGACGCAAGGGGTAGGTGGCTTTGCGTGGCAGCGCGGGTATGCGTTGTTCTCCGTGGGGCCTGCGCATATGGCGGCGCTGATCCAGTACATCGATGGGCAGGAGGCGCACCACTGGCGGCAGGATTTCCAGAGCGAGATGCGCGGGTTCTTGGAGAAGTACCATGTTGCCTTCGATGAACGGTATATGTGGGATTGAAGGGTTATGTGCCGGGCCTTAGCCCTACGATTTATGGGTTAGCCTACCTAGGCCTTCGGCCTAGGCTAGATATGTTGGCGGGCCTTTGGCCCTTGGTATAGTGAGCAATCCTGGCAATTGTGATGGCGGAGAGAGGGGTTCGAACCCCCGCTTCGGGTCATGTTGTAATTGCACCTTCGCTGGCGCTGCTAACGCTGGCGGCGTACTTGGCGAAGACTCCACGTTTGTAGCGGGGTTCTGGGGCCTTCCATTGTGCAAGGCGCTGGGCGATTTCTGCTTCGGGGACCTCGAGCGTGAGCTTGCGGTTGGGGATGTCGAAGGTGATCGTGTCGCCTTCGTGGACGGCGGCGATGGGGCCTCCGAGCTGCGCTTCAGGGGCTACGTGGCCGCACATCAGGCCGCGGGTCGCGCCCGAGAAACGCCCGTCGGTGATGAGGGCTACGGTCTCGCTCAGCTCCGGGATGCCCTTGATGGCGGCGGTAACGGCGAGCATCTCGCGCATGCCGGGGCCGCCGCGAGGGCCTTCGTAGCGGATGACGAGGACGTCACCCGGGTTGATCCGGCCGGCCTCGACTGCCGCGTGGCAGGCGTCTTCGGAGTCGAAGACGCGGGCGGGGCCGGTGTGATGGATGCGCTCGTGGCCGGCGACCTTGATGACCGAACCTTCAGGCGAAAGGTTACCCTTCATGATCACGAGGCCGCCGGTGGGCTTGAGTGGCGCGTCCCAGTGCAGGATGACGGGCTGGCCGGGGGTCTCGATGGCTTTATCAGCTTCCTGATATAGCGTGAGGCCGGAGACCGTGGGAGTGTCGTGGAGCTGGCCGCGCTCGCGCAGGCGGGCGGCGAGGACGCGCGAGCCGCCCGCGTCTTGATAGTCTTTCGCGACGTACTTGCCGCCTGGGGAGAGGTCGCAGATGAAGGGCGTGCGCTCCGAGATCTGGTCGAAGTCCTGCATGTCGAGCGGGATGCCGAGCTCGCGGGCGATGGCGATCAGGTGCAGCACGGCGTTGGTCGAGCCGCCGCTTGCGCAAACGGCGGCGATGGCGTTCTCGAGCGCCTGCCGAGTGAGGATCTTGCTGGGGCGCACGTCGTTGCGGCAGAGGTCCATGATCATCGCGCCAGCCGCGCGGGAGGCGGAGTGCTTTTCGGGTGACATCGCGGGGACGCCGGTGAGGTTGAAGGGTGAGATGCCGAGGAACTCGCCCGCCATGGCCATGGTGTTGGCGGTGAACTGGCCGCCGCAGGCGCCGGGGCCGGGGCAGGCGGCGGCTTCCAGATCTTCCAACTGCTGGTCGGTTAACTTGCCGGCCGCGTGCGAGCCCATGCCCTCGAAGACGTTCAGGATGGTGATGTCCTTGTGGGTGCCGTCGGGCTGGGCGAGCCGGCCGGGCGCGATGCTGCCGCCGTAGAGCATGATGCCCGGGATGTCGAGCCGCGCCATGGCCATGATGGTGCCGGGCATATTTTTGTCGCAGCCGGCGATGCAGACGATACCGTCGAAGAGGTTGCCGCGCGCGACGAGTTCGATGCTGTCTGCAATCACTTCTCTGGAAATCAGGCTGGCCTTCATGCCCTCGGTGCCCATGGTGATGCCGTCCGAGATGGTGACGGTGTTGAACTCCATGGGCGTTCCGCCAGCCTCACGGATGCCTTCCTTGACGGCCTTCGCGACGTCGCGCAGGTGGAAGTTGCAGGGGCCGATCTCGGTCCAGGTGTTGGCCACGCCGATGATGGGCTTGTGCAGGTCTTCCTTAGAGAAGCCTACGCCGCGCAGGTAGGAGCGTGCGGCGGCGCGGTTGGGGCCTTCGGTGAGTGCGTTCGAGTGGGTCTTGCCGGACGGGGTGCTGTGGTTCATAAAAGTCCTCAGGGCTGCTTCTGGTTCTTGGTTTTGAGCGCTCCGGGAGCAGAGCCCGCGGCGAGCGTGTCGAGATCGGCCAGAAGCTGGCCGATCGATGCATCGATGTTTTTCTGGAGGGTAGCGGCACGAAGCGCCGGTGTCACGATCTCGTCCAGGATCCAAAGCAGGGCGTGTGCTTTGCAATCGTGAATTGCAAAGCGGAATCCTGCAAAGCTGGCGTTGTTGATGATGCTGAACTCCATGCAGAGTTCGGCGTGTGAGGGCTGATCAACGAGCTGATATCGGCCAGCAGATTGAATGCCGCTATACAAGCTGTTGTAGAGAGTCTTCGTCTGCTCACGCTGCTCATCATTGACTGTCGGTGCACCAGCGAAGGCAAGGAAAGCGGTTTTTGCCGACGCAAATTGTGATGGAACCGGGGCCGCACTCTGCGAGTGAGCCAAGGGTGCAACAAGAAGAAGAGCGAGGATTGCTGGTTTGTGCATGCGCGGACCCCTTGTTGTGTTTCTCTCCATCCGATTTACTTTGCGGACAGCCAGAACTGCTTGTCGTGGGCGGCTTCGTAGGTGTTGAGTTCCTGCTCGTGACGGAGCGTCAGGCCGATGTCGTCGAGGCCGTTGAGGAGGCAGTACTTGCGGAAGGGGTCGATGTCGAAGGTGCCCGCGTAGCCCTGGGTGTCGGTGATGGTTTGCTGCTCGAGGTTGATCGTGATGGAGTGGTGCGGGTCGGTGCTGGCACGATGGGTCAGGAGGTTTACGTCGGCCTCGCTGAGGCTGACGAGGATCATGCCGTTCTTGCCGGCGTTCGAGAAGAAGATGTCCGCGAAGCTGGGGGCGATGACGGCGAGGAAGCCGAAGTCGGTGAGGGCCCAGGCGGCGTGCTCACGGGAACTGCCGCAGCCGAAGTTCTTGCCGGCGACGAGGATCCTGGCGCCGGTGTACTGGGGCTGGTTGAGGGCGAAGGTGGGGTCGGGGTCGCCGGGTTTCAGGCCTGTGTTCAGGAGGGACTGTTTATCCTCGTGGGCGGCGGCGGTGGACTCCTGGATGCGGCGCCAGTCGAAGAAGAGGAACTCGCCGTAGCCGGTGCGCTCGATGCGCTTGAGGAACTGCTTGGGGATGATCTGGTCGGTGTCGATGTTCGAGATGTCGAGCGGGGCGGCCTTGCTGGTGAGGACGTTGATGGCGATCATGATGGCTCCTTGCGCGGTTCGGGTGGTGCTATATGTCGCGCCTTCAGCGCTTGGTCGTCTGTTTTGCGCTTTACCTAGGCCTGCGGCCTAGGCTGGTATGGGACAGGCTTTCAGCCCTGAGGCAAGAGCAAAGGCCAGAAGCACATTCCTGCGGGATGAGAAGCGAAATAGTTAGGAGTTGAACTTCCACTTGCGAACGTCGGTGAGGTGGCCGGTGATGGCGGCGGCGGCGGCCATCACCGGGCTGACGAGGTGCGTGCGCGAGCCGCGGCCCTGGCGGCCTTCGAAGTTGCGGTTGCTGGTCGAGGCGCAACGCTCGCCAGGGGCGAGGATGTCCGGGTTCATGCCGAGGCACATGCTGCAGCCGGGCTCGCGCCAGTCGAAGCCGGCGGTGGTGAAGATGTGGTCGAGGCCTTCGCGCTCGGCCTGCAGCTTGACCGATTGCGAGCCGGGGACAACCATGGCCGAGACTGTAGTGGCCACGTGGTAGCCGCGGACGAGCGCGGCGGCGTCACGGAGATCCTCGATCCGCGCGTTGGTGCAGGAGCCGATGAAGACGCGGTCGACGGCGATCTCCTGCATGGGGGTGCCGGACTTGAGGTCCATGTATTCGAGCGCGCGATTGTAGTTGTTGGTGTCGGCCTCGCTTGCGCCCGCGGGCAGCGCGGGGACGGTGGAGTCGATGCCCGTCACCATGCCGGGGGAGGTGCCCCAGGTGACGGTTGGGGTCAGCGCGGCGGCGTCGATATGGAGCTCGCGGTCGAAGGTTGCGCCTTCGTCGGTGGCGAGGGTGCGCCAGTGGTCTACGGCGGTGTCCCAGTGCGCGCCCGCGGGGCTGAAGCGGCGGCCCTTCAGATAGGCGAACGTGGTCTCGTCCGGCGCGATCATCCCGGCGCGCGCGCCGGCCTCGATGCTCATGTTGCAGATCGTCATGCGACCTTCCATCGAGAGCGCGCGGATGGCCGAGCCGGCGTACTCGACCACATGGCCGGTCGCGCCGGCGGTGCCTATCTCGCCGATGATATGCAGCACGATGTCCTTCGCCGTAACGCCCACGGGCAGGTCGCCTTCGACGTTGATCCGGAAGGTCTTGGGCTTGTCCTGCGGCAGCGTCTGCGTTGCCATGACGTGCTCGACCTCGCTGGTACCGATGCCGAACGCGAGCGCGCCGAACGCGCCGTGCGTGCTGGTGTGCGAGTCGCCGCAGACGATCGTCATGCCCGGCTTGGTCAGGCCGAGCTCGGGCCCGATGATGTGCACGATTCCCTGCTCCGGCGCCTGCACGTCGTAGAGCTCGATGCCGAAGTCGGCACAGTTCTGCCGCAGCGCGTTGACCTGCCGCGCGGCGATCTGGTCGACGATGTGCAGGCGGTCGGCGATCGACGACGTGGGCACATTGTGGTCGACCGTCGCGACCGTGCGGTCGGGCCGGCGCAGCGTGCGCCCTGCCATGCGCAGGCCGTCGAACGCCTGCGGACTCGTAACCTCGTGCACCAGGTGCAGGTCGATGTAGAGGATGCTCGGCTCGTTCGCAGGCGCGACGACGAGGTGCTGCTTCCAGACTTTTTCGAAGAGGGTTTCAGGTGTATGCATGGCGGCTCTCTAGCGGCGTTTGGGAAGCGGTTGAGCCTCGGCCGGCGCGGCCTCGGCGGTGGGGACGGGGATCTGGTGCGGGGTGCCGTCGGGGTCGATGAGAATGGCGGCGGTAATCTTCTGCACGAGGCCGTTGCGCGCCAGCGGCTGCGCCATCCAGCGGGTCAGCGACAGGAGCAGCGGCGGCGGCAGCGTGGCCGGTGCCTGGGGGGTTCCGGGGGCTTTGTTGGGGAAGATCCAGAGGGTGTATTCGGCGGCTGGGTCATCGAGCGGCCGCGAGTCGCGGACCCAGTCGATGGCCGCGAAGACGACCAGCGGCTCGCCCTGGTTGAGGTCGGCGAAGACGAGCCCGCGCGAGGTGGGAAAGCGACGGACGGCACCGGTCGCGGTCAGGTAGCGGTCGTTGTCGACACGCACACGATCGGGGACTACCAGGAAGTCGTATGCGGTGTCCGCCAGCGACTTGTGCGTGGGCGCCTTGGGGTCGGTCGGGTTGGGGCCCCAGAAGGACTGCGGCGCGGTGAAATACTGGTCGAGAAACGGCCGGAAATGTGGATCCTGGATGAGGTCATTCTCACGCCCCTCGGCTGGCGGCGGCGAGTACTGGTACATCCATTCCAGGTCCGCGGGACGCCGCTTCTCCTTCTTGTTCTTCGGCGGGATCGGCGGCTCGCCGATCAACTGCGCACGTGCCATCGGCGCCAGCACCGCTAAAAAGGTCGCCAGCAAAAACGCCTTGCAAAAGCCCGAGTTGTACGTTGATCTCTGCATCATCATCCTGCGTAGTAGTCGCGCTTCTGCCGGCGACGAATGGCTCGTTCTTTCGAGCCTGATAGGTAGACGGCCAGGTTGCCGAACAGGAGGAATGCCACGGCCCCAACGATCACGATCAGCGGCCGGTACCCGCGGACAATCTGGATCACGCTCGCCGTCACAATGGCGAGCGTGACCAGCAGGTAGCGCAGGTTTGAGGTGAACTCCATGGCTATGCCGCCTCTGCCATGGCGAGCAAAACCAGCTTGCCCATCGCGGTCGTCGTCGTGACGGACGCGCCGGAGCCGCGGGCGATATCCGCCGTTCGGTGCCCCGCGGCGAGCACCTTCTGCACCGCTGCCTCGACCGCCGCGGCCTCCGCCTCCAGCCCTGCCGAGTGCCGCAGCACCATCGCCGCCGTCAGGATCGCGCCCAGCGGATTCGCCCTGCTCATGCCGGCGATATCGGGCGCGGACCCATGTACGGGCTCGTACAAATTCACCTTGCCGCCGATCGTCGCCGAGGGCAGCATGCCCAGCGAGCCGGTGATCACGCCGGCCTCATCGGACAGGATGTCGCCGAACAAGTTCTCCGTCAGGACCACGTCGAAGTTCCGCGGAACGTTCATCAGGTGCATCGCCATGGAGTCCACCAACTGGTGCTCGAGCGTCACGCCGGGGTAGTCGCGGGCGACCTCCGTCACGGTCGCGCGCCAGAGCTGCGAGACCTCGAGCACGTTCGCCTTGTCGACGCTCGTCACCTTGCCGCGCCGCTTGCCCGCAAGCTCGAACGCCACGCGCGCGACGCGTTCCACCTCGGCGCGCGTGTAGCGCATCGTGTTGATCGCCTCGCCCGTGTCCTGATTCCACCAGCGCGGCGCGCCGAAATAGAGCCCGCCCAGCAGCTCGCGCACGAACAGGATGTCGACGCCCTGGGTCACCTCGGCGCGCAGGGGCGAGTTCTCCGCCAGCGCCGCATACGCGACCGAAGGCCGCAGGTTCGCGTAGCCGCCGAGCTCCTGGCGAATCTGCAGCAGGCCCGCCTCCGGCCGCTTGTCCGGCGAGAGCGCGGCGAACTTGTTGTCGCCCACCGCGCCCAGCAGCACCGCGTCGGCAGCCAGGCAGGTCTCGAGCGTCGCCGGCGGCAGCGGCGTGCCCTCGGCAGTAATGGCCACGCCACCGATGAGCCCGGGCGCAAACGTAAACTCATGCCCACCACGCGCCGCGACCGCACGCAAGACCCCGATCGCTTCCTCCGTTACCTCCGGCCCGATGCCGTCGCCGGCAAGCACTGCAATCTTCAACTTCATCGTCCCACTCCCAGCTCACGGTGAAAAACCGCGAGAAAATATGCCCCATAAACCAACCCTGCGCCGAGCGTGTAGAGCGACTGCTTCGACCGCGGGTTCGACGCCATCATGACGATCGTCGCGATCACCAAAGGCACCGCTGCCGCGATCATCTTTGTCTGCTCGCTCATACCGTCACCTCGCTCGACCGCGAGCTCAACAGCCCCAGCAAGTCCTGGTCGTAGATCGACTTCTTGCGGTCCGCCAGTTCCGTAAAGCGCCCGTAGACTTCGTCGAGTTCTCCTCGCCCCAGCGGGTGTCCGAGCTCTCGCAAGCGCTGCTCCAGCAGCCGCCGCCCGCTATGCTTGCCCAGCACCATGTTGGTCGCCGAAACGCCGACAGATTCCGGCGTCATGATCTCGTACGTCAGCGGATTCGCCAGCATGCCGTGCTGGTGGATGCCGGATTCATGCGCAAACGCATTCGCCCCCACCACCGCCTTGTTGGGCGAGCAGCCAAAGCTGATCAGCTCCGCCAGCAGCCGGCTCGTCGGGTAAAGCTGCTTCATCGCAATGCCGTTGGTGTAAAGAAACTTGTCGCGCCGCGTCGCCAGAGCCGCGGCAATCTCCTCGAGCGCCGCATTGCCCGCCCGCTCGCCGATGCCGTTGATCGTGCATTCCACCTGCCGCGCGCCGCCTTCGATCCCCGCCAGCGAGTTCGCCACCGCCATGCCGAGGTCGTTGTGGCAGTGCGTGGAAAAGATGATCTTCTCCGCCCCCGCAATCTCCCGCTTCATCCGCTCGAACATCGCGCGATACTCATCCGGCGTCGTATACCCCACGGTGTCCGGCAGGTTGATCGTCGTGGCGCCCGCCTGCACCGCAACCGTCACGATCTCGCGCAGAAACTCAGGGTCCGACCGCGTCGCATCTTCCGCCGAAAACTCCACATTATCCGAGTACCCGCAGGCCATCTCGACCGACTCCGCCGCCTGCTCGAGCGCCTGCGCCCGCGTGATCTTCAGCTTCGCTTCCAGGTGCAGGTCGGAGCTCGCGAGAAACACGTGGATCCGGTTCACCGGCGCCGGTTCTACCGCACGTGCGGCGGCCTCGATATCCTCCCGCTTGCAACGCGCCAGCGACGTGATCCGGGGCCCGCGCACCTCCTTCGCAATCGCACGGATCGACTCGAGATCTCCCAGCGAGGCGATCGCAAAGCCAGCCTCCAGCACGTCCACGCCGAGCGCCGCGAGCTGGTGCGCCATCCTCAGCTTTTCGCCCGCATGCATCGTGCAACCGGGGCTCTGCTCGCCGTCGCGCAGCGTCGTGTCGAAGAAGACGACCTGACTTCCGTTCTGTCCTGAGACGCTCATCGTACCGCTCTCTCCAGTTCCACCATCATAACCAATGCTTATGCGAAGCGCCGCGAGTATCATCACTTCTAATGCCATCATCCACGCTTGACACGAAAAGTCCTCACGCTTATACCCCATAAGTGGGTCTCCGCACGAAAGCTGCAGGCACCCGATTCTACCGCTTTCCTTCATCCCCTGAGAATCCCATGGACCTCTTCCAGCTCGAAACCTTCCTCGCCGTCGCCGAAGAGCGCAGCTTCTCCCGTGCCGCCGCACGCCTGCACCGTACCCAGCCGGCCGTCTCGCAGGCCGTCGCCAAGCTCGAAGCCGAGCTCGGCGAAACACTGCTCGAGCGCAGCTCGCGCGACGGCACCCTGACCACCGCCGGCGAGGTCCTTCGCGAGTACGCCATCAAGCTCCTCAACCTGCGCAACGACGCCACCGGCGCGCTCCAGGAGCTGCGCGAGCTGCACCGCGGACGCCTCAACCTCGCCGCCAACGAGTACACCTGCCTCTACCTCCTGCCGCTGCTCGACGAGTATCGCCGCCAGAATCCGCACATCAAGGTCGCCGTCCAGCGCGCGCTCGCTAGCCGCATCCCCGACGAGGTGCTCTCGCACTCGGTCGAAATCGGGGTCCTCTCCTTCAAACCCGACGACGTCCAGGTGCAGTCCGTCGTCGTCTACCGCGACGAGCTCACGCTCGTCGCCAGCCCGCGCCATCCGCTCGCCACCGCCGGCGAGGTCGCCATCCGCCAGCTCGGCACGCAGAACTTCGTCGCCCACAACATCCCATCGCCGCAGCGGCAGAAGGTCATCCAGACCTTCCGCCGGCACAAAACGCCGCTGCAGATGAGCGTCGAGCTGCCCTCGCTCGAGGCCATCAAGCGCTTCGTGCAAATGGGCAACGGGGTCGCGCTGGTCCCCGGCCTCACCGTGCAGCAGGAGCTCGCCTCGGGCGATCTCGTCCGCATCCGCGTCAAGGAGCTCCAGATCGAACGCAAGCTCCGCCTCGTCTACCGCCGCCAGGCCTCGCTGTCGCACGCCGCCCTCGCCTTTTTGAAAGTGGTGGAGGCCTACGCCAACGCGCACGGAGACCCCTACACCTTTCGTTAGTCTGGGCTTTGACTCACCGCCTCCAGTTCTGAGCTCTCGCTGTTAGCTGAAAAGCTCAGCTCTGCCTCTCAGCTAAATACTGCACCTCAAAGTAAAACAACTGATGCGTTTCCACGTCTGTACCACTAGAGACAACACCGGCGACCCTGTCCGGCAGAAAGCGAGCTAATCCTTGAATCGGAGTTACGCCATGAAGATCATGATTCCCCGCACGTCCTACCTTCGTCTTGCCGTGCTCGTTCTATGCACCGGCACGATCGGCACCGCAGGCCTCCACGCACAGGACGCACCTCCGCCGCAGCAGCAGGGTGGCGGCCGCAGCTACGGTGGCCCCGGCGGCGGCGGGCCGGAGATGCAGCAGCGCCAGCTCGACCATATGACCAGAGATCTCTCTCTCACGCCCGACCAAGTGACCTCCATCAAGGCCATCCAGGATGACGCCCACAAGCAGCAGACGGCGCTGCGCGAGGACACCTCAACCACCGGCCCCGAGAAGCGTGCGAAGATGATGGCGATGCGCGAGACCGAGAATACAAAGATCAAAGCCGTGCTTACCGATGACCAGAAGCCCAAGTACGACGCCATGGTCGCCAGGATGATGCAGCAGCGCGAGCACCGGCAGGAGAACTCCGCCCCACCACCACCGCCGCCACCCTCCAACTAAGCTGATCGCAGAGCGAAGCCGGGCACCCCACCTTTGCTCTGCCGGGCAGGGCTTCTTGCAAACCTCCACACCCAAGCCGGAGCCGCCTTGCGACTCCGGCTTTTTACGTCCCGAACGGTAAGACAGCAGGTCGCAACGGGTACAATTGAGCAGAGCGAAATATTGCCAGCGCGACCATACCGATTTCGGGCAGGGCGGAGTCTAAGCGGGGAAGCCGCGAGACTTTGAGAGGGTTTGAGAAAGAATGAAGAAGACGATTTTGTTGGGCGCAGTCATGTTGGCCGCTGCCGCCGGATTTGCACAGGAAAGCCGGCAGGACATCAGCATCAGCGGCTTGGGACTGGTCGGGCCCACCGTCCACGGCAACGGAGTGACGCTGGAATCGAGCAAGACCGGGGGCGTCCTGCTGAGCTATCGCTATCTCGTCACGCCCCACAGCGCGCTCGAGCTCAACTACTCCTTTGCCCAGTACACCAACTACTACAACATCAACGGGCAGGCCGTAAGCTCAAACGGCGGTGGCCCCCTGTTCAACCCCGTCAAGACCCGCCAGCAGGAGCTGACCGCCGCCTACGTGTTCGGTCTCACGTTCAAGCGCTACAATCCGTTTGTCGAGGCCGGCGTCGGCGGTCTGGTCTTCACCCCCATCCAGGAAGGCTCCGCCACCCTGGACGCGAAGCAAGGCACCAATATTGGCGGACTGTTCGGCGGCGGACTGGCCTACGAGATCAGCCCCAGCTTCGACGTCCGCGTGCAGTACCGCGGAATCTTCATTAAGGCCCCCAGCTTCGTCCCGCGCTTCAGCACCAACCGCTACGAAGTAATCAACATGCCCGCAATTGGCGTCGCCTACCACTTCTAGTCCCGACCGGATGTTAGATCCCGTCCGGGGTGCCCATGATCACCGCAGCTTCATCGCGGTTATCGTGGGGTTACTCTCTTCCGGGCTAGCAGTCGTCAATACTCAGACTAGTAGTGGCGGCCACGCTTCAACGTTCCAGGAAAGTGGTACGCCACGCCGATCGTGATCAGCTGCGGGGTCAACCCGCTCGGGGGAAAGCTCAGCCAGCGCTGATACTCATAATCGGCGCGTACGTTCAGGTACGGCGTCACGTGCACATCCACCCCGATGCCAACGGCAAACAGGTTGTACGCAAGGTTCGCCACGTTGTACGGAAAGTTGAAGACGCCGCGGCCGTACATCGCCTTGATGTAGGGAGCAAACCGGCCGTAGTCCCGGTGGTAGCGGGGACCGATCTCATAGGTCCGCTCGTAGAGCTGGTCGTTGCTGGTGGTCTTCGCCTGGTGAAAGACAAACTCACCGCCGTAGTGGTTGGTGAGATCGAGCGTCGTGTACAGGGCGAAGCCATTCAGCCGGTTCGGGTCGTAGTCGGAGTTGATGCTGGAGTAGCCTCCCCCGACCTGAAGGTCGGCGCTGCGGCTTGCAGTGGAGACAGCCTGCCCGGAGGCGAATCGAACACCGCCGACCACGAGAAAGAGTGCGAGGAGGATACGTTTGAACAAACCTGCTTCTCCAATCCAAGCGTTGCAGCAGGTCCTGCGTGGCCCCTTCCCAGCAACGGAGTCAGGATGCGCATTCCAGAACGCACCCTGAGTACTAACGAATAACGTACATCAGTCCGACGCTGATGGCGAGTGGAGAAAGAGTATTCGGTTCAAAATTGGGCCACTTCTGCAATTCAGCATCCACAGCGCGGATGTTGAGGTTGTGCGTCACCCGGTAGTCGACACCTCCACCGAACGCAGGCAGGATGTTGTACGACGACGACTGATTGTAGAGTTGGTTGGTAATCGTTCCGCGGCCGACTATCAGCTTGCCATACACGGTGAGCCTTCGCCGGTGGTACATCACCCGCGGTCCAACCAGGTAGCTGTTCTCGCCGATGTCGTCTGGCGTGATGATGCCGCCGAAGTGGGCTTCGACTTCTACGCCGACCAGGTGAGTGAAATCATAGTCTCCCCAGATCGAGATGCCCTTGTTGCTTCGATCCGTGTAGTCATTGTTGAGGTACATGACTCCAGCGCCGGCCTGGATGTGAGACCGAAAGGTGCCACCCGGGACAGCCTGGCCGTGCAGGGCGGGGGCCAGGATAAGCAGGCCGGCAGCCCCAAAAAGTGATTGCAACCATTTCTTCATTAGAATCTCCTGATCGCTTCGTCATTCCCGTACAGAGCGGGGCGAGGAGTAATCGGCAATGGATCTCGTGCACTGCGCGGGGCCGGCAAGGGCCGGCCCCATTCCGGGGGACGGCTACTGCTGATTCGGTGTCGTAGGGGCCGGAGGGGTTGTGGTCGCAGGTGCAACGGGCGTGGCGTTCGGGTCCGCTGCCGGAGGCACCGTGGTGGGCGTGGTGCCATCCGTTGGAGCGGGTGTAGCTGCGGGAGCGGTGGTGTCCGCAGGGGCTGCTGTCGGAGGAGCGGGAGCCTTGTAATAGGAGAGCTTCAGGTAGACCGGCGAAACCTCGAACGGCATCTTGTCGCTTGCGCTCAGGATGGGCTCATACGCGGTATGCAGCGTCATCAGCTGGTCCGTCCAGGGGTCGAAGCGCAGGAAGCTGGCGAGCGGCACCGCACCCTGCTGCTTCAGATCCTTCACGTCGAGCTTGGGGCTCTTCGGGATCAGCGCGCCCAGCCAGAAGGTCTGGTCGGTTTTCACCAGCGCATCGCCGATCAGCGGCTCGTTCAATGAGCGCAGACCCTTGATCCGCTGCTGCAACTGCTGCAGATAAAGACCGAAGTATTTCTGACCGTCGGCCAATTCCTTGGCATTCAGCAACTCGAGCGCCTTCTTGGCCGCTTCATTGTTGTCTGCGTCGGTGTGGTGCATGGGAATCTTTCTGAAGGTGGTGTCGGCCGGGAACAGCAGGCGGTCGTTGAAGGCGAACTTCGTATCCAGCTTGTGGCCCGTGATGATGTGCGCGAGCTGGAAGGCGAGCAGCGCGTTCAGGTTGCCCATCTGCTGGGCACCGTCCTGCGTGACGACCGCGGTCGTGTCGATCAGGCTCTTCGACAGGATGATCGTATTGCCGACGGCGAGCGATTCGAGCGGCTCGGTCAGCAGCGTGCGCACGCGCACCGGATCCGCGACGGCAATGTTGTTGTAGGCAAGGATGTTGTTCGCCAGCGCCTCGAGCGTCTTATCGAACTCGCTGGGCGCGTCGAGCAGTCCGGCCTGAAACAGACGCTCAATGACGTTGTCCTCAGCCTGCTTGCGGAACAGTCGTTGCGCCTGGCCGGGGCTCACGTCGGGCGCATCCTGTGATGTGTCGGTCGCACCCTCCACTTCGACCGATGCATCGGTCGCCGGCGGCGGCGGTACCTTGAGCGCGTAGCCCCAAACGTAGTTGATCGCCTTGAACTTCAGCGTGCTGGTCTGGCTCTTGGGGTCGGACTCCTCGACGTAGAAGCTGGTCGGCAGCCACAGGTCGGGCTGGATGTTGGTGCGCCAGCTGTCGAAGTGGAAGAATTCCTGATAATCCTTCTCGGAACCGGCATAGTCGCCATTGAAGCGGACCACGTTGGCGTCGCGGGTCTCGACCCAGATACGGCCGAAGAAGCGACCCTTGTCGCTCTTGCTGGACGGCGTCACGTCGAAGACGGCGGTGCGGACGTTGCCCAGAAAGTCGTTGCGCACGAAGTAGAAGGCATAGTGCTGCTTGTCGAACGAGTTCGAATCCATCAGCAGCATCTGCACGAAGCCCTGCTCGTTGTACTGCAGGTGGAGCGAGCCGCCCAAGCCGCCCAGGAGGCCTGCGCCGCTCTTGAGAAAGCCAAACTTGCCGCTCTTCTCTCCGGCTTTCGGGCCTTCCTTGAACTGCTGGTCGCCGATGACCTTGCCAAACTCGACGCGCACCAGGAAGTGCTCGTCGGACTCGGGAACCTGCCGCATGACCGGGTCCGGCTTCATATTCTGGATGTAGGTCTCGACGATGGGTGCGCGTTCCTTGACGACCTTGATCACGTTCTTCTCGCGGATGATGGCGCGATCGATAAGAGCGCTCTGCTCAGGAGTCAGTTTTTTGCCGAGATTGTCCGGGGTTTCCTTCTTTTTGCCGAAGACGCCAGGCGCGGCATGGCCCGGCAAGGCAGAGGCAAGGAGAAGTGCCAGCGAGAGTCCGGCGATGATTTGTTTCCTAGCGTTCATGTTTTGCAGCTCCTGATGGATCACGAAATCTGGTGACGGCCAAAGCCGACAGTTGTGGGTTTCACGATATTAGTTGAAAAGGCACAGCGTACACATGGGCCGGGCATTATGCGAGCTGGAAGCTAACCTTCACGTTACCTTCCCAATCCACCGGGTTGCCGTTGGCGTCGACCGCCGGCCTGAACTTCATGCCCTGGCAGACCTGCAAGGCGGATTGATCGAGCCCATGTCCAAGCCCGCTCGTTACCCCGATCACCTGTACCTGGCCTGAGGCGGTGACGCGGATGTGAACGGTAACGGACCCTTCGATATGCTGGGCGCGGGCCTCTTCGGTGTAAATGGGAGCCGGCTTGAAGATGACCGTCGGCGGTGTCTTGCTGGGAGCCTTGACCGCGACGGTGGTCGCGACCGGCACTACCGGCGAACGACCGAGCGCGACCTGCTGGGGACCGCTGGTTCCGGTACCGTTGCCCCTGCCGCCGGCCGTACCGTTGTTGATTCCCCCCAGCTTGACGCCTTCTACCGCCTTGACGCCATTGCCGTTGATGCCACCGTTCGGCTGGCCGTTTCCACCCAGCGTGACCGCACTGACCGGTCCACGTCCGCCGTTGGTCGGCGGCATCCCGCGCATCCCCTGGTTGCCCAGGGCGACGGCCGTTGCGGACGGCGACTTCGAGACGGCGATCGGGTTATCCGGCGTGCCGAGCGCGACCGCAGTCGGGTGCGCGTCATTGTTCTTGATCGAGGCCGAGACGGCCGGCATCTTGACCGCAACCACCTTCGGTGCCGCCGCGGCCACCACCATCTTGGGCGGAGCAGGAGTGACCACCGGGGTCGGCGGCTTGGGGACGGGAACGACGACCGGCTTGGGTGGGTCGAGCGGCTTCACTTCCGGCAGCTTGATCTTGGGCTCGGGGACCGGCAGCGGCTTTGGCGGCGGCGGGAGCTTGGGTGGGGGTGGTGGCGGCGGCTTCGGCGGCGGTGGCGGCTCTTTGACCGGCGCGACGTAGATAGCTTCCTTGACGCGATTGTCGATCACCACCTTCTTCGCGGCGGCCCCGATGATGACGATGACGAGGGCCAGCAGCACGTTGACGGTGATGGAGGTGAAGAGCGACGTCTTGCTTTGCTCCCCCGTGTTCAAGACACCAAAGTGTTTGAACTGAATGTCCTGGGGCTGCGGGTTTTCACTGCGAAGAGGCTTTGCCATAATGCGAAGGTCCTTGTGAGGGGCCTCGGTGAGAGGAGGCAGTCAGCTAAAAGGATGGGTTTGCGGACCAGCCGTGGGCGTCCGGGGCGTAACTGGCAAACCGTCTTCGCGGTCTCTTGGCCGATAAAACCAAATCTGGCGGTACAGACCCTGTCCTGCGGCGCTGCGTGCCAAGTCTTATCTGCGTACTTGCACAATACCAAAAAGTAACCCACATTGCTCGTGAGTTTTCGCAAATCGAATCTCGCAACTTGCGTTTCGGTGGAATTTGAACTTTCACCTACCGGAACACCGCCGGTAGTCTTTACACTCTGTCAGAGTGCGCAATTTACCGCACTGGCACTTTTGTTGCAGGCAGCGGGGCTAAAGTTTTACGATTGGCCGGCGCATACGATTGGC
>CAXUDC010000003.1:28375-34890 GCA_964249685.1 uncultured Acidobacteriaceae bacterium
CGGCGCATGGAGAGGTGGCACATGGATCTTCTGGTTACCGGCGGTGGGGGTTACATCGGTGGTACATTGACGCGATTGTTACTGGCCGTCGGCCACAACGTCACGGTCTTCGACAACTTCTGCCATAGCCGGCGCGAGGCACTCGCACCCGGAGCGGCGCTCGTGGAGGGCTCCATGGCCGACCGCGCGCTGCTCGACTCCGTGCTGGCGGCCAGGCGCTTCGACGGCATCTTCCACTTCGCCGCGCTGATCGAGGCGGGCGAAAGCATGAAGTGCCCGGAAGTTTACTTCCGCAACAACACCGTCGGCACGCTCACGCTGCTGGAGGCGATGCTGGCCAGCGGCCACGACCGGCTGGTCTTTTCCTCGACTGCCGCCTGCTACGGCGAACCAGAGTCGACACCCATCCTTGAGACCGCGCGCCTGCAGCCGACCAACGCGTATGGCGAAAGCAAGCTGCTGAGCGAGTACATGATGCGCTGGATGAACTCCGCGCACGGCCTGCGCTTTGCCGCGCTGCGCTACTTCAACGTCGCGGGCGCGATCGCCGGCTATGGCGAAAACCATCAGCCGGAGTCGCACCTGATCCCGCTGGTGCTCGATGTCGCGCTCGGCCGCCGAGCCTCCATCAGCATCTACGGCGACGATTATCCGACGCCGGACGGCACCTGCGTGCGAGACTACATCCACGTGGAAGACCTGGCCAACGCGCACCTGCTGGCGCTGAAGGCGCTCGAGCAGCACAGCCGGCTGGAGTACAACATCGGCAACGGCCACGGCTTCACGGTGACGCAGGTCATCGAAAGCGTTCGCCGCGTGACCGGCCGGCCCATCGCGGTCGAGCGCAAGCCGCGCCGCGCGGGCGACCCCGCGGTCCTCGTCGCCAGCTCGCAGGCGATCCAGCAGGACCTGGGCTGGACGCCACGGTTTCCGGCGCTCGACGACATCATCGAAAGCGCGTGGCTCTGGCACCAGAAGCTTCACTCCTAACGCCTGTTCCCCGGGGGGACCTACCTTGCTCCAAAGCATGTTTCACATGGAACTGCCGCTGGCCGAGAAGATTCTGCGTCCGGTCATCGTTTACCTCGTCCTGATCGTCTTCCTGCGGCTGTTCGGCAAACGGGAGCTGGCGCAGTTGAACCCGTTCGACCTGGTCGTGCTGCTCAGCTTGTCGAACACGGTGCAGAACGCGATCATCGGCAATGACAACTCGGTAACGGGGGGCATTGTGGGCGCGTTTTCGCTGCTCGCGATCAACTGGATCCTGATGCGGATTCTCTACCGCAATCCGAAACTGAATGCCGCTCTGGAGGGCAGCTCGACGACGCTGATTACGGACGGCAAGCCCGACCGCGCGGCGATGCGGCAGCAGGGATTGACGGAAGAGGAGTTGCTCTCGGTGCTGCACAAGCAAAGCTTTGACAGCTTCGAAACTGTGCGGCGCTGCGTGCTCGAACCGAACGGAACCTTCTTCATCGAAGGCATGAGCCCGACGCCAGATGAAGAGGATGTGACCGAGTTGATGAAGGCAGTGCAGAAGCTGACGAGCGATCTACAGGAGCTGCGGGCCGAGTTGCGCGCGCGCGACGCGCAAGGATAAGGCCGAACCTACAACCGGCCTGATTTGCGATCCTGTGCGGCGGATGCCGTGCGAAGGCGGTCCGGAGGGATCGGCAGTCGCGTGTCGGCGATCGCAGCCCGGTAGCCGCCCAGAAAGATGGAGTACATGACCGCCAGGGCGCAGCCGACGCCAAAGGCGAATCCGAGAAAGAAGCCGACCACTGCGCCGGCGGACATGCTCAACGGCCCAACCTACAGAATCCTGCGCAGCATGGTGCGGCACGACGCAAAGACGCCGGCGAGCGGCGACTGGCCTTCTTCCCACGTCGAGTTGAAGGCGACGAGACAGGGTGAAAAAACAATGGCGGCGAACGCGCCAAGAACAAGGAGACTGGACATGAGAGATCCCCGGACTTTCCGTCCTGCAGACGACAGACTGCGGGTCAAGGGTGACTATACCTAGTTAACCGGCTGCATACAACCTTTACTGAAGAACACCTGTGACTTTGCCCTGATGGTTCCACCAGGGAGTTCGGTGCGACTCCAAACCGCAGATTCCTCCGCTGCGCTACGGAATGACAACATAAAGCGCCACGGTAGAAGTGATAGCACCAGAAGGCACAACAACAAAGAGGGGCACTTGCATTTGTTGTCATCCCGTAGGGATCTACGGTTCAACCGATGCTAGACGACACCTGAAGGAAAATGCTCCAGCCGCCGAGCTATCACCCGCCTAGTGAGCACCCGGCGCGACAGCCGGAGCGCTCACCGCCGGCGGTGCCGCGGTGAAGATCTTCAGCGCGTTCTGCACGGTCTTGTTGAGCCCCCAACCCGCGGGAAGAACCACCACCAGCCATGCCGCCGCAATCAACGCGGGCGACGACTTCCTTACCTGCTCTGCCATCGTGCTTCTCCTCAAACGACTAATGCGCGGCCACGGCCAGGGCCAGGGGTTGATCCTTCATCCAGAACTTCTCCGCAACCGGCGTCACCAGCAGATTGGCAACGAAACCCACCACTAGCAGCCCCGTCATGATGTGCAGGATGACCGGGTAGGCGTCCTGCTTATTCATGTGGTTAGCAACATAGTGGTCGAGAATACCATTGACGATCAGCGGCCCGACGATGCCGGCAGTCGACCACGCGGTAAGCAACCGGCCGTGGATGGCAGAGACGTTGTAGCCGCCGAAGAGGTCTTTCAGGTAGGCCGGAATGGTCGCAAACCCGCCGCCGTACATAGAGATCACCACAACCGCGATGCCGACAAAGAGCGGGACGGAGTTGAGGTGGTCGCCACGCGTGAGCGGCAGGGCGAAGAACAGGATGGCGCCCAGCACAAAGAAGAGGAAGTACGTCACCTTGCGTCCAAGGAAGTCCGACAGGGACGCCCAGAAGAAGCGGCCGCCCATGTTGAAGATGCTTAGCAGCCCGACAAAGCCGACCGCGGCCGCGGGTCCGATGCGGCCCTTGAAGAAGTCCTGGATCATGGGCGACGCCTGCTCGAGGATGCCGATGCCAGCGGTGACGTTGCAGAACAGGATGACCCAAAGCAGCAGAAATTGCGGCGTCTTCCAGGCCTCCGTGACGGCTACGTTGTGGGTGGAGATCAGCGCCGAGGTCTTCGTCGGCGCCGTCCAGCCCTCCGGCTTCCAGCCCTGCTGCGGCACCCGGATGGTGAATACGCCGAACATCATGAATAAGAAGTACAGCGAGCCCATCGTCATAAAAGTAAAGGGGATCGCAGGCTGGCCTTGGACCTTAAAGTACGCCATCAGCTGCGTGGCGAGCGGTCCGCCGATCATCGCGCCGCCGCCGAACCCCATGATGGCGAGCCCGGTCGCGAGTCCCGGCCGGTCCGGAAACCACTTGATCAGTGTCGAAACCGGCGAGATATAGCCCAGGCCCAGACCGATGCCGCCGACGACCCCGTAGCCAAGATAGATCAGCGCCAGCGAGTGCACCTGCGTGCCCGCGGCCGCGATAAAGAAGCCCGCACCAAAACAGACGGCGGCATAGAACATCGCGCGGCGCGGTCCGGCTTTCTCCAGCCACGCGCCGAACAGCGCCGCGGAGATCCCCAGAAAGGCGATTGCGATCGAAAAGATGTAGCCGATGGCCTTCAGGTTCCAGGCACTGCCGTCCGCCGCATGCAGCGCCAGCAGCGGGTTCTTGAAGACGGAAAAAGCGTACACCTGACCGATGGAAAGGTGGATGGCAAGCGCGGCGGGCGGCACCAGCCAGCGGCTGTACCCCGCGGGCGCGATGGAACGGTCACGATCCAGAAACGAAAACATGGTGCGGTACCCCAGGGAAGATCAATGCATCAGCGAAAGCCAACCCGCAATTAGTACTCCAACCGCATTATGTTTGCACATCGTTTTCTTCAGCGTCTGCTACGCGCTCACAAAGTCTGTGGCAGATTGCACGCCGTATCGTGGTTAGCGTAACCTTTCCCACAGATTGCCCCCGGGAGATACCCCGCTTTGTCGAGCTCCGCCGCAACCCCTTCCACCGGCACCAACATGAACTCGTTCCTGCGCGAAAACCGCGTCTTCCCGCCGCCGGCCGAGTTCGCCGCCAGGGCCCATATCGGCTCGCGCGAGCAGTACGACGCCCTGTACCGCCGCTCGGTCGAGGACTCCGATGGATTCTGGCGGGATGCAGCCGGGGAGCTCGACTGGTTTACGCCATTCACCTCCGTCGTCACGGGCGAGATGGGCTCGGCAACCTGGTTCAACGGCGGCCGGTTGAACCTCGCGCACAACTGTGTCGACCGTCACGCCACCGGCCCACGCGCGGACAAGGTCGCGCTGCTGTGGGAGGGCGAGCCCACATCTCTCGACGGGCAAGCGCAGGTCCGCCGCATCACTTTCGCCGAGTTGCACGATCACGTCCAGCGCTTTGCCAACGTGCTGCTTTCACTCGGCGTGCGCAAGGGCGATCGCGTCGCGGTCTACATGGGTATGTGCCCTGAGCTCGCGATTGCGCTGCTGGCCTGCGCGCGCATCGGGGCCATTCACTCGGTCATCTTCGGCGGGTTCGCCGCGCATGCCATCGTGGACCGCGTGAACGACTCGCAGTGCGTCGCGATCCTGACCCAGGACGTCAGCTACCGGCGCGGGGCGGAGGTCAAGCTGAAGGCAATCGTCGACGAGGCGCTGCCGAAGTGCCCGTCGGTGAAGAACGTCGTCGTCTACCAGCGCGCGTCCGTCGCAGGCACGCCCGCGACAGAGACCCCCATCGCGATGGTCGCGGGTCGCGACCTCTACTGGCACGACGCCATGGCCAAGGCCTCGCCCACCTGCCCCTGCGAGCCCATGGACGCCGAGGACCCGCTCTACATCCTCTACACCTCCGGCACGACCGGCAAGCCCAAGGGCCTGGTCCACACCACCGGCGGCTACTCCGTGCAGGCCTACCTGACGAGCAAGTACGTCTTCGACCTGCGGGACGACGACGTCTACTGGTGTACGGCGGACATCGGCTGGGTCACGGGCCACTCCTACGTGCTCTACGGGCCGCTACAGTGCGGTGCCACGACGGTGCTCTACGAGGGCGCGCCCAACTGGCCCGAAAACGACCGCTTCTGGAAGCTCATCGACGACCACCATGTCTCCATCTTCTACACCGCGCCAACCGCGATCCGCTCCTTCATCAAGTGGGGCGAGCAGTGGGTCACGAAGCACTCGCTCGCGTCCCTGCGCCTGCTGGGCACGGTGGGCGAGCCCATCAACCCCGAGGCCTGGATGTGGTACCACCGCCTCATCGGCCACGAGCGCTGTCCCATCGTCGACACCTGGTGGCAGACCGAGACCGGCGCGCACATGATCGCGCCCATCCCCGGCGCGGTCGCGACCAAGCCCGGGTCGGCAACGCTTCCCTTCTTCGGGATTGTCCCTGAGATCGTGACCAAGCAGGGCGAGCCGGTGCCGCGCGGGCAGGGCGGCCTGCTCGTCATCCGCAAACCCTGGCCCGCCATGGCGCGCACCATCTATGGCGACCCGGAACGTTACCGCACAGCCTACTTTTCCGAGGTCCCCGGCGCCTACTTCACCGGCGACGGCGCCCGCTGCGACGACGGCTACTACTGGCTCATGGGCCGCGTCGACGACGTGATCAACGTGAGCGGCCACCGGCTGGGCACCGCGGAGCTCGAGTCGGCGCTGGCCGCGCACCCCAAGGTCGCCGAAGCCGCCGTCGTCGGGCGGCCGGACGAGATGAAGGGGCAGGCCATCGCGGCGTTTGTCACGCTTGAAGAAGGCCATAAACCTACCGAGGAGTTGAAGCAGGAGCTGCGGCAGTGGGTCTCGCAGGAGATCGGCGCGCTCGCCCGGCCGGACGACCTGCGCTTCACCCAGCAGCTGCCGAAGACCCGCTCCGGCAAGATCATGCGGCGTCTGCTGCGCGAGCTCGCTACGACCGGAACCGTGACCGGCGACACGACGACGCTCGAAGATTTTGCCGTCATCGCCAGCCTGCGCAGCGAAGACGAATAAGCATTGGGTGCCCCAGGTCTCGCGTCTGAGACCTGGGCTGGACCACCTCGATTCTACCCGCCGGCCTGCTTCTTCTGCGCTTCCATCCGGGCCAGGATCATCGTGTATCGCTCCTGATAGGCAGGATTGGTCTCGATCAACTTCGTCAGCTTGGGCATAAACGGCTGTCCCATGGACTTTGCATACTCCTCGAAATACGGCGTCATGCGCCCGTAGTAGAAGAAGTTCTCGCCGTTCGTATTCAGGAACAGTTCGGCGTCGAGTGCGCCCGAAAGCACGAACTCCGCCGCCATCTCCCAGTAGCTGATCACCTGCCGCCATGCCGCGTTCTCGCGCGAACCGGCAGCCTTCTGCAGAGCTGCAATGTCGGCGAAGGAATCTGGAATAAACTTCGCCATGATGTCGCGCGACTCGCGCATCGCGCCTTCGGTCCGCAGTTTGTAAAGCTCCAAGATCAGC
>CAXUDC010000003.1:34990-42472 GCA_964249685.1 uncultured Acidobacteriaceae bacterium
GCGCGACTCGCGCATCGCGCCTTCGGTCCGCAGTTTGTAAAGCTCCAAGATCAGCATTGCATCGTGATGATTTGCCATGGTCTCCGTTCCAAGCTGTCAGCTCAGGGCTGCTCAGCTGTTAGCTGAAATTTCGATACAGTCCTAAGCCGCAACTGCCTCTTCCGCTACTTCCTTCACCTTCGGCGGCCCGATCAGCCGCTCATACGTACACTCGGGCGTCGTAGGAACCTCCGCCGGCGCACCCTTCTTCGGCCGCCGTTTTGGCAGGAACTCCCGGTTGTTCGGGCAAACCAGATAGGTCCCTTCCTTGTTGCCATATTCCAGCAGGTACGCCGAATCGCACTTCGGACACGTCTCATTCACCAGCAACATGTTCGAGCTGAAGTCGCATTTCGGGTAATTAACGCACCCATAAAACGTATCGCCGCGCTTGTTCTTGCGCACGGCCAGGTCGCCGCCATCCTTCGGGCACTTCACCTCGAGCAGCTCCTGCTTGACGTACTTGCACTTCGGGTAGCCTGAGCACGCGATGAACTCGCCATACGCGCCATCCCGCTGCAACAGCGGCTTGCCGCACTTCGGGCAAGGCTCGTCAAGCTGCACCGGAGGCTTCGACTGCACCTTCTGGGTCAGCTTACGGATTGTTTTGCAGGGCGGGTCATCGCTATAGCCGGGGCAGCTCATGAACGGGCCCCAAGGGCCGTTCTTCAGCACCATCAGCCGCCCGCAGTTGTCGCAGAACTCCTCCTCCGGCGCCTCATCCGCACCGGGCGCGCTCAGGTCGGGCTTGGCGGAGAAGTTCTCCTTGGTGAAGTCGCACGAGACCGGCTCCGCCGTAACCTTCTTGCCCACCGCCTTTTGCGCCGCGCCAACCGCCTTCGCAAACTCCTTCGCGTCGGCGACCTCCTGCTGGAAGAACACCTGGTCGTCCAGCACCGACTTCACGATCATCGGAAAGTGGAAGTTGCCCAGCACCTTCTTTAGCACCGCCTTGGGGTCCTTTTTGTACGGCCCCGCGGCGATCACCATCGACTTAGCCCGGCTGAACGCGCTGCAGCTATAAAAGCTGCCGAACTTGCCCCACTTCAACAGCAGAGGCGACCCGCACTTGTCGCAGATCTCGTCCGTCGGCTTCTCCCACCGCTTGATCTCCTCCATCTCATCGGACGCGACGACCAGCTCCTTTTCGAGGTGCCCGTAGAACCCATCGAGCAGGTCCGTCCAGCGCTCCTGCCCGGCTTCCACCGCATCCAGCTCGCCTTCGAGCTTCGCCGTGTAGCCGGTCTCAAAAATGTAGGGGAAGTTCTTCACCAGCAACTCGGTCACGACCATGCCGATCTCGGTCGGCACAAACTTCGCGCCGATCTTCTTGACATAATCGCGATCCTGGATCGTGTTGATGATCGACGCATAGGTCGAAGGCCGCCCGATCCCCTTTTCTTCAAGCGTCTTCACCAGCGACGCCTCGTTGAAGCGCGGTGGCGGGTCGGTAAACTTCTGCTCCGGCAGCACCGCGTTCTTCCCCAGCGCCTGACCATCGCGCATCGCGGGAAGCCGCTTCGCGTCGTCGTCCTCCTCGTCCTCGGAGGAGGCGTTATTAGTCTCGTATACCTTCAAAAATCCATCGAACTTCAGCACCGACCCCGACACGCGGAAGTCGTACGTATGGTCCGCCTTTGCGGCGATCTCGACCGTCGTCTGGTCGAACACGGCCGGCGTCATCTGGCTCGCCACCAGCCTCTGCCAGATCAGCCGGTAGAGCTTGTACTGCTCGTCCGAAAGATACTGCCGGATCTGGTCCGGCACAAACTCCACGTGCGTCGGGCGAATCGCCTCATGCGCGTCCTGCGCATCGTTCTTGGTCTTGTACTCGTTCGGCTTGGCCGGCAGGTACTGCGCGCCTAGGTTGCCGATGTACTCCCGCGCCTCGCCCAGTGCGTCGTCCGAAATACGCGTGGAATCGGTACGCATGTAGGTGATCAGGCCGACCGTCTCGCCATTGATCTCGACCCCTTCGTACAGCCGCTGCGCCACGCCCATCGTGCGCCGCACGTTGAACCCCAGCCGCCCGGCCGCCTCCTGCTGCAGCTTCGAGGTCGTAAACGGAGCCTTCGGGTTCTGCTTGCGCTCCTTCTTCTCAACCGACCTGACCGCCCAGGAAGCCTTCTCGAGCTGCGCGACGACCACGTCCGTAGCCGCCTTGTCCGGCAGCGCGTTGGCGATTACCTGCGGCTTGCCGTCCTTGTCCAGCCCGTTCGCCACCGTCGCGCGCTTGCCGTCGATGCCCGTAAACCGTGCCTTGAACTCCGCCCCATCGGCCGTCAGCAGCGCATCAATCGTCCAGTTTTCCATCGGCACAAACGCATTGATCTCGCGCTCCCGCTCCACAATCATGCGCAGCGCCACGGTCTGAACGCGCCCGGCCGAAAGCCCGCGGCGCACCTTGTCCCACAGCAGCGGCGAGATCTGATACCCCACCAGCCGGTCCAGCACGCGCCGCGTCTGCTGCGCATCCACCAAATTCTCGTTCACCGCCCGCGCATTGCCGAACGCCGCTTTTACTGCCTTTTGCGTAATCTCGTTAAACGTCACGCGCTGAATGTCCGCGCCCTTCTTCAGCATCGGCGTCAATTGCATCGCCAGGTGCGCGGCAATTGCCTCGCCTTCGCGGTCCGGGTCCGGCGCCAGGAACACATGGTCCGCCTTGGCCGCCAGCTTCTGCAGCCGCTCTACAATCTTTTCCTTGCCCGGCGAGACGATCAGCGTCGGCGCAAACGTGCGCAGCTTCAGCTCGACGCCGATATCGTTCTTCGGCAGGTCCATGATGTGGCCGATCGAGGCCTCCACCGTGTAGTCCGACCCGAGATATTTATTGATCGTCTTCGCCTTTGCAGGCGACTCCACGATCACAAGATTTCTGCTCATTGCGTTCCCTTCATCCCCATAGAACTCGCCGCGCAGACCACACGATGTGGCCGGCTCTCGTTCCCGTTCGTTTCATTGCGAACCTAACACGACTTGCCGGACGAGCGCCAATCGCCCCGTCCCCCACTAGACGCAGCCAAACCCAAAACGGTGCAACCAGTCACCTGGAGTACCAACCCTGGGTGCCCCACCTCTTGCTTCTGAGAGGTGGGTAGACCACCGCAAACCCATCCGGGGTGCCCCATGATCACCGCAGCTTTCAGGCGGTGATCATGGGGTCAGTCTCTCCAACCTAAAACGCCCGCACATAATTCTTCCCCGGCATCGCCCGCACCTTGCCGCTCAACTCCAGCTCAAACAGCGCCGTAAAGATCTCCGACGACCCCAGCTGCGCCTCCAGCCGCTCCATCAACTCATCCAGCTGGACTGGCTCGTCATGCCGCAGCCGCTCGAACACCAGCCGCTCGTTCGACCCCATCGCCTGCTCAGAGAATAAGGATGCAGTGCCCGAAGGTTTCGATTCACCCGCCCGTTTGTCCTCGAGCGCGATCCTGACCTGCGACGGCAGATCCTCCCACACGTCTTCCCACGTTGCCGTCAGCCGGGCTCCCTGCTTGATCAATGTATTCGGCCCCCACGCATTCTTGTTCGTCACGTTCCCGGGCACCGCGTACACATCGCGATTCTGCTCCATCGCGCACCGCGCCGTGATGCGCGTGCCGCTATGCTCAGCCGCCTCCACCACCAGCACGCCTACGCTCATGCCGCTCAGCACGCGGTTACGAATGGGAAAGTTCTGCGGTGCCGGAAACGTCCCCATCGGGTTCTCCGTCACAATCGCGCCGCCGGAGGTCACAATCTGCTCGGCCAGCCGCTTATTCTCCTTCGGGTAGATCACGTCAAGCCCCGTGCCCCAGACCGCCACCGTAATCCCGCCGGCGTCGAGCGCCCCCTTGTGCGCCGCCGTGTCCACCCCGCGCGCCATGCCGGAAAGGATCGCCAGCCCGCGGTGGGCCAGGTCGCGCGACAGCATCTCCGCCATCCCCGCCCCGTAAGGGCTTGGCGCACGCGTCCCCACGACCGCGATCCCCGGCAGGTTCAGCACGCCGGGGTCTCCCCGGACCCACAGCACCGAGGGCGGATCGTAGATCTCGAACAGCCGCTCCGGATAGTCCTCATCGTCGCGCGTAAGCCATACCGCGCCCGCGTCCGAGACCAGCTTCGCCTCCTTCTCCGCCGCCGCCCGCGCCCGCCCATCGGCCACAAACTGCGCCGACTTCGCCGGCATCTTCAGCCCTTCAAGCTCCGTCAGCGCCAGGTCGAACACCCGCCCGGCATCTCCCAGCTGCTGCACGATCCGGCCCACCCGCGTCGGCCCCAGCCCCGGCGTCAACGCCAGCGCCAGCCATCCCAGCCGGGTCTCCCCGTTCCCAAACCCCGCCATATCCCACTCCGCACAGACGATATCCACGAAAGCCTACCACGCCGCCAACATCAAACCCCATCCGGGCTGCCCCATCATGTATCGCAGCTTCACCGCGATCATCGTGGGCGTAATCCCTCCCACCCCCAAGTAAACTAAGCCAGTGCCCCTCCGCGTAGCCGCCATCGACTTCCTCAACCCCGCCCCGCTCATGTGGGATCTGCCTACAAACCCCCGCTACGACCTCCACTCTATGCTCCCGTCCCAATGCGCCCGGCAGCTCCTCGAAGGCGAAGCCGACCTGGGCCTCATCCCCATCGCCGCCCTCACCCCGGCACTCGCCGTCGTCCCCGGCTGCACCATCGCCAGCCTGCGCACCGTCCGCTCCATCCAGCTCCTCAGCAAGCGCCCCCTCGACCAGGTCCGCAGCGTAGCAACCGACACCGCCTCGCGCTCGTCCGCCGCCTACGTCGAGCTCCTCTTCCGCCACTTCCTCCACACCGCGCCCACCTTCGTCCCGGCCCCCGCCGACCCCGTCGCCATGCTCGCAAGAGCGGACGCGGCCCTCCTCATCGGCGACCCCGCCCTGCTCGCGCTCGAGCGCCGCGCCGAGATCGAGGCCCAGACCGGCGCCTGCACCTGGCACGACATCGCCGAGCTCTGGAACGGCTACACCGGCCTGCCCTGGGTCGCCGCCGTCTGGGCTGCGCACCCGGCCGCAGTGCCCAACCCGGCCGAACTCATCGAAGACCTCAACCGGTCTCGCATCCACGGCCAGCAGCACATCCCGGAGCTCGTCGCCCAGTGGACCCCGCGCATCGCCATCCCGCCCGCCACCATCGCGCACTACCTGACGCGAAACATCCACTACACGCTCGACCAGCCCTGCCTCGAAGCCATCACCCTCTTCCGCTCACTAGCAGCCCAACACAAGATCCTCCCACCTCTTCCCGAGCTCAACCTCCTCCATCCCTGAGCCTGACTAGTAACTAACCGACTAACAACTAAAAACTCCTGAATAAGCCCTCCTCAAACCACTCACCAGATCCTTCCGAACCTTTCCGCGACTTCCGCGCCCCCATCCGCGTCCTACTCCCTATGCATGCTCTCGCCCTCCTCCTGGACGCCCCAATCAGCAGTCACCTCGAGCAGTGGGTCTTTCACTTCGGCCTTATCGGCATCTTTCTCGTCTCCATCGTCGATTCCTCCTTCGTCCCGCTCCCCGTCCCCGGCCTCACCGACGTCATGGTCATCCTGTTCGCGGCGCAGCACGCCAACCCCTGGCTGCTCATCCTCGCCTCCACCTTCGGGTCGTTCCTGGGCGGCTGGTTCTCCTACCAAATCGGCCAGTCCGGCGGCATGGACTTCATCCAGAAGCGCACCCCGCCGCGCATCTTCAAGCGCATCACCGGCTGGATGGAATCGCACGCCATCCTCGCCGTCGCGCTGCCCGCCATCCTGCCTCCGCCCATGCCGCTAAGCCCCTTCGTGCTCGCTGCCGGGGCCCTCAGGATGTCCCGCAACAAGTTCCTGACCACCTTCACCACCAGCCGGCTCATCCGCCACACCTTCGCGGTCTGGCTCGGCATCCACTACGGCCAGGTCGTGCTCATCCTATGGAGCAAGTTCTTCACCAAGTGGGGCACGCCCATCCTGATCTTCCTCTGGGTTACGATCCTGATCAGCGTCGGCTATGCCTTCTACCAGCTCTGGAGCACCCGCCGGTCGCTCACCAAGCAACCCGTATAAAAATCAAGGGGGGTGCCCATGATCACTGCGGCTTCATCGCGGTTATCGTGGGGTTATTCTCTTGAAGCACCCGGCACGAGGGGAAAGCAGCCCTAGAGAGCCTCCCAAAAAAGTCTTCCGCCTTGCTCAGCGGCTAAAGCTGCGAAGCAATCATTGGGCTAGCGGCGAGACTGAAGTCCCGCCCTTTCAAAAAAGAGGCTTGATCAGACCGTCCCTAAAACTCCCACCGCAACAACGTAGCCCCCACCGTAAACCCAGCCCCCACACTCGCCAGCAGCACCAGATCACCCTTCTTCAGCCTGCCCTCGTCGAGCGCCGTCTGCATCGCCATCGGGATCGTCGCCGCCGTCGTATTGCCGTAGCGATCGATATTGATCACCACGCAGCCTTCCTCAAGCCCCAGGCGCTCGGCGGTAGAAAGAATGATCCGCTTGTTCGCCTGGTGCGGGATAAAACACGCCAGATCCTTGCCCGTGATCCCGTTGCGCGTCAGCACGATCTCCGCCGCCTCGGCCATCTTGCGCACCGCAAACTTGTACACGGCGCTGCCGTCCTGGTGGACAAAGTGCATCTTTGCCTCCACCGTCGCGCAGGTCGAAGGGTTGAGCGAGCCGCCGCCCGGCATGTTCAGCGCCACGCCGCCCGACCCATCGATCTCGTGCCAGAAGTCCACCATCCCGACCTCGTCGTCAACGCAGGGCTCGAGCAGCACCGCGCCCGCGCCATCGCCGAAAATTACGCACGTCGTGCGGTCCGTATAGTCGATCACGGAGCTCATCACGTCCGCGCCGATCACCAGCACCTTGGTTTGCGCGCCCGATTCGACCAGCTTGGCCCCCACCTGCAACGCGTACGGAAAGCCCGAGCAGGCCGCCGAAAGGTCGAACCCCCAGGCCTTCGACGCGCCCAGTTTGTCCTGCACCAGGCACGCGGTCGCGGGAAACATCATGTCCGGCGTAACCGTCGCGACGATGATGCAGTCGATCTCGGAAGCCTCGATCCCACGCTTGGTGAGACACCTCTTCGCGGCCTCGACCGCCAGATCGCTGGTCGCTACGCCCTTGTCCACAAGGTGCCGCTCGCGGATGCCGGTGCGCTCCATGATCCACTGGTCATTGGTGGCGACCATCTTTTCCAGATCCTGGTTGGTCAGCAGGCGAGGCGGAACATACGCGCCAACGGACGTAATCTTGGCCCGAACGGAGACGCGGGGCTTCAACGTAAGACTCAAAGTTCACCTCAGTGCAATGCCCCCAGCTTACAGGAGTCCGCGGCCGGAATCACGCGGAGCTTGCGTCTTGATTGTGCGGAGGCTAAGTTGCTCCGAGTTACCTACCGCGCCAATTGCGGTGTAAACAACGGCAGCCCGTGGGCGAGATTAAGTT
>CAXUDC010000003.1:42572-52706 GCA_964249685.1 uncultured Acidobacteriaceae bacterium
AGTTGCACCGGGTGACCTACTGCGCCCGTACTAGCCCGTTACCGTTGCTTCCTTCCGGACCTGGCGGGGTTGGCGGGATTACGTCGCGTAGGACCCGGCACAAGATGCAGTCTACCATCGGAGGGAGGGAGACTGCCAGTCGATGGACATGCCACACACGCAAGACGAGGTGCTGGGCGCTTATCGTGCTCAGCGAACACAGCACGAGACCGCGCTGGACGCCCTGCGGAAACGCCGCGGCCGCGCGTTGCAGGCGCTTGCCCTGGTTGTGCTGCTGGTCGCGTTTGTGGCGACGCGCGCACCCCGCGGCGCCGGGCAGCTCTGGCCGCTCGTACTAGGCTTCACGGCGGGCGCGGGCGTCGTCTGGTACCTGGCGCGCATCAGCGGGCAGCTCACGCGCGAGCAGCGGCTGCTAAGTTTCTACGACCGTAGCCTGCAGCGCGCGGACGGCAGCCAGCCGCAGTCCGGCCGGACGGGCCTCGAAGCCGGCCAGACGCTGCGCACCGTGGGCCACCTGTACGACCACGACCTCGACCTGCTCGGGCCGGATTCGCTCTTTGGCCTGCTCTGCACCGTGCGGACGGGGCCGGGCGAGCGCGGCCTCGCCAGGTACCTGCTCGAGCCCTCGACCCATGACGAAACCCTCGCCCGCCAGGCCGCCGTCCAGGAGCTGACGCCCCAGACCGAACTGCGCGAAAAGATCGCGCTGCTGGGCGTCACCAAGTTTCACCAGATCGCCGGCAACGTCTTCCACGACTGGCTCGCGGAGCCCGTGCCCACCTTTCCGGCGTGGGTGCGGCCGGCACTCTGGCTTACCGCCACGCTTGCCGTGCTGGCGCTGCTGGCCGGCTTCACCCACCTCCTGCCGTGGGCCACGGTGCTGCCGAACCTGCTGCTGGCGCTCGGCGCGCAGGCGGCGATTTGCCTGCCCTTGCGCAAGCGCGTGGTGCCGCTGCTGAAGAGCGCGGAGACGCTGCAGCAGCACGTCAAGTTGATCTCCGAAGGTCTCGCCTTACTGCAGGCAAAAGACTTCGCCGCCACAAAGCTCGTCGAGCTGAAGCGCCGCGCCGCCCAACCGGCAGGCGCCGTCGCCACCCTGGGCAAGCTCGAGCGGCAGCTCGAGATCGTCGAGCAGAGGCCCAAGGAGTACTTCCTCATCCTGTCGCTGCTGCTCGCCGCCGGCACCCAGGCCGCCATCTCGATCGCCCGCTGGAAGCGCCAGTACGCCGCCGCGATGGACGTCTGGCTGGACGCGTGGGCGGAGTTCGAGACGCTCAACGCGCTCGCCACCTACGCGTACGAGCACCCGCAAGACGCATGGCCGGAGTTGCTCCCCGAGGGCGCGCCTTCAATTGCAGGCGAAGACGTAGGCCACCCCCTGCTCGAAGGCGCAGTGCGCAACGCTGTCTCCATTGGACGCGACAAAAAGTTCTACCTGATCAGCGGCTCGAACATGGCCGGCAAGTCGACGCTGCTGCGTGCCATCGGCATCAACGCCGTGCTCGCCTACGCCGGCGCGCCGGTGCGTGCGCGCGCGTTACGCCTGACGCCGTTGCGCCTGGGCGCGGCGTTGGCCCTGACCGACTCGCTCGCCGAGGGCAAGAGCAAGTTCAAGGCCGAGGTCGAGCGCCTGGCCCAGATCGTCGCGCTTTCGAAGACCGCGCCCGTGCTCTTCTTGGTCGACGAGATCTTCTCCGGCACCAACTCGCACGACCGCCGCGCGGCCGCCGGCGCCGTGCTGGGCTCGCTGCTGCGCAACGGCGCCATCGGCGCGCTCTCCACCCACGACCTCGCCCTGACCGACCTCGCCAGCGAAGCCTCGGGCGGCGTAAACGTCCACATGGCCAGCCCGGATGTGGACGACCCGCTCGCCTTCGACTACAAGCTAAAACCAGGCGTCAACACCAGTTCCAACGCCCTAGCGATCATCCGCCTGATGGGCCTGGAACTATCACCGGGCCATCGAGCTCCCGGCGGATTGCTGCTGCCCGAAAAGCAGATCCCTGCGGGATGATAACGGCGGTGTTCCTTAAGGCGCGCACATCTGGAATGCCGAAGCGGCAGCAGCCAGTCTGCCATGACTTTGAAACAAGCGGCGCATGCCTTCAGTGGATAAAGTTTTCTCCCGGATTGTTTTACCGCTTCCGAGTGCATCCTACGGTGAAGGTTGGCGATTCGCCACAATCTTGCTTCTCTCGGAGTGCTTGCATGCTGATCGTATTGATTATCCTCATCCTCGTTTTCGGTTTTGGCGGTGCTCGCATGGGTCCTGGACTGGGCTACTACGGCGGCGGCGGCATCTCGCTCATCCTGACCATCGTGGTGATCCTGCTCCTGCTCAAAATCATCTAGCCCCGTTTCGCCCAAGTGTAGCTGCTGTTCATTCTTTTCGCCCTCATCCTGAGCGAAGCGAAGGAGCCCCGCATTGTCGCTGTGGCTACACCTCGAAGTAAGCGGGGCTAGCTTTGCCGACAAGCGAACCCCGCAGCTCGGTCAAAGCGCAACAGGCCGGTGTCCGCAGGGGCACCGGCCTGCTGCGCTTGTATAGACTGCAAAGACGCGGAGGAGCAACCATGCGGGTTGGGCTGATGACGAAGGAGTATCCGCCGAATGTCTACGGCGGCGCGGGCGTGCACGTGGAGTACCTGGCGCGGGAGTTGGCGCGCAAGATCGAGGTCGAGGTTCACTGCTGGGGTACGCAGCAGCAGGACGACGGCAACCTGAGCGTACGCGGCGAGGAACCGCTGCCCGGCGTGACCGGCGGTACAAAGGAGAAGTTCAAGGCCGCCATCGACGCCATGGCGCTCAACCTGCAGGTCCAGAGAGAGCTCGGGCAGATCGACCTGGTGCACACGCACACCTGGTACGTTTCCATGGCCGGCTTTCTGGCCAAAAAGCTCTACGGCGTGCCCTTCGTGCTGACGACGCACTCGCTCGAGCCCCTGCGGGCGTGGAAGGCGGAGCAGCTGGGCTCGGGCTACGCGATGAGCTCGTGGATGGAGAAAACCGCTATGGAGGACGCGGACGCCATCGTCGCCGTCTCGAACGGGACCCGGGCGGACATCCAAAAAGCCTATCCCGAGGTCGACCCAGCCAAGATTCACGTGATCTACAACGGCATCGATCTCGACGAGTACCAGTACACCCCCGCAACCGACGCGCTGGTCAAATACGGCGTCGATCTGGAGCGGCCGTATGTGCTGTTTGTCGGCCGGATCACGCGGCAGAAGGGCGTCACGCACCTGGTCGACGCCATCCAGCACCTGCCGCCCGGCACCCAGGTGGTCCTCTGCGCGGGCGCGCCGGATACGCCCGAGATCGCCGCCGAGATGCGCGAAAAGGTAGAGGCCGTGCGCAAGTTCACCCCCGGCAGCCAGGCCGCCGCGCAGGTCATCGAGGCCGAGGACGGTGGCCACGCCATTGCCACCGGCGACCCCACCGGCACCGGCCACAACATCGTCTGGATCGAGCAGATGGTCACCAAGCCGGAGGCGATCCAGCTCTACTCCCACTGCGCGGTCTTCTGCTGCCCCTCGGTCTATGAGCCGTTCGGCATCATTAACCTGGAGGCGATGGCCTGCAAGGCGCCCGTCGTCGCAAGCGCGGTGGGCGGCATTCTCGAGGTCGTCGTCGAAGGCGAGACCGGGCGTCTGGTCCAGTTCGAAGCCGATCCCGGCACGACCTTCCCGGTCGATCCGGCATGCTTCGCGCGCGACCTGGCCGCGCCGATCACCGCCCTGCTGGCCGACCCCAAACTGGCGAAGCAGATGGGCGAAGCCGGCCGCAAAAGGGTCGAGGAAAAGTTTGCGTGGGAGGCCATCGCGGACCAGACCATCGCGCTCTACGAGCAGCTACTGGCGGCGAAGCGGTGATCAAACCGCCGCGGCGCTGCTGCTCGGCGTCGCCATCGGCGTGGTCTCCGGGCTGGTCGGCATTGGCGGAGGCGCGCTGCTGATCCCGGCGCTGGTGTTGTTCTACGGCATGAGCCAGCAGAGCGCGTAGGGCACGTCGCTGGCCACGCTGCTGCTGCCCATCGGCGTCTTCGCGTTCTGGCGATACTGGAAGGCCGGCGCAGTCGACCTGCGGCTCGCGCTGCTGGTCGCCGTAGGCTTTGCCATCGGCGGCTGGATCGGCGGCGGCTAGGCCCACCGGTTGAGCGAGGTAGCGCTGAAAAGCGGCTTCGCAGCCCTGCTGATCGTAATCGCAGCCCGAATGCTGTTCCGTTAGGCACCGATCAGGGAGCGAACTGCTCCTCTTTCAGGCACCACTCACGGCACGGGCTGTGTCCCTTTGTTTGTCATTCCCGAAGGGAATCTGCGTTTGGGAGCTGAACCACCCCACGTCGCCAGCTTCTATCCAGAGCAAGCGCTAGAATAGAACCAATGGTCGCGCTCATCACAGACGAAAAAGCCGCACCCGCAAGACCGAAGGTGGGCTTCGTCTCGCTCGGCTGCCCCAAGAACCTGGTCGACTCCGAAGTCATGATGGGCCTGCTGCACCACAATGGCGCCGAGCTGACGCCGCGCGCCGAAGACGCCGAGATCATCGTCATCAACACCTGCAGCTTTATCGATTCGGCCAAGCAGGAGTCGGTCAACACGATCCTCGAAATGGTCCAGCACAAGAAGGAAAACGGCGGCAAGGCCACGCGGATCGTCGTCGCCGGCTGCCTGGTGGAGCGCTACCGCGACGAGATCCGCGCCAGCATCCCGGAGGTCGACGCGGTCGTCGGCACCGGCGAGCTGGAGGCGATCCTCGCCGCCGCCGGACTGACCCCAACCGGCCACGCCAAGACCGGTTCCCCCTTCCAGATCCTTCCCCAGGACTTCGGCCAGCCCTCCGTCGACGCCCACACTCAGAAGGATCTGGAACTGCTTTCGGGCCTCGCCGTAGGGGAAACCACGGTCGCCGTAGCTTCACACCAGAACGTTCCCGAGCAGCAGCTGGTAAGCCGCGCCGCCAGCGCCGTCAGCCAGCACTCGCGCCCGCTGACCGACCCCGAGCACGGCCGCGAGATCGCCCCCCAGCTGCGCATCGTGCAGTCGCTCGCCGAGACCGGCACCACCACCGACCACGTCAACCATCCCGGCGAGCACATCGCCCACACGCCGCGCCAGGGCCGTGCCGAAGGCCTCGCCCGCGAGGCTGCCGGACGCTTCTCCCGCGAGGCCTGGGACGGCGCCACCGCCGCCCTGCCCGACTACCTCTACAACGACGCCACCCCGCGCATCCTGACCACGCCCCGCGCCAGCGCCTACATCAAAATCGCCGAGGGCTGCGACCACCCGTGCAGCTTCTGCATCATCCCGCAGCTGCGCGGCAAGTTTCGCTCGCGGCGCATGGGATCGATCATCGCGGAGACGCAGAACCTCATCGCGCAGGGCGTCCGCGAAATCACCCTCATCGGCCAGGACACCACCTGCTACGGCGAGGACCTCGGGCTCAAAGAAGGGCTCGCGCAGCTGCTGGATGCGCTCGCCGTGCTGCCCGGCCTGCGTTGGCTGCGCTTCCTCTACACCTACCCTAACAAGGTCACGACGCGCCTGCTCGAGACCATGGCCCGGCACGACACCATCGCCAAGTACCTCGACGTACCGCTGCAGCACGCCAGCGCCAGCGTTCTCAAGACGATGAAGCGCGGCGGCAACGCGGCCATCTTCCTAGACCTGATCACGAAAGCCCGCGCGATCGTGCCCGGCATCGTCATCCGCACGTCCTTCATCGTAGGCTTCCCGGGCGAGACCGAGGCCGACTTCGCCGAGCTCTGCGCCTTCGTGCAAGCGGCCAGGATCGACTGGCTCGGCGTCTTCACCTACTCGGACGAGGAGGGCGCCGCGGCCTACGGCTTCGCCGACGAAACCAAGGTCTCCGCCCGTACCATCCAGGCCCGCCGCCGCAAGCTGATGCGCCTGCAACAGAAAATTTCCATCAAGGAAAAAGCCAGGTGGGTCGGCCGCGAGATCGACCTCCTCGTCGAAGGCCCCAGCGAAGAAACCGACCTGCTCTGGGAAGGCCGAACCAGCCTTCACGCCCCCGAGATCGACGGCAAGGTCTTCATCAACGACTTCGGCCCCCACGAAGCGCTCGTCCCCGGAACCTTCTACCGCGCCGAGATCACCGAAAGCCACGACTATGACGTGGTGGCGAAGATTCTTGAGTAGCCTTGCCTGCATGAACTAAACTATCCCCGACAGTCCTGCCGGAGGAGCCACCATGATCACGATCAACGATCCTGCAGTCGAAGCCCTTATCCATCAACGTCAGATCGATGGCGGTTTCATGAACGTAGAGGCCGTGCTCACGCAGGCGCTCCTCAATGCTCCGCTACCGAAAGCCTCACACCCGGGCGTGCCGAAGACCGGTGCGGAACTGCTCGCAGCCTTGATGAACTCCCCTTACAAAGAGGTCGACCTGGAAGGTGAGCGGTACTACCCACCGGTGAGCGAGCCGGTCGAGTTCTAGTTGCACGATTTACTGGACACGATGATTGTCTCTGAGCCGCGTAAACCCAGGCCGGAGCCTAAGGTCTTGCGCTATTTCAGGACTCGTGATCTGCAGAGAATGTTCATCAGCACGGTCACTCTCGCAGAGATTCAGTACGGAATCAAGGTTGAGCTCTCTCTCACAAAGCGTGATGCTTTAGAAAACTGGCTGACCGCTACGATCAGGCCAATGTTCGCGGACAGAACTCTTGAAGTCTCAGAGTCCATTCTCGTTCGCTGGCGGATGCTGATGGCAGTCGCTCGCAAACGCAATCATACTTACCCTCAACCCGACCTCTTTCTCGCCGCTACCGCCCTCGAGCACAACCTCACCCTGGTCACCCGCAACACGCGAGACTTCGCCGACATCCCCGGCCTTCAACTCCTCAACCCCTGGGAACCTACCGCATGAGCACCCCCAAAGCCCTCTTCTGCCCCACCTGCCGCAAGGTCGTCCTGGCCGCCAACCCGGACTTCCCCTTCTGCTCCGACCGCTGCCGCATCCTTGATCTCGGCAAGTGGGCGTCCGGCGGCTACGTCATCTCCTCCCCCGTCCACGACCCCGACCTGCTCGACGAGCTCGAAGGCCTGCGCTCGCGCAATAAAAGCTCTACGAACGAGGACGAGCGCTAGTGGCAAAGCAGATCCCGGTGAACGTCCGCACGCTCCCCGGCAAGAAGACCGCGTGGGCCTGGGCCGTCGGCACCTTCTTTGGAGCTGGCCTGATGCGCCCCGGCCCGGGCACCTACGGCTCCTGCGCGGCGGTCGCGTTGTGGTTCGGTGCGATCCACCTCTGGCATCCGTCCCTCACAACCCAGGTCTGGGGCACTTTGGCCGCCGCCCTGATAGCCACCGCCATCGGCATCCCCGCGGCCACCATCGTCGCGCGAGAGAGCGGCCGCGAGGACCCCGGCCACGTCGTCATCGACGAGGTCGCCGGCCAGTGGGTCGCGCTCATCGCCATCCCCGCCGACTGGAAACACGCTGCGCTCGGCCTTCTCCTCTTCCGCGCGTTCGACATCACCAAGCCCCCACCGGTCCGGCAGCTGGAGCGCCTGCACGGCGGCACCGGTATTATGCTCGACGACATTGCCGCCGGGCTGATGGCACTGGCAGTCGGGCACTTCATCCTGCTCTGGTTCTAGTTTCGTGCGGCTTCAACCCATGTCTCAACCGCGAGACATGGGGCACCCGAGCGAGTAGGCTGAACATATGCCCACCCTGACCCATCTCCGTCCTGCCGCCGCCCTGCCCGGCGGCGAGATCACCCTCGTCGGCACCGGACTCGGCCCCGGTCTCGCGGCCGAGATCGGCGACGTTCCCGCCATCGTCACGCTCGCCCGCCCCACGCTCGCCATCGTCCGCGTGCCCGACGGCGTGCTGCCCGGAGAGCTCGTCGTCGCGGGCGGCGGCGCGGTCTCGAACGCGCTCCAGCTCAACGTCGGCGTCGCGATGGCCGAAAACCTGCACCCCGTCGCCAACCCCGCCGTCGACGCCGAAGGCAACGTCTACACCACGCTCTCCGGCTCCCGCGGGCAGGAGACGCCGGTCTCCATCTTCCGCATCGCGCCCTCGCCCGAAGGCGTCATCCACGAGTTGCGCCCCTACGCCCGCGGCATCCTCAACCCCAGCGGCCTCGCCTTCGGGCCCGACGGCCTGCTCTACGTGAGCTCGCGCGCCGACGGCATCGTCTACCAGGTCGGCTCCGGCGGCGTATCCAAGGTCTTCGCCGAAGGCCTCGGCATCGCAACCGGCATCGCCTTCGACCCCGCCGGCGATCTCTACGTGGGCGACCGCTCCGGCACCATCTTCAAGATCCGCGGCGGTGCTGGCAGTGAAACGGCCGAGGCTGAAACCTTTGTCTTTGCCACCCTCGAGCCCTCCATCGCCGCCTACCATCTCGCCTTCGACAGCCACGGCACCCTCTACGTCACCGGCCCCACCACCGCCTCCAGCCAGTCCATTCTCGCCATCGACAAGGACGGTGCCGCCACCGAATTCTACCGCGGCCTGGGCCGTCCGCAGGGCATGGCCTTCGACCCCGCCGACAACCTCTACGTCGCCGCCTCCCTTCACGGCGAGCGCGGCATCGTCCGCATCACCCCCACGCGCGCAGCCGAGGTCGTCGTCGCCGGCCCCAACCTCGTCGGCATCGCGCTCCTCCCCGGTGGCCGCGCCGCCCTCACCACCCGCGAAGCCGTCTTCGAAGTGAAGCTGCCAGCCTGAATCATCACAACGCAGATCCCGCCGGGATGAAAACGCAACAAGCTGCCACTTTTCTTTTCATCCCGGAGGGATCTGCTTTTCACCCGTCAGCCAACCGCATCCAACCCAGCATGATCGCTGAAATCATCGCTGCCGGGTCCGAGATGCTCACCCCCTTCCGGCAGGACACCAACTCCCTCTATCTCACCGCCGGGCTCAACGATCTCGGCGTCACCGTAGCCTTCAAAACCATTGTCGGCGACAACTTCGAGCACCTCTCCGGTGCCGCCGCCATGGCCCTCAGCCGCGCCGACATAGTCCTCTTCTCGGGCGGCCTCGGACCCACCGAAGACGACCTGACGCGAGAGGCCGCCGCCGGCGCGCTCGGCGTAGAGCTCCACGCCGATCCCGAAATCATCGCGTCCCTCTACAAGCGCTTTGCCGAGCGTCGCATCGTCATGTCGCCCAACAACGCCAAACAGGCCGACGTGCTCGACGGTGCCACGCTGCTGCCGAACGCCAACGGTAGCGCCCCCGGCCAAATCCTCGACACGATGCACCAGGGCAAGCGCCGCATCGTCGTCCTGCTTCCCGGCCCACCCAAAGAGCTCAAACCCATGTTCGACGACCAGGTCAAGCCGCTCCTGGCCAAGTCGCTCCCACCCTACTTCCTGGCCCGCCGCCAACTCCGCATGGCGCTGCTGCCGGAGTCCATCGTCGACAGCCGCACCGCACCTATCTACAAGAAATACGACGACATCGAGACCACCATCCTCGCGCACTCGGGCGAGATCCAGCTCCACTTTCAGTGCGCTGCCTCCACGCTCCAGGCCGCCCAGCAGCGCGTCGACGCAGTGGCCGAAGAGATCGAGCACGAGATGGGTGACGACGTCTTTTCCTCCCAGGGCGAGTCGCTCGAGGAGGTCGTCCTGCTCATGCTCGGCATGCGCCACATGACGCTCGCCGCGGCCGAAAGCTGCACCGGCGGCATGCTCGCGCAGCGGCTGACCTCGGTCCCGGGCAGCTCGCGCTACTTCCTCGGCGGCGCGGTCGTCTACGCGGACGCGCTCAAAACCACCTTCGCCGGTGTCCCCCCCGGTCTGGTCGAGCACGATGGCCCCGTCTCCGAGTCCGTCGCCCGCGCCCTCGCTGAAGGCATCCGCACCCGCACCGGCGCCGCGCTCGGCGTCGGTATCACCGGCATCGCGGGTCCCGGTCCAGGCACCGGCGCGGACGAAGGCAAGCCCCTCGGCCTCATCTACATCGGCATCGCCACCGACGAGGGCACGCAGGTCAAACAGCTCAACCTGGCCGGCGACCGCGAGCGCATCCGCTTCTGGTCCACCCAGCACGCGCTGGAGCTTATCCGCCGCCAACTCCTCTAGAAGCCCCCGGTCACATACCTGGGTGGAAGCGTGGGACTTCAGTCCCACGAACAAGTCAGCCG
>CAXUDC010000004.1:0-14117 GCA_964249685.1 uncultured Acidobacteriaceae bacterium
AGTGCCACCGGCATAGCAGTTGTTGTCCGCGGCATAGGTCCTGGCGCAGGATTTCGTCAACTCCGGCCGGCGCGGCGTCTGGGCGTACTGCCAGACTTCAGCGTCCAGCGTGCCGGATTGCTTGAGCGGCGGCGGCGGCAGGACGCAGCCCGGCGCCGGGCCCGCGGGAGCGCAGGTGTCCTGCGCAACCCACAAGACGACGGGGTGCAGGTGCTTCTGGGCGATCTGCTCGCGGACATCCTGCGCGGTGGTGACGGTGGCGGGCTTGCCGTCGGGACCGTTGCCGTCGGGCGCGGGCTGACCGCTAAGGTAAGCTCCGGCGCGGTACGGGCTCGCCGCGACCGCTTCGGTCCAGGCGAGGAAGTATTCGGCCTGCTCGGGCAGCAGGCGCCCGCCTTCTTCCTGGTCGAGAAAGATCACGGTCTTGTCGGGAAAGCCCTCGCGGCGCGCGGCGGCGATGGCGGCGGCGGCGTCCTTCCGGCCGAGCTCCCCGGGGCCCAGGTCGTCGTCCTTGATCTGCCGGTCCAGCTTGCCGTTGGCGAGCACTAGAAAGCCGAAACCGGCGTTGCGCAGCAGCACACGCTTGCCGAGCCAGGTGTTCTCTCGCTCACCGGGAGGGTTGGTAAGCCAGTAGCCGATGAAGGCAAACTGCTGGTGCAGCGCGGCGAGACGCTCGTCGCCGGGGTAGAGGTTGCGGTCGAAGCCGGCGAAGTCGGTCGTCCTCGCGGTGGAGCTCGCGTCCGGGGCCGCGTGGCGTCGGCAGGCGGTTAGGGGCGCGGTGGCGAGCAGCAGGACGGCGAGCAGGATTCGCATTGCCTTTATCTTCTACCGCGAACCGGCTCGCCACAAGCCGGTGTGCTACGTTTTATGCGATGAGTACCGAAACGAACACACACGATCCCAGGTTCCCCATTGGTCGCTTCGTGCGGCCCGCGCCGGGCGTTGCGCTGCCGGAAGGTCTGCTTGCGGGCGCGATCACCGACCTGTCCGAGCTACCCGAGCAGCTACGCAACGCACTGCAGGGGCTCGACCACGACCAGCTCGACACGCCCTATCGCGAGGGCGGCTGGACGGTGCGGCAGCTCACGCACCACGTGGCGGACTCGCACATGAACGCGTTTCTGCGGCTGCGCAAGGCCCTGACCGAAGACGCGCCGTCGATCATGGCCTACAACGAGAAGGCCTGGGCGGAGCTCCCGGACACGGTCGCGCCGGTCGAGTGGTCGCTCGAGCTGATCGAAAGCCTGCACGCGCGCTGGGTGCTGCTGCTGCAATCGCTCAGCCCGGCGGAGTGGCAGCGCAGCTTCGTGCATCCCGAGCACGGCGCGCAGACTGTCGAGTTTGCGACGCTGCTGTATGCGTGGCACAGCCGGCATCACCTGGCGCATGTAACGCATCTGCGCTCGGCGCGGGGCTGGTAGATAGGTGGCCGACCAGACGCCCGAGCAGATCGCCGTGGCCCTCGAAGGCTACCTGGCCGACTATCCCGCCGCGGTCGTGATGGAGGACGGCAAGGTGCTGTTCGACCTGCGCGAGGCCAAGTACACGCTCGCGGTCGAGCACGGGCGCTGCACGCTGCACCTTTGGAGCGAAGGCCGGAACCTGGTTCGGCGCGTGGTCGCGGCCGAGGCCCGGCAGAAGACGCTGCGGCTCAGTACGCTGCGCTTCGGGCAGGCTCGGCCAACAGTTTTGGAGTTGGCCGGAGATCCAGACCGGCGCACGCCTTCAACGCGCGAAGCCACGCGGGTGCGCTACGTGAAGGTGCTGGAACGGGTGCTCGAACGCGCCTTTGAGGGCTGGCGAGCGGAGGCGTTTCGCACCGCGATGGATCTCGAAAAGAGCTTTGGGCCGGCTTACGCGCGGGGGCTGCTCGTGCAGGGGCAGAAGGCCTGGGCGGTGATCGGCGTGAATGACGAAGAGACGCCGGTCACGGTCGATGGCGTGCTGACGTTCGGCATCCTGTGGCTGCAGGCCTGTCGCGAGGCCGGCAACGGAAGGCGGCTGGTGCAGGGCTTGAAGGTGATCGTGCCGCGCGGTCTGGCAGCGTTGACGTTGTCAAGAATGGCCTGGCTTACGGGCGAGTCGCAGTGGGAGCTTTATGAGCTCGACCAGCGCGGCGAGGAGCTGGTCCAACGCGACGCGGCCGACCACGGCAACCTGACCACGCGGCTGCTGCATGCGCCCAACCAGGCCGCGGCGCGGGAGCGTTTTGCGGAGAGCGCCGGGCGCGTGATGGGGCTGGTTCCGCCGGAGTTTCAGCCCGTGGCCGAGCAGCGGCTGCGGTCGGCGACGGAGCTTGCGTTTCTGCTGCACGGGCTGGAGTTTGCGCGGGTTCGTTTCGGGGCCTCGGCCGAGTCGTTCAACCGCGTGGAAGAGATCACCTTCGGCGCGGGGGCGAACGAGACTCCGCTGACGCGCGAGAACGAAGGCGCGCTGCGGGAGCTTGTGGCTGGGCTTTGCGCGCGCCGCTCGCCTGCGGGCGACAAGCGCGATCCGCTGTTCCGCATGCAGCCGGAGCGCTGGCTCGAAGGCAACCTGCGGCGCGATGTCGCGCTACTCGACAGCGCGTTGCAGCCGGAGCATGTGTACGCGCAGGTTCCGGCGTTTGCGGCGAGCGATCGTGGCATGCTGGACCTGCTTTCGGTCAGCGCGGATGGTCGGCTGGCGGTGCTCGAAATCAAGGCCGAGGAAGACCCGCAACTGGCTCTGCAAGGGCTGGATTACTGGGTGCGCGTGCGCTGGCATCATGCGCAAAATCCGGACCAGCAGAGTGGGCTCGGCGAGTTTCAACGACATGGATATTTTGGCGGGATCGCGCTTTCGCCGCTTGCGCCGCGGCTCTACCTGGTGGCTCCGGCGCTGCGGATTCATCCGGCGACCGAGACGATTCTGCGGCATCTTTCGCCGGGCGTCGAGTGGACTTTGGCGGCGCTCGATGAGCGATGGCGGCAACATGTGAAGGTGGTCTGGCGGAAGCGGAGTACGGATGGGCGGTAGTCTCCCCCCCCTCGTATGTTGGTTCTAAGATATTCAAAGGATGGGGCTTAGATACAGGGTTTGATCCAGGGAGAGTTGCACCAAATTTGGGCATGCGCTTTGACGGGCGTGAGTACTCTATCAACTAAACCATTACCTTGAGGTGTAGCCGCAGCGCCAATGCGGGGGTCCTTCGCTACGCTCAGGATGACGGCGAGAAATGAAGAACAAAGCTATGTTGAGGCAAACGGGTCCAGGCGAACAGCAGATCCCTGCGGGTATGACAAACAAAGAGCAGAGACTTTCAGCCTTTGTGATTGATTAGGAGATGGCGGGGGCGGGGCTGGGGGTTACAGGCAGGGTGATTTCGAAGACGGTGCCGTGGGTTTGGCCTTCGGTGGAGCTGGTGACTTCGATGGTGCCGCCGTGCTTGGTGACGATGGTATCGGAGACCCAGAGGCCCAGGCCGGTGCCGGTGCCGTCCTTGGTGGTGAAGAAGGGCTCGAAGATGCGGGCGAGGACCGTGGGCTGGATGCCGGAGCCGTTGTCGCCGATGCAGAAGAGGACGTGGTCGTCGCGGCGGGTGGTGCAGACGGTGAGGGTGCCGCCGGCCGAGAGCGCGTCGTAGGCGTTGACGAGGAGGTTCGAGATGACCTGGCGGATCTCGCCCTTGACGGCGTGGAGCTCGAGCGCGCCGGGGTGGTAACGGCGCACGACGGTGACGTGCTTGCCTTCGAAACGCTTGAGGTAGATTTCCAGCGTGTTTTCCACGGACTCGTTGAGATCGAAGGTGGCGGGGCCGGTGAGCTCGCGGTAGAAGCCGAGCGACTGGCGGGCGATGTGGGTGAGGCGCGAGAGCTCCGAAAGCGCCTCCTGGACGTAGCCCTTGATGGTGGGCGGGGTCTCGTCGGAGGTGTCGATGAGGTAGAGGAGGTTAATGATGGACTCGAGCGGGTTGTTGATCTCGTGCGCGATAGCGGCGGAGAGACGACCGGCGGCGGCGAGTTTTTCGCTTTCGATCAGCGCGTGTTGCGTGGTGCGCTGCGCGCTGTAGAGGCTGGCGTTCTGGAGCGCGAGCGCGGCGCGGCCGGCGAGGTCTTCGGCCAGCGCGACGTTCGACGGGGCGTAGCTGCGATCGGTGCCTTCGAGCGCGAAGACGAGCGCGCCGACGCGCTTGCGGCCGACCTCAAGCGGCACCACCAGCGCGCTGCCCTGCACCTGGCTGGTGAAGCCAGAGTGGGCGACCTGGTTGGCCAGGTCGGCGTAGTGGTCGGGCATATCGGCGCTCTGGTAGGCCTGGACCTGCGCGTGGGCATCGGCGAGCAGGACGGCGAGGCAGCGGTCGGCGAAGCGCGGCACGAAGACGCGCTCGATGTTGGCGAGGGTCTCGTGGTAATCGAGCGAGCCGGAGAGCTGACGCGAGATTTCGGCCTGGAAGCGGAGGGTCTTTTCGGAATCGTGCGAGCGGATGAGCGCGTTGACGAGCGCGAGCAGCTCGGCCGGATGCACGGGCTGGGCGACGTAGGCGTCGGCTCCGCCGGACAGACCGGCGGCCCGGAGGACGGGGTCGGCGAAGCTGGCGGAGATCTGCAGGACGGGGATGGCGGCTGTTTCGGGATTGGCCTTGATCTGCCGGCAGACGTCGTAGCCGGACATGTCGGGCAGCTTGACGTCGAGCACGACGGCGAGGATGCCGGGGTGAAGCAGGTCGAGGCCCTCGCGCCCGGTGCCGGCCTCGAGCACGCGGAAGCCAGCGCCTTCGAGAATGCGGCGCATGGCGTAGCGCTGCTCTTCGGTGTCGTCGACGTAGAGGATCTGGCGTTCGCGTGTCTGGATCATGCTTGTTCCGGGGCCTGGTGCCTGTTGCTCAAGCCTACCTCAAGCAGGGCTCGCTCGATGCTGGCGTGCTGCTCGCCGTCGTCGTCGTCGCGGCCGTTCTCGCGTTTGGCGATGACGGTGAGCTCGAGCTCGGCGGCCATGCGGAGCTCGTCCGGCGTGAGGGCCTTGGCGGTGTAGAGAACGATGGGCAATGCGTGCGTGTGGGGGTCGCCGCGGAGCTCGCGTGCTACCTCGAAGCCGCCGAGGCCGGGCAATGTGAGATCGAGAAAGAGCAGGCGGGGCAGGCGCTGCGCGATGGCGGCCAGGCCGGCTTCGCCAGTGCCGGCCTCTTCGACCGAAGCGCTGGTGAGCGAGGCGAGGGTGCGCCGCAAGAGGTAGCGGGCGACCTCGTCGTCGTCGATCATGAGGATGGCGTGCTCGCCGGCGAGAGGTTTGGGCGCGGCGTCCGGGGTGGCGACCAGCAGCGCCGGTACAGTGAGATGGAAGGTGGAACCGACGCCGGGCGCGCTGGTGAAGGCGACGGTGCCGCCGAGAACCTCCGCCAGACTGCGGGCGAGCGGCAGGCCGAGGCCGCTGCCCCTGGCATTGCTGGCGGCGGGGCCCTGGACCTGGCCCCACTCCTGCATGACGAGCTCGTGATGCTCGGGCGCGATGCCGATGCCGGTATCGGCGACCGAAAAGCGGATGCGCTCTGGGTCGAGGGGCGTGGCGCTGACGGTGATGGTGCCGCTAGGGGTGAACTTGAGCGCGTTCGAGATGAAGTTGCGCAGGATCTGGGCGAGCTTGCCTTCGTCCGAGTGCAGGGTGATGGGCTGGGCGGGGATGTCGAAGAGGAGCTTGACCTGCGGGTTGGTGGCGAGCGGACGAAACATGCCGCGCAGGCCGGTGTAGAGCTCGGCGAGGGTGAAGGTGGTGAGGTTGGTGGTGGCTTTGCCGGCCTCGACGCGCGCCATGTCGAGCAGGTCGTTGACCATTTCAGTAAGATGCTGGGCGCTGCGGAGGATGAAGTGCGCCTGCTTTTCCTGCTCCGGATTGAGCGGGCCGTCGGTGTGCGAGAGCAGCAGGCGCGAGAGCGAGACAATAGAGTTGAGCGGCGTGCGCAGCTCGTGGGTGACGCCGGAGAGGAAGCGGGTCTTCATCTCGCTGGCGCGCTGGACGGCGAGCGCCTTGTCTTCGAGCTCGGCGTAGAGCACGAGGACGCCGCGGTTGGTCTCTTCGAGCTCCGCGTTCAGGGTCTCGAGCTCGGCCTCGCGAGCGCGCAGGTCGCCGAGCAGGGTGAGCAGCTCCTGGTTGTGGTCGTGCAACTCGCTGCCCGGAGTGGCGCGGGGCGTGTCCTGCGCGAGCCTGGCGGCGATCTGGGCGAGCGTGGGCGGCGTGGTGGCGGTGCGCGGCAGGTACTTGACCAGGGTGACGCGGGTGCCGACGCGGCCCGCGCCGGTCTCCACCTGCAGGTCGTCCATGAGCCGGCGCGCACCAATGAGGCCGATGCCCATGCCGGTCGGCGAGGCGTAGGTGCCGGACCAGATTTTGTCCAGATGCGGGATGCCCGCGCCGGTGTCGGTGACGACGATGCGGAGCTGCGGCTGGGCCTGTTCTGTCTTTTCGTCAGCGAGAAAGAACTCGACGCGGCCACCCTGGCCGTACTCGAATGCGTTGCGCGCGATCTCGGAGACTGCGGTGGCGATGCGGGTCTGGTCCTGTGTCTCGAAGCCGAGGATGCCGGCGATCTGCTTGGCGCGCTGCCGCGCGAGGAGGAAGTCGGTCTCCTGCGCGAGGTGGACGGTGAGGATGGTCTTGCTCATGCGGCCGGTGCCCCCACGCGCGCGATGAGGACGGTAGCGTCGTCGCGGCCGCGCACGGCGTCGCGGTAAAGGACGCCGGCGATGGTGGCGCAGGGCTGCGTGGGCAGACCCGGATACTGCGCCATCTTCCAGTGCGTCGCGAGGCCGTCCGAATGCAGGATGAGCGTGGTGCCGGGGGCGAGCGGGTAGGCAAACTCCTGCACCTTGCGCATCTGGTGGCCGAGCGTGCCGTTGTGCGACATGATCGCGCGCATGACGCCGTCGGTGCCATGCAGCATCATGCTGATGTTGCCAACGCCGCAGCAGGTCGCGACGCCCGCGGCAACCGAGACGAGCGCGATGGCCGCGCCACGCGTCGCGCGCATGGGCTCATGCATGCGGGTCAGCAGCGCGGTCAAGGAGAGCGAAGGGTGGTCGTCGAGCGCGCCCGTCACCATGCGCGTTGCCATGCCGGCGGCCTCCGCGGCGTAGAGACCGTGGCCGAGGCCATCGACCAGCAGGTACACGTCGCGGCCTTCCGCTCCGCGATGCACCAGCCAGGAGTCGCCGTTGAGCGTCTCGCCGGGGAAACTGGTGGAGAGCACGGCGACGCGCTGCGCGTGGCTTTCGCGGTGCTCGCCGACCACGGCCGAGACGACGGTGCCGGCGCCGCGCTGCGAGTACATGCCCATCTCCTGCACCAGGCGGCGCACCGCGCCCAGCCCCAGGCCGGGCGTGGTGCGTGTAGAAAAACCGTCTTCCATGGCGCGCTCGACGTTGCCGATGCCAGCGCCCTTGTCGGCCACGACGATCTGCAGCCCGACCCCATCCGCAACGCCGGAAAGATAGACCTGGCCGCGCGTGCCGTGGTGCAGCACGTTGCTCGCAAGCTCCACCACGACGAGCTCCGCGCGCGCGACGGCGTCCGCGCTGAGGCCGAGCCGCGCGGCCATGCTTGCCGCCTCCCGGCGCGCCACCGACACCTGCGTCTCGTCGTCCAGCGCGATCGTCGCGGCTTCCCTCAGCGACTCCATTTGGTGATCGTGACCGTAGTCCCTTCTCCGAGCTTGGATGCAAGATCGAACTCATCCATCAGCCGGCGCGTGCCGCTCAGCCCCAAGCCCATGCCGGAGCCGGAGGTCCAGCCGTCCGTCATGGCCTGCGCGATGTCGGGAATGCCGGGGCCGCGGTCGACGAAGGCCAGCCGCACGCCCAGCTTTACGCCCTGCACGCGGGCGATGGTGACCTCGCCGCCCCGGCCGTAATCGAGCGTGTTGCGTGCGAGCTCGCTGGCGGCGGTGACGAGCTTGGTCTGGTCGACGAGGCCGAACTGGATGGCCAGCGCGGCCTTGCGCACGGCGGTCCGGACGAGCACGATGTCCTCGCCGGCGCGGATGGGCAGGACCTCGGACGCGAGGACGGCGGCGTCAGTCAGCGTCAAGCTGCGCCTCGGCTTCTTCTTCGGCGGTGGCGAAGGCGTCCTGCTCGCGGCCGCCGCGCAGGATCTCCATGCCGCGCTCCACGCTGAGCGCGGTGCGGATGCCGGGGAGCGAAAGGCCCAGCTCGACCAGCGTAATGGCCACCGCGGGCTGCATGCCGACGACGACCGTCTGGGCGTCCAGCACGCGGCTCATGGCGGCGATATTGCCCAGCATGCGCCCGATGAAGGAGTCCACCACCTCGAGCGCGGAGATGTCGATCAGCACGCCGCGCGCGCTGTGCTTGACGATCTGCGCCGTCAGGTTCTCCTGCAGGTTGATCGCCAGGCGGTCGTGCATGTCCACCTGCACGGTGATCAGCAGGAGATCGCCCATGCGCAGAATCGGTATGTGTTCCATCGCCCTGCTCCTATGGCCTGCACAAGAGGCCATGCACCGTTTTTTGTTTGTCATTCCCGAGGGAATCTGCGTTATTTCTGCGCTAGCCTAAGCCTTCGCTGCGCGCTTGACTACCATCAGGTTCGCGCGCTGCAGCGCCACTTTGAACGCGTCCGCCAGGCTGGCCTTCGTGACCACGTCGCCGAGCTCCACGCCCAGGTGCACGATGGTCTGGGCGATCTGCGGCCGGATGCCCGAGATGATGCACTCCGCGCCCATCAGCCGCGCGGCCGTCACCGTCTTCAACAGGTGCTGCGCGGTCAGCGTGTCGACCGTGGGCACGCCGGTGATGTCGATGATCGCGATCTCGGACCCGGTCTCGACGATCTTGTCGAGCAGCGACTCCATGATCGTCTGCGTGCGCGAGCTGTCGAGCGTGCCGATGATCGGCAGCGCGAGCACGCCCTCCCACAGCTTCACGACCGGCGTCGAAAGCTCGAGCATCTCCTGCTGCTGGCGCAGGATGACACTCTCGCGCGCCTTCTGGTGCGCCTCCATTACGAGCAGGCCCAGGTTGTCGAGCAGCATCGAGGCCGACGTGACCGCGCCCAGCTGCTGCGCCGCATCGCCAAGTGCTTCTATCTGCGCGAACAGCGGCACCTTGAACGAGAAGACGAAGCGGGCCGTTTCGCTGGGGGAGAAGCCAAGCTGCGTCCGGTTGGCCGAGATCTGCTCAAGGAAGCGGCGCATTTCCTTGAACGTGCTTCCGGCGATGTCGCCGTTGGGGTTTGCGCCGGCCTCGGTCACGGCCTGCTGCAGCAGCTCCAGGAACTCCCGCGACTGCTTCTCGAGGTCCCGATCCGCGATCAGACTGCGTACATTGCCGCTCTTGCGCTGCTCGACCAGCCAACTCTCGAGCAACTCCGCTTCCTTGCTCCGCAGCAGTGTTGCCAGACTACTTGTGTCCACCAGGGGAATCCTCGCTTAGATCAAAGTCGTTTTACTACGTTCTTCCGAGAGTGCAGGTCTGAACCGCAGCTCCCTGCGGAATGACAACAAAAAAGATTAAGTAGTTGTATTTTGTTGTCATCCCGTAGCGATCTGCGGTTTGACAGGTGTTGTACTAAATCTAAAGGCTGAAAACGCCGTCCCAAACCTCTACGGAGCTTTCGGTAAGGCCGACAGCGGCGTCCTGACCGGAGCGGCAAGCCCGACAAACTTCGTGATCGTATTGCTGCCCTGGTTCGAGACCCAGAGGTTGCCGCTTGGGTCGATCGCCAGGGCGTACGCCTCCAGCAGCTTCGCATCCGCGCCGTAGCCCGTCTTCGGCGTCAGCGAGGCACCAACAGTGGTAGAACCAGTGCCGGCGAGTTCCGTCAGGTATGTCTGACGGTAGTTCGCCACCCACACGTTGCCGGCGCCATCGAGCGCGATGCCCTGCGGCCGCGAGAGGCCGCCGTTGCCTGTGTAGCTGGCGTTGCCGATAACCGCGCCGGAGTTCGAGATGAGCGACACGCTGTCACCGTAGAAGTTGGCCACCCACACGTTGTTGCCCTGGTCGAGCGCAAGGCCGGACGCGCCCTGGCAGCAGCTGTAGTTCACGAAGCTGCTCCCATCCGGAGCCACCTTGGTGATCGTATTGCTGCTCTGGTTGGCGATCCAGCCGAAGTGGTTCGCATCCAGCGCCACGGCTACAGGGAACGCAAACAGTGGGGTCGTATAGCCGGTCTGGCCGGAGAGCGGCGTGCCGAAGCTGTTCAGCAGCGTCAGGTGCGAGTTGCCGTAATCGACCACCCAGGTCGTGCCGTTCGGGTCGATGGCGACGGATAGTGGATAGTTCAACCCGCCCTGCTGAAAGCCGCCGCCGCCCGAGGTGTAGCCGCCGGCCGGCGTCAGCACGGTCACGCTGCCGATGCCGTAGTTGGTGTACGGCTGCTCGTTCGGGATCCAGGCATTGTCGCTCAGGTCAATGGCGAGCCCGTAGGAGTTGTTAAGCCCGACGCCGTAAAGGCCGTTGCTGAACACCGGGACGCCCTGCGGCGTGAACTTGGACGCCACGTAAAAGTAGTTCGAGACCCACACGGAACCGGTGGAATCGACCGCAATGCCCGACGGGCTGTTCATGCCGCCGCCGCTATAGGTAAAGAACATGGTCCAGTCGGACGGCACGGCCGGCAGACCGGGGTACGCGTTCGTCAGGGTGGATTGCGCATAGAGCGCCGCCACGTTGGCCGCCGGGAAGCGCGCCAGGTTGTAGACGGCATCGAGCGTGTTGGTGGGCGCGGTGCCGTTCACGGTGGTCGCCGCATAGAGCGCGCCGCACTGCGCGGAGCGGGCCAGGCAGGCGTTCACCATGTTCGCCACGGAGTAGACCCGGGCCGCCGGCGAATTTGTCGTTGCGGGCAGGGTTCCGGGCGCGCCGGTTGTTGGATCGATGAGCTGCGACGCCGTGCCGAAGGCGTTGGCGAGGCCGGTCGCGTTCGACACCGAGGCCCCCACCACGCCGCCCGGCGCGTAAAACTGCTGCAGCGCATACACGGCGGCTACGCTGGTTGCCTCATTGACGACCAGCGTGGTGCCGCCGGCGATCCCGCCGCAGGGTCCCACGGCCGTCATCAGGAGTGAATTTGCATTGGCGCTGGTCGCTGAACCCACCGTCCCGCCGCTGGCCAGCAGGTACACCTGCGTGCCGGCCGCGGGGCAGGTGTAGCCCGACACGCTCACCGAACCGGTGGCGTCGGTGAGCAGCGCCTGGGCCAGCAGCGGCGCCGACCCTGTGCGTACCCCGGCTGACCCGGCCGCGTACAACTGCACGCTTGCGCCCGCAACCGGCGCGGAGCCCGCCGCTACCTTTACAGAGAAGGGCATGCCCACAACGGTCGGTGGCGTCACGCCTGTGCCGCTCAGCGCGATCGTCTGCGGGCTGCCGGTCGCGTTGCTGCCGATGGTCAGCGTGCCGGTCCGCGCGCCTGTTGCGCCGGGGGTAAAGATGATGTCGATCTGGCAGGACGTACCCGGCGACAGCAGCGCCGTGCAGGTGGTCGAAGGCCGGGCAAAGTCGCCGGTCAGCGTCAACGACGAAAACGCCAGCGGGGTCGTGCCGGTTGCGGTCACGGCAACTGTCTGCGCCGCGCTGCTCGTGCCCAGGGCGACGGAGCCGAAGTTGAGCGCGCTCGTGGAGACGCTGTCAGAGGTCAGACCACCGATCCCGGTCAGGTTCAAGACCGGCGTCGTGGCCGTGTTCCCGCTGAGCGTCAACGTTCCGGTGCGCGTGCCGGGCAGCATGGGCGCGAACTCCAGGGTGATCGTGCAGGTTTGCCCGACGGGCACCGTGGTGGGGGTCGTAGGGCAAGTGCCCGCGGAGACGAGGTAGTCGCCCGTGGTGCCGCCGCCGGTGAAGATGACCGGCGAGGTGCCGTTGCTCGTTACAGTCACGGTCTGGCCGGCGCTGGTCGTTCCCGTGGGCACCGTGCCGAAATCGAGCGACGCCGGCGAGTAGCTGTAGGACGCGGTGGGCGTCGGGGTGATCGGGGCACCGGGCGATACAGGTGTGCCCACCGTGCCGCCGCATCCCGCCACAAACGCCAGCAGGCAGAACCCCAAAGCCGGGAGCGCCAGGCGCGCTGCGCGGACGCGAACAGGATGTAGCATTAAGAGCCTCAGCGTGGATTTTAGCCCCTGCGATAGGGTTTCGTCAGTAGATCCAGGTCAATATTCTTCAGGAACTCGGCCAAATCGGAAGAAAGCTCGGAGCGCGCGGCGTCTTTGGTCAACGTCGTATCGATCGTTTCGACCTTCAGCAGGATCGGAATCGGACGCTCCGCGCTCTGGTTCAAGAGCGACTCCGGATGCGGACGGCTGTAGACGAAGCCGAGGTGCAGCGCCGCGCCCGAGCTCTCGCCACAGCTCGAGCCGTTGCAGAGCGTGCTGGCCTCGAGGCTCTGGGTGGTTCCGTCGTTGAAGAGCGCGGAGTTGAACTCGACACTCTCGCCGCCGCTCATCCGGAAGGCGCCCGACCCGGTCCAGAGCGGGTCTTCGCCGCGCGCGGAGTGGCATACCAGCACGTCGTGCGCGCCCAGCACGGGCGAGATGCCCACCTGCACATGCGCGCCGCCGCCAGCTGAGGCGTACTCCGCCCAGTGGTAGAGCAGGCCCACGCCGCCGACGCCGGTCTCGTTCCAGCGCCGCGACAGCTCATACTTTCCCGCCGTGGCCGGGAACTGGCCCAGGGAACTTTCTTCAAACTGTAGCTCCGGCGCGGGGCCCGGGGCAGTCATGCCATGAACCACGTTGACGACGCCCAGCGACACCAGCAAGCCCACCGCCGCGGCGCGCGCGTAAAAGCTGCGCGGAACGGTCTGGGGTGGTAGGCCGGGGTTCACTCGAGGCAAGGTCACGATGCCTTCGGCAGCTTGCCTTGCGCCCAGCTTGTGGATGACTACATATAGGAGGTAGACCGCTACAAAGAAGAGCGCCGCGCCGATGAGGTAATCGGCGTTTTCCGCCCGGTCCTGCAGCGACGGAAAGTGCAGGGCCACCAGGTAGAACAGCACCAGCACGCACAGGCGTACGAAGTTGAAGACGTAGCCGAGCATCACCGCGGCCAGCACCACCAGCACGTGCGCGCGCCAGCGGAAGCGGTACAGGTACCCGGCGATGAGCGCAATGAAACCCATCGTAACCGCGCCGCGAATGCCGTTGCAGCCCGGCGCGATGAACATGCCGAATTCCGGCGTAAACATCAGGCGCAGCTTGTCCGGGCTCAGCGGCTGGCCGAGCGCCATGGCGAACGCGCGGGCCACGTGCGCCGACGCGCGCTGCAGCGGCAGGTCCACAAACACGTTGAACACATGGGGGACGGGGTTCACGAAGAACAGCAGCAGCACCGGGAACAGCGCCGCGCGCAGCAACCGCTTGCCGCCGAACAGCAGCACAAAGCCAGCGCCGTAGGCGACGGCGACCACGGAATGGGGCGGAAAGAAGATGGACCACTGCGGCGCCAGGACCAGGGTCATGACGGTCTGCTCGCGCAGCCGGACCAGCACGGCGGTGACGGCGAGCAGGACAAGGCCCCACCAGGTACCGTCCATCTCCCAATCGAGCGAACGCCAGACCCGCAGGATGAGGAGCAGACTGACGATGGGAAAGATCATCCCGATCGATTTGAGCGGGTCCGTGACCCAGAGCAGGTGCAGCAGAAGCGCGGTCGACCAGATGGTCGTGAGCCCCAGCAGCGACAGGCCGACGACCCCTCCGGCGGCAAGTGCGGGAGAGATAAAGACCCCCCTCACGCGGGAGGGGGGCAGGGTGCCGATGGTGGGGAGTGTCGACATGCAGGGGGAGAACCGTCGCACTAGAGGGAAGGATCCCGCCCAGCACGACAGCCGACCAGACTCTGAAGAGAGACTACTTGGCGCTGCGACGGGCCTTGATGCGTGTGCGGGCCGAGGCCAGGAACGCGCCGGCGGAACCAACCAGTGCAAGAACCACGGTCGGGTTCTCGGGGGAGTTCACGCAACCGCCCTGAGCGTGTACAGGAAGCGCTACGGAGAGCAGTGCTGCGGAGCCGATAAGCAGGAGAGTCGATTTCTTCATGTTGGTCCTCTAGGGAAAAAGTATCGTACGGATGCTGCGTTGTCAATGAAAGTCTGCGCCCAGGTATCAGGGCGGTTCTCAAGGCAGGTCTCGGGGAGACACGTCTCCC
>CAXUDC010000004.1:14217-33432 GCA_964249685.1 uncultured Acidobacteriaceae bacterium
CTGCGGCTCCTGCGCCTCGCGCAGGCGGACGCAGCCGTCGATCTCATCGAGCGCCTTGGCAAGCGCCCGCTCGCTGGCCTCTACCTTGTGCGTGGCGAAGAACTCGGCCACCTCTGTCCGCTCGCGGGTGCTGCAGAAGGAGCCCGTTGCGGAGATCAGGTTGCCGCCCGAGGCGGCCGTCAGCTGCGCCTTTACGCGATCCCAGTTCTTTTGCGTCCAGGCCCAGGCGAGCTCGGCGTTCGAGCGCTGGGCGAGCTCGCCGGCGATGACGCCCCAGGAATCCTGGTTGCGCACCTTGCCGCTGACGGCGTACTCGAGCGTGCGGACGACCAGGATCGGCTCGCGAAAGCGCGTGAGTACCTCGAGCGCCTCGCTCTGCAAGCCGGGGTCGTCGGCCTGCTCGCTGACGGTGAGGATGCGGTCGTAGAGGGCCTGGTCGCCGTTCTGTGCGGCGAGCTCGACGCTGACGTCGACGATGTTGGGCTCGGCGACGGGCTTGCCCGCGAAGAGATCCTCGGTGACCTGGCGCGCGTGCTTGAGGACGTCCGGGTCGTCGGCCTGGCCGAGCGAGCCGAAGAGCTCCGCGCGCCGCTGCTGCAGGTCGGTCGTGCCGCCGGCGAGGCCGTTGCCGTCGCGTCCGAGCGCGGCGTAGACGGGGCCGAACTGCCGGCGGATGAGCGCGTTGAGCTTCGCCTTGTCGGCATCGTCGGCGACGCGGGTGCGGATGTGGCCGATGGTGCCGAGCACGTCGCCGAGCACGAGCGGGTTGGGGTCTTTCTTGAGCGCCAGGGCGAGGTCGAGGAACTCGCCGACGGGAACCCGGCCCGACTGCGCCAGCGCCCAGCGGTCGCCGACGAAGCCGATGCGCTCGGGAACGCTGAGCGCGGTTTCTGCGACGGCGGTGATGGCCTGCGCCTGCGTGGGCGTGTAGGCGACGCGGTAGTAGCCCTTCTCGCCTGCATTGGCGTAGAAGAACCCCGCGCCGGGCGAGGGCTCGACCACCGCGGTCGCGCCGGTGACGAGCGTGCAGACGGGCGCTTTCGGCCCCTTTTCGCATACCGGAACGGTCCAGCCGCCGCCGACGCTTTCGGCCTGCGCGGCGTCTCGGTCGGCCTTGCCGGGTGAGGAGAAGAAGCGGCGCTCGTTCAATGGTATGCCCGCGGGTTCGGCGGTTTCGAACGTCAACAGCGGCACGCCGGGCTTGTCGACGAAGCTCTGCATGACCTTGTCGACGGGCAGCTTTGCGGTCGCGGTCTGGGCGTTCCAGAAGTCCTCCGCCGTTGCATTCGCGTACAGGTGCGCGGCGAGGTAGTTGTGCACGCCCTGCCGGAAGACTTCCGGGCCGACCCAGCTTTCGACCATGCCGATAACGGCGCCGGCCTTGCCGTAGCTGATGCCGTCGAACATTTCCTGGATCTGCGCAGGGGTTTCAGCCCTGGCGCGGATGGTGCGGGTGGTGCGCAAGGAGTCGAGCGCGAGCGTGTCGTTCAGGTCGTCGGCGACGTCGGCGGGGAAGTTCCACTCGGGGTGCCAGTCCTGCGGGGCCTTGCGCTCCATCCAGGTGGCGAAGCCCTCGTTGAGCCACAGGTTGTCCCACCACTGCATGGTGACCATGTCGCCGAACCACTGGTGCGCCATCTCGTGCGCGACGATGGAGGCGACGTGCTTGCGGCCGCCGGTTGCGCCCTCCTTCTCGTCGACGAGCAGGTCGGTTTCGCGGTAGGTGATGGCGCCGAAGTTCTCCATCGCGCCGGCCTCGAAGTCGGGGATGGCGATCAGGTCGAGCTTCTGCATGGGGTACTTGATGCCGAAGTAGGTGTCGTAATAGGTGAGGAAGTGCTCGGCGGCCTGCAGGGCGAAGGGCGTGAGTTTGACCTTTTCAGGCGTGGCGCAGACGCGGATGGGCACGCCTTCGCTCTGGCCGGAGGTGCAGGCGAAGTCGCCGACGAGGAAGGCGACGAGGTAGGTGGACATCTTCGGGGTGGTGGCGAAGACTAGCTTGTGGCCGGTGCCAAAGGGCGTGTCGCTGGTGATGGGCGTGTTTGAGATCGCGGTGTCGCCCTTGTCGATGGTGAGCGTGACGTCGAAGGTGGCCTTGAGCGCGGGCTCGTCGAAGCTGGGGAAGGCGCGGCGGGCGTCGGTGGATTCGAACTGCGTGACGGCGTAGTTGCGGGTCTTGGTCTTCGACAGGTAGAAGCCGTGCAGTTTGTCGTTCAGGATGCCGGTGTAGGCGATCTGGAGCGAGGCCGGGCCGGCGGGGATGGGGCTGGGGAAGGTGAAGGTGGCTTGTTCCTTTGCCGCGTCGTAGCTGATGGCTCCGGTCTGACCGTTGCAGGTGACGGAGGCGATCTGGAGCTCGATGGCGTTGAGCGTGATGGTCCTGGCGGGTGCGGCGAGCGTGACGTCGATGGTCTCGGTGCCGGTGAAGGCGGCGGCTTTGATGTCGGGCGCGAGCGCGAGCGCGTAGTGGACGGGCTTTACGTTTGCGGGGAGTCGCTGGGCTGCGGCGGAGGCGGCGAGGAGGCAGCAGGCTAGCGTGTTTAAGAGCGGGTGGTTCTTCATGTTCAGGACCTGCTTTTTGGCTGGTTGCGGGGTCTGGGGTAAGGCGGTTTTCATGAGTTTTGAGTTGATAGTTTGTAGTTATTAGTTAAGTACGGGCGGACTGTTTTGGTTTCAGGCGAGCTACGCAGAGGCGGGCTGGGCGGAGTTCACGCAGGAGATAGCCGCTCTGCGGGATGGCGGCGGCTTTGAGCATCTGGGTCCAGTCCTGCTGGCGGAAGCTGCGCAGGATGGAGACGGGGCCATCGTGCTTGACGAAGCGGTGCCAGGGCATGAAGCGCGCGAGCAGACGGAAGGCGTGGTAGGGCAGCTCCTGGCGGTGCAGGTCGTTGATGAACCAGCCCAGCCGTGCGTTGGACTCCATCCAGTCCAGCATGTCGACGATCTCGCGGGTTTCGAGATGATGCATGACGAGCGAGCTGATGACGAGATCGATCCCCTGCGGCGGGTGGAAGTCATGCGCATTGCCGGCCAGATAGGTAACGGTGCCGGGGATGGTGGCGGCGCGCGCGACCTGCACGGCGTCCGGGTTGAGGTCGATGCCGGTGAGCGTGACGGGCAGGTTGCGGTCCTGGGCCCAGCGATGGATGCGGCGCAGGAAGTCGCCGTAGCCGCAGCCTACGTCCACGATGTGCACGGGACGGGGCTGCACGGGCATGACGGCGTAGACGTGGTTGAGCCACTGCATGGTGGGGCGGTAGCCGCCGGTGAGGGCGGTGACGCGGGAAATATCCCGCAGGCAGGCGCGCAGGTCCGCAAGCGCGCAGGGCTGGTCCATCAGCTCGGGATAGCGAGCGAGCGGGACGCGGGTTGACAGGTCGGGAAGAATATCAGGTCCAGTAAGGGGCAGTCTAGACGGTGTGATGCAGTTAGCGCGAGGTGCGTCGGCGCTGGATCCAGTAGAGCAGGCCGGCGAGCAGGACCAGGCCGCAGGCGATGGCGGTTTCGCGAATCCGGTGCGGGGCGCGGACGCGCTTGAGCGAGCCATGCGTCCAGGCGTCGCGGACGGCGATCAGATCCGGGGCGAGGCCGGGGATGGTGAGCGTGGCGAGCTCCGCGTCCGAGGAGCCCACGGGGAGCGAGCCGAAGATGCGGTCGGGGTCCGGGGGCCGGCCGCTGCGGTCCTTGGGCAGGCGCTTGATGAGGGCGTTGATCTCAGCGTCCTGCGGGTTTGAGAAGAAGCGCGCGTCGGCGGTATTGGGGAAGAGCGTGGCGCGGCCGGTCATCTTGAGTTCGACCGCAGCGACGACGTCCTGGCAGACGCCGAAGGCGTAGTAGCCGCCGAAGGGGATCTCCGGGTGCGCCTGGTGCAGGCGCTGGTAGGCCTGCACGATGGCGGCGTTGAGGCGGGTGACTTCGACCGCGTCGGCCGCGCGATACTCATGGGCGTGGCGGTTCATGACCCAGGCCTGGTCGAGCTGGTCCATGGTGCGGAACTCGGCGTGGCCGTCGATGCCGAAGTAGAAGCTGACGGCGGCGTTGAGTTTGGGGCCGCGGATCTGCCACTCGTACTCGGCGTGCGAGACGGGGACGAGCAGGGGGCGGTGCTGATTGGGGACCTCGATCAGGGCGTCGACGTAGAAGGGCATCATGACATCCTGGTCGTTGAAGTGCAGGTGGCCGAAGTTGGCGAAGTAGCGCGAGTCGGCGACCTCAACGGTGTGGCCTGTGGCGAGGAGCGCCTCGACGAGGGCCTGCGCGGTGGTGCAGGGGTGGCCTGCGAGCGTGACGGCGAAGGGCGCGACGCCGGCGTAGCCGTTCATGCTGAGGCGGTTGAGGACCTGCGAGAGCCGGGTGGATTCAGCGTGCAGCGGGGCGAGCGGGCCGGGGCCGTCGCCGCGGGTGACGCCTGCGCCGACAGGGGTGACGAACTCGACGGGGTTGAAGGGCTTGCCGGGGGCGGGGGTGTCGAGTGAGACGGTGGCGGCAGCGTCGAGCGCGTAGGGGCCGAGGTCGAGGTACTCGGTGAGAAGTTTGCCGGTGCTGGCGGCGGGCTGGGCTTTGGGGGTCCCGCTGGGCGCGCCGCCGGCGGTGGCGGTCTGGTCGAGCTTGGCGTCGTGGCCAACCTCATGCCCGATGACCCGAACGGTGGGATTGATCTGGCCCATGGTCCAGCCGGGAAAGTGGTCCAGCCGCTGCCAGTCCTTGCCGAGGATCGCCTTGCGGAGCTCGTCGATGAGAGTGGGGGTGAGGAGGGCGGCACCTTGTTTATGGCCCTTGCCGCTTTCTATTTCCTTGAGGAAGGCCTCGGTGAAGCCGGGGCGGGAGGAGAGCTGCTGCATCATCGCCGAGAGGGGGATGGTGTTGGGCGGCATGGGGTCTCCTGCGGGCGCGGCCTGGGCGGCGAGGGTGAGGGTGGCGGCGAGGAGTCCGAGGCGGAGCGTGCGCATAGGTTATTAGAACTTAGTGGGGCTGCGAACGAAAGACAAGACGTTACAAGGATAAGGCGGATAAGAACGGATCAAGGCGGATAGTACACACCGGCGACCGCAGGTTCCCTTCGAGAATGATGATGACAAAGAGACAAATCCGTTCTTATCCGCTTTGATCCGTATTATCCTTGTAATCTTTGTCTTGTTTTCGCTAGACGGCGTCGAGTTTTTTGACGACCAGCTCGTTGAGGACGGCGGGGTTGGCCTGGCCTTTGCTGGCCTTCATGACCTGGCCAACGAAGAAGGCGGCGACGGTGCGCTTGCCCGCGCGGAACTGCTCTACCTGCTTTGGGTTGGCGGCGATGGCTTCGTCGATAAGGGTCTCGATGGCGCCCGAGTCGGAGATCTGCTGGGGCTTTTCGCGCTGGTAGACGGTGGTGAAGTCTTCCGAGTTCGCGAAGGCGGTGTCGAGCATTGCCTTCAGCATTTTGCTCGAGATATCACCGGATTCGGTGAGGTCGGCGGCGAGGACCAGGCCCGCTTCGGAAATGGGTGATGCGGCGTTTTCGAGGCCGGCGGCGCGCAGGCGCATGGTGATCTCGCTGGTGAGCAGCGAGGCTACGCGGCGGGGGTTTTTAGCGCGTTTGGCGGCGGATTCGAACTGGTCGGCGAAGGCGCGCGTGGCCGTGAAGGTGGCGGCGTCCTGCTCGGTGAGCCCGTAGGCGGCGATCATGCGGGCGCGGCGGGCTTCAGGCAGCTCGGGGAGGTTGCGCAGGATTTCGGCCTGCCACTCTTCGCTGACGACGAGCGCGGGGAGGTCGGGCTCGGGGAAGTAGCGATAGTCGTGGGCCTGCTCTTTCGAGCGCATGGAGTAGGTGCGGCCCTCGGCGGAGTTCCACAGGCGCGACTCCTGAGCCACGCGGCCGCCGTCTTCGAGCACGCCGATCTGACGCTCGATCTCGTACTCGACCGCGCTCCGGATGTAGCGGAAGCTGTTGACGTTCTTCACTTCGGCTTTCGTCCCAAACTGCGCCGCGCCCTTGCGCATGACGCTCACGTTGGCATCGCAACGGAGCGAGCCTTCTTCCATGTTGCAGTCGCTCACCCCCGTGTAGAGGAGGATTTCCTTGAGGCGCGTGAGGTACTCGAAGACCTCGGCGGCGGAGCGCAGGTCGGGCTCGGAGACGATTTCGAGCAGCGGCGTGCCGCAGCGGTTGAGGTCGATGTAGGTGCGGGAGACGGAGTCCGCGAAGCCGTCGTGGATGCTCTTGCCGGCGTCTTCTTCCATGTGCAGGCGCGTGATGCCGATGCGCTTGATGCCCGCGCCGTCGTCGGTGGGAACGTCGAGCCAGCCGTTTTCCGCGATCGGTTTGTCGAACTGCGAGATCTGGTAGCCCTTGGGATTGTCGGGGTAGAAGTAGTTCTTGCGGGAGAAAACGCTGCGCGCGCGGATCTCGCAGTGGATGGCCTTGGCGGCGAGGACGGCGTACTCGACCGCCTGCCGGTTGAGCACGGGCAGGGCGCCGGGCAGGCCGAGACAGGTGGGGCAGATGTGGGTGTTGGGCTCGCCGCCGTACTTGTTCACGCAGGCGCAGAAGGCCTTGGTGTGGGTGAGGAGCTGCACGTGGACCTCAAGCCCGATCACGGGCTGGTATTGGGCGAGGACCTCGGGCGAGAGCAGGGTGGCGGCAGGCATGGAGCTATTTTACCAAGGCCGGCGAAGGTTCAAGATCGGCAAAGGTGCGGCGCGGGTGTTGACGGCAGCAAACGCTGGCAGGCGAACGCTTGCAAGAGCGCTAAGTCCCTCAATAGATCGCTAAGATAGAGAAGTGAAAACTGAGACGCAGGCCTCCCTTGCCATCGTGATGATTGAAGAACGGATTGCTCCGCTGCGCGCGCGGCTGGCCGTACACCCGCTCTATGCCAGCATCCGCAACGAGGCGCAGTTGCGCCTGTTTATGGCGTCGCACGTATTTGCCGTGTGGGACTTCATGTCGCTGCTGAAGAGCCTGCAGGCGCGGCTGACGTGCGTGACCAGCCCGTGGACGCCGACGAAGCTGCCGGCCTCGCGCCGGTTCATCAACGAGATTGTGCTGGGCGAAGAGTCGGATGAGTATCCTGGTCCGGATGGGATAGGGCGGCCGATCTCGCACTTCGAGCTGTATCTCGAGGCGATGCAGCAGGCCGGGGCCTCGACCGCGGGTATCCACGACCTGCTGGGCGCGCTGGACGGCACGCCGGTGCTTGAAGCAGTGAGCAACGCGCAGATCCCCGAGGGCGCGCGGGCGTTTCTACTGACGACCTTCGGCTTGATCGAGACCGGCAAGCTGCATGCGCTGGCGGCGGCATTTACCTTCGGCCGCGAGGACCTGATCCCGGACATGTTCCGCTCGCTGGTGCGGGACCTGAACGCGCAGAACGCGGGCGCGCTGGATACGTTTGTCTGGTACCTGGAGCGTCATATCGAGGTGGACGGCGAGGACCATGGGCCGCTCTCGTTGAAGATGGTGGCGGATATCTGCGGGATGGACGAGGTGCGCTGGCGCGAGGCGGCGGATGCTGCGGAAGCAGCGCTGCAGGCGCGGCTGGGGCTCTGGGATGCAATTCTGAAGGAGATCTCTCACCCCTCGGCCGCGACGGAGTAGTTGGGTTTACTATGGGCCAGTGAGCCAAAAGCATGAGCATACGGTGGACCTGGCAGTCGGGCCCGGCGCACCTGCCAGGGTGAACAAGGCTCCGCGCAATCGCATGTTCGACCTGATGCGCCTGGTGTTTGCGGTGCTGGTCCTGCTCTCGCACGCACCCGAGATCCAGGACGGTAACCGCTCGCACGAGTTGCTGAGCCGCTTTACGCATGGAGCGATGAGCTTCGGCGACCTGGGCGTGGATGGCTTCTTCCTGCTGAGCGGCTTTCTGATTACGCAGAGCTGGCAGCGCGATCCGCGCCTCGGCGACTACCTGGGCAAACGCGTTCTGCGCATCGTGCCCGGGTACCTAGTAGCGGTGGCCATCAGTATCGTTGTCGTGGGCCTGCTGGCACCGGCGACGCCACACTTTTTTCATCTTCCCGGACGCAAAGCGCTGCAGAGCGTCCTGCTGCTAAGCGCGCCGATTACCCGCGCGGTGTTTCCCGGCTACCCACAACCCAGCGTAAACGGGGCGCTCTGGACGATCGCTTATGAGTTCCGTTGCTATCTTCTGCTCGCGCTTGCGGGTCTGGCCGGTGTGCTGCGCCAGCGCTGGGTCGTCGCCGGCGCCGCGCTTTCCCTGCTGCTGCTGAGCAATGTGTCCCGGCTTGCGGCGCACGTGTCCTGGCATGCCTACAACGTCGCGCTGGGCGAGCCCGGGCCTACGTTCCGCATGGTTGGCTTCTTCGCCGTGGGCGTGTGTTACTACCTGTGTCGCGATCGCATCAGATTTCATCCGGCGGGGCTCGCGGTGACAGCGGCCGGGCTGGTCGCGGTGCACCTGCTGGCAATCCAGTCGACGGAAGCCAGTGTCTTCCTGTTCGGAAGCTATGCGCTGTTCTACCTGGCGCAGCATGGCTTCGGTGCGCTGGACCGCATGGGCCGGCTGCCCGACATCTCCTACGGGGTCTACCTGTATGGATGGCCGGTGGAGCACCTTTGGTGCTTCTACAGCCGCACTTCGCCGTGGATCGTTTTTGCTGGGTCGACGCTAATCTGCCTGGTGCTGGGCTGGCTAAGCTGGCATTTTGTGGAGAGGCCGATGCTGAGGTGGAAGCCGCGTCCCACGGCCGAACTGCCGCCGGGTTAGTGCGTTTGCTACCGAAGCTCTTGTATTTGGTTGTCATCCCGTAAGGGATCTGCGGTTCGGCTGGCACCGTATTCCATAAGGAGCTCTGGTTAGGTACCTGGTTGGAAGCGTGGAATTTGGTCCCACGAACAAGCTCAGTGGACTCAGGGGGCTTTAGCCCCCTGCGCTCCAAGCCGTATCGACCTATACCTTGTACTTACTGAAGAGGTGAAAACATTGTCATCCTGAGCGGAATCTGTCGCAATTTTGCGGCAGGTGGAGTCGAAGGACCTGCATTTCAGCTTGGAGTTGCCAGGTTGTTTGAAGAGATGCAGGTCCTTCGACTCCGGAAAGCACGAAAGCGCCGTGCTTTCCTCCGCTCAGGATGACAATTCCCGTGAGCAATCCCTATACATCGATACGCTAAGGGGAGCCCATGAATCGACTTGATCAGAACCTTCCTGGATCCGTTTCCCTTGAAGTGTAGCCGCAGCGCCAATGCGGGGGTCCTTTGCGTGGCCTGCGGCTAGACCTTCGCTCAGGATGACGGCAAAACAAAGAACAGAAGCTACCTTTGGAATAAACGGGTCTGAAGAGGACAGGTTCTCGTGGCAGACGAGGCACCTCAAGGAGTCTCGCCGAGCAGGACCATCAGCCCCGCTTCGTCCAGTACTGGCACGCCCAGGGTAGTGGCCTTGTCGAGCTTCGAGCCGGCGTCTTCCCCCGCCACCAGGTAGTTTGTCTTCTTCGAGATGGTGCCTGAGACGCGGCCGCCGGCGGCTTCGATCTTCTCCTTGGCGGCCTCGCGGGTGAGCGTCGGCAGCGTGCCGGTGAGGACGAAGGTGAGGCCTTCGAGGGTCGTAGTGGTGACGCGTTTTTCGGCGCGCATGGTCAGGCCGAGCGCGAGCAGTTCCGTGACCAGCGCCTTATTCTGCGGGTGCGCGAAGAAGTCGTAGACGGCCTCGGCGACGGTGGGGCCGATCTCGTTGATCTGCTCGAGGTCCTCGGCGGAGGCGGCCATCAGGGGCTCGATGCCGCCGAAGTGCGAGGCCAGAATGCCACCCGTGCGCTCGCCGACGTGGCGGATGCCGAGGCCGAGCAGGACGCGGGCAAGCGGCGCCTGCTTCGAGCGTTCGATCTCGTCGAGCAGCGCCTGCGCGGTCTTGTCGCCGACGCGCTCGAGCGCCGTGAGCTGCTCCTTCTTGAGCCGGTAGAGATCCGCTATAGACCGGATGAGCGGCTCGCGAATCTGCTCCGGCGCGGGAACTTCTTCGTCGTCCTCGTCGTCGTCCGATTCGGCCAGGCCGAGCAGTTGCGCGACCATCGACTTGCCCAGGCCCTCGATGTTCATTACCGAGCGCCGGCCGTAGTGCAGGAGCTCGCCCTTCAGCCGCGCGGGGCAACTGTCGTTGACGCAGCGCCAGTCGACCTCGCCTTCCTCCTTCACGAGCGCGGCGTTGCAGACGGGGCAGTGGGTGGGGAAGGTGATCTCCTGCGGGTGCTCCGCGGGGGTGACGACGCCGGTGATCTTGGGGATCACATCGCCGCCGCGCTCGACCGCGACGGTGTCGCCGATGCGCACGCCAAGCCGGGCGATCTCGTCCGCGTTGTGCAGCGTGGCGCGGCCTACCGTCGTGCCGCCGATGAACACCGGCTCGAGCGCCGCGACCGGCGTGACCTTGCCCGTGCGCCCGACCTGGAAGAGCACGCCGTTCAGCCGCGTGGTCGCGGCGCGCGCGGCGAACTTGTACGCAATGGCCCAGCGCGGGGCCTTGCCGGTGAAGCCCAGGCGGCGCTGCTGCTGGGCGGAATCGACCTTGATGACGATGCCGTCGATTTCAAAGCCCAGCGTGTCGCGGTCAGGCTCCGACTTCGCGATGAAGTCGATTACGCCGTCGATCGAATCGACCGTCGCGATACGTGGATTGATGCGCAGACCGAGCTTGCCGAGCGCGGCGAGCGCCTGCGATTGCGCGGGCAGGAGCATCTCTCCCCCTTCGGCTTCCAGGAGAAAATAGGCGTAGAAATCCAGCCGGCGCTGCGCCACGATGTTCGGCTCGAGCGTGCGCAGGGTTCCGGCGGCGGCGTTGCGGGGGTTGGCCTTGGTGGGCAGGCCGGCAGCGGCATACTCGGCGTTCATGCGCGCGAAGGCGTCGTGCGGCATCACGCACTCGCCCCGGACTTCGAACTCGGGCGGCAGGCCGGCGGCCTTCAGCTTTGCGGCGGAAAGCGCGAGCGGGATGCTCTTGATGGTGCGGACGTTCGAGGTCACATCCTCGCCGATGGCCCCGTCGCCGCGCGTGAGCCCGCGCTCCAGCTTGCCCGCGCGGTAGTGCAGGGCGAGCGAGAGGCCGTCGAGCTTGAGCTCGCAGGTGTAGCGGACCGCCTCCGTGCTGGGCAGCCCGGCGCGGACGCGCGTGTCCCAGGCGCGCAGGTCGTCATCGTTGTAGGCATTGTCCAACGACAGCATGGCGCGCGAGTGCGGCACCTTCCGGAAGCCATCAGCCGGCTTGCCGCCGACGCGCTGCGTGGGGCTTTCGGGCGTGATCAGCTCAGGGTGCTCGGCCTCCAGGGCCTTCAGGCGGTTCATCTGCGCGTCGTACTCGGCGTCGCTCAGGGTGGGGCTGTCGAGCACGTAGTACAGGTGCTCATGGTGCTCGAGCTCGGCGCGGAGATCGTCGATTTGCTGCTGGGCGGACATGGCAACAGTATAAGGATCATCGTCGCCTCCGGTCGCGGTACCCTTGTGGCATGGAACCCGTTACCCACATCCTGACCGGCGCGGTGCTGGCGCGCGCGGGGCTGAACCGCAAGGCCGCCTACATGACCGTCGCGATGGCGATTGCAGCCGAGTTCCCCGACATCGACACGGTCTGGGGCATCGCCGGGCCGGTGGCTGGCCTGGAGCATCATCGCGGCATCACGCATACGTTCCTCGGCCTGCCGTTTGAGGCCGCGCTGCTGACAGCGGGCTTCTACGCGTGGCATCACTGGCGCGGCAAGCCGGGCAAAGCGCCGGTGAACTGGGGCTGGCTGTTTGGCGGGATGCTCGTCGCGCTGCTGAGCCACCTGCTGCTGGACTGGACGAACAACTACGGGCTGCGGCCGTTCTTCCCCTTCGACCCGCACTGGTACGCGGGGTCGTTCGTGTTCATCTTCGAGCCCGTGCTGTTTTTGTTTCTGCTCGCGGCGCTGCTGGGGCCGGCGCTGTTCGGCCTAATCAACGCGGAGGTGGGTGCGCGGCGTGCGCTGTTTCGCGGCCGGCCGTCGGCGATTGCGGCGCTGATCGGCATCGCATTGCTGTATGTGCTGCGCTACGGCGAGCACGCCAAGGCGCTCGCCCTGACCACCCAGAACGCGCCGCCTGAGCTGGTGCGCGCGTCCGCCAGCCCCTACCCAATCGACCCGTTCAAGTGGCACACCGTGCAGGATGACGGCGACCGTTACCAGCTCCAGACCATCCACACCCGCACCGGGCTGACCGACGCGACCACCCCTGCGGACACGCTTTATAAGCCTGCGGCGACGCTGCCCGTGCTGGTCGCCAAGCGCAGCTCCCTGGGCCGGATCTACCTGGACTGGTCGCAGTACCCGGTGCTGAACGAGACGCCGGATACGTCGGACCCGAACCATCCGCTGGTGTCCTTAATGTTTTCGGACGTGCGGTTTTACTACGATGTGGGCATCTTTAAAGGGCGTCCGCAGGGAGGTGCGCCGCCGCCGCTGAGCGGGACGGTGCTGCTGGATATGGACGCGGGGGAAGGGCAGCGAGTGGTGGAGACGAAGATGGGGGATCGGGTGCAGCGGTGAGCGAAGTACGTGCACGGACAAGACGGATAAAGAACGGATAAAAAGAGGCTTAAGGCTTGTGGAGGTTGCGCTTTCGGTCGTTGGTGAAGATTACTCTTTCGAAGCTGGGTGTTTCGCCGAACGCCAGGACGTAGCCTACCTCTAATGTGGTTGAGCGTAGGTAGTGGGTGAGTTGAGCTTTGTGTTGCTTTGTGATGGCGTCCGTTGCTTTCAGCTCAAGGATAACGAGTCCCTCCACCCGATATCCGCATAGAAGACGCCGACATCCTGCCCGCGAAAGCGCACAGGAACCGGCACCTCCTCTTCTGCTTGAAGACCGAGTTGCCGCAGCGCGATCAGCATCGATCTGCGGTACACAGACTCCATAAAGCCACAGCCAAGCTCATCCGAAACCGCATAGAACACCTTGATAACCTTATCGGTAAGCCCAGCATGCAGACCATCGAAAGCCTCAGAAACACCAATCCTCATGTTCTTGCCTCTTTTGTCCGTTCTTATCCGTACTGTCCGTGCACGTACTCCTACAAGTCGCCGCCCTCTATCGGCAGCGGCACCGGCCGGCGACGGTCGAACACCCTCCGGAAGACCCACACCGCGATCGCCACCACCAGCAGCCCGATCACCCCCAGCGCGAGCGCCAGGTGCGTGTGGAACGCGTGGATCACCAGCGTCAACACCGCCGGGCCGTACACGATGACCAGCACCGACTCGATCATGAACCGCACAAACTTGCCCGCGACGATCGCCAGGAAAAACCGCAACACGCGCATCTCGAACACACCCGCGGCAAGCATGAACATCTTCATCGGCATCGGCGGCGGGCACATGGCGGGCAGCATGATGGCCAGGAACTCCTGCTTGCCGAAGCGGTCGCGCAGCTTCTCGTAGCGCGTGCGGTCGATGCGTTTCAGCAGCACGAGCTCGCCGCCCGCGCGGCCAAGGTAGTACGGGATTAAGCTGCCCGCGGCCGAGCCGACCGCCGCCGCCAGGCAGTAGAGCACCACCTTGGCATGGTCCGCGACGCTGTAGCTCACCAGCAGCGGATCGAAGAACGGCATCGGGATAAAGCACGCGTCCGAGAACGCCATGCCCAACAGGCCCCACGCGCCCAGCGGCTTCAGCACGACCAGCAGCCACACCTTCGCCTTGACGAACCAGAGCCCCATCTTCTTCCAGGGAATGCCGAGCAGCACAGTCGCCAGGTCGCTCAAGCGCTGGCCTCCGGTTCGGATTCAGGCTCGTGTTCGGTGCGACCGGCCAACAGGTCGAGCGCGTGCGGCAGCAGGTGCAGGATGGCCCCGAGCGAGCTGACCGCGCCGGCCGGGCTGCCCGGCAGGTTGATGACCAGCGCGTTGCCCACGCAGCCGCACACACCGCGGCTCAGCGGGGCCATGGGCGTCTGCTCCAGGCCCGCGGCACGCATCCGCTCGCTCAGGCCGTCGACGAAGCGCTCGCAGACCATGCGCGTGGCCTCGGGCGTCACGTCGCGCGGCGCCAGGCCGGTGCCGCCGGTGGTGACGACCAGGTTCACCTTCGCCGCATGGTGGCGCAGCGCGTGGGCGATCTCGGCGATCTCGTCCGGCAGTACGTGGCACGTGGGGGCGGGCATGCCGGCCTCGGTCAGCAGCCGCGCCACGGCCGGGCCGGAGAGGTCCTCGCGCGTGCCCGCCGCGCAGCGGTCGCTGACCGTCAGCACGACCGCGCTCATCTCGTTACCAAATTTTGCCATCGCACTCCAGTCTACCGTCTAGCGCGGCGCAGGCATCCAATACACTGGAGAGAAGGCTCGAAGCCGGAGAGAGTTCCGCTCCTGCTCCGGTCGCAGCGCCGGGGCCAAAGCCCCGTTGGTTGCAATCGACGTTTCGTGGGACTGAAGTCCCACGCTTCCACCTCAAGGCAACACGTTGCACCCGAAGTTTTACGCTTCCATCCCTAATCAGTAGTTTGCTTGAACTAAACCGCCTGACCGAACGTCTGATATCAAGACCTGCCCATGCCCACGCTAGAAGTACCGCCCAACCCGGCCCAGCCTCCTTCCGCGCCGGACGAGATCCAGCCCCTGAAGGTCCGCGCCGGACGCTTCGGCGAGCTCGACCACACCGAGCTCGTGCATCTGCTCGACTCGCTCGACGACGACCGCTCGCGTTCGCGTTTTCGCGAGAGCATCTACCTGTCGGTCATCTTTTATCTGGCGCTGGCGTGGTTCGTCTTCTATGGCCCCAAGGTGCTGTTTCACCAGGGCCGCCTGGTCAGCCCATCCGACGTGCTGAAACAGCGTGACAAGGAGCTGACCTTCCTCGAGATGCCGAAGGACCTGAAGGTGCCTCCGCCCAAGGACGCGAAGGCCATCAGCGAGCACAACGCACGCCAGCAGACCGCGCACCCGACCCTCGATAAGAAGACGCTCGAGCAGCTGCAGGCCATGCGCCGCGCCGGCAATCCCGGAGCGCCCGCGCCGAAGCCGCTGCCCGAAGCCCCGCAGCCCGCCGCCGCCGCGCCGCCGCAGCCCCAGCCGGCCCCGCAGCAGCCCGCGCCGCCGCGTCCTCAGCCCGCACCGGCGACTGCTTCGAACCTGCCCTCCGCGCCCGCGCCCGCACCGACCCGGCCTAACTTCTCCACGCCCGCAACCGCCGGCCAGGCCGTGGCCGATGCGGCCACCGCGGCCGCCCACAGTCGCGGCTCTAACGGTGAAAACGGCCTGAATGCGCCCAACCGTCATGCCGGCGCGCAGTCCGGCGTGGAGGTCCTGTCCGACATGCAGGGGGTCGACTTCGGCCCGTACCTGAAGCAGCTCAAGCGCCTGATCACGGCCTCCTGGTACCCGCTGATCCCGGAAGAATGTTACCCGCCGCTCAACAAGGAAGGCCAGACGCTGATCCGCTTCACCATCCAGCCCAACGGCGTTGTGAGCGCGATGCACCTGGACGGCAGCACGCGCGACGTGGCCATCGACCGCGCCGCGTGGGGAGGCATTACCGGCGTCGGCCAGCTGCCGCCGCTGCCGAAGGAGTTCCACGGCGACAACCTGCAGCTGCGCGTCACCTTCGTCATCACCCACGACCGCTCCCAGGCCGAATAGCTAACCGAGGGTGCCCCACTCATCACGGCACCATCGTGATGAGTGGGGCTACTCCCCTAACCGCCTTAGACTACTCACCATGCTCCCCACCCCAGCCCAGCAAGCCGAGGCCTACCGCCGCGAACGCCGCTCCCAACTCCGCGGCCTCCTCCTGCTGGCCGCCGTCGCGCTCGCCTTCATCCTCTACCGAGCTCATCCGCTCCACCTCTTCCACCCCAATTGGTGGCGTCCCTAGGAAGGGTAATCAAGTCCATCCATCAGCTTCCCTTGAAGCCGGGGCTAAAGCCCCTCATTCCAGAGAGCTTGTTCGTGGGACTAAAGTCCCACGCTTCCACCCAAGTACTCCATATGAGATTCACCTAATTCGGTGCCCCATTCATCACGGCACCATCGTGATAAATGGGATACTGCCTCCAGCAGACACCCCCAACCCACCATGCGGCCACTCCTAGCCCTCTTCGGCCCCACCGCCTCCGGCAAAACCGCCCTCTCGCTTGCCCTCGCCCAGCGCTTCGGCGCGGAGATCCTCTCCTGCGATTCGGTCTGCGTCTACCGCCACCTGGAGCTCGGCACGGCCAAGCCCACTGCGGCGGAGCGCGCCCTGGTCCCGCACCACCTGCTCGACCTGTACGACCCCGACCAAGCCTGCACCGCAGGCGACTACGCCCGCCAAGCCCGCGCCGTCCTGTCGACCCTGGGCGCCACGCTCCCGATCGTGACCGGCGGCACCGGCCTTTACCTGCGCGCGCTGCTCGACGGCCTCTTTCCCGCCCCGCCCGCCGACCCCGCCCTCCGCCAGCTGCTGCGCGCGCGCGCCGAACGCCGCGGCCCCGCCAGCCTGCACCGCACGCTCGCCCGCCTGGACCCGCGCGCCGCCCAGCTCATCCACCCCAACGACACCCCCAAAGCCATCCGCGCCATAGAGGTCTCGCTCGCCGCTCGCCGCCCCATCACCGAGCAGTGGACCGAAGGCCGCGACGCCCTGACCGGCTACCGCGTCCTGCGCCTCGGCCTCGCGCCCGCGCGCTGGGAGCTCTACGCCCGTATCGACAGCCGCGCCCGCGCCATGTTCGAGCGCGGCCTGATCGACGAAACCCGCAGCCTGATCGAGCGCTTCGGCCCCGCCTGCCGGCCTTTCGCCTCGCTCGGCTACGCCCAGGCCGCCGCCGTGCTGAACGGCACCCTGACCGAGCCCGAGGCCATCGCGCAGGCCCAGCAAGGCCACCGCAACTACGCCAAGCGCCAGCTCACCTGGTTCCGCCGCGAGGCCGAGCTGCACCCCGTCCACTGGCTCGCCGGCCCGGGCGACGATCAGGCAATCCAGGCGCAGGCGATCGCCCTCGTTGAAACCCATCTTGGGCAGACCGGGTGAGTGCCCCACCCGCTTTGATGCCACGCTTCACAGCCATACCGGCAGCCGCCGAAAAGGTCTAAACTGACCCTATGGCAACCGCATCCGTCCTGCCGCCCGTCCAGCCCGCCGCCGCTCGTCCGCAACTCGCGCACCTGACCGCGCAGCTCGAGGAGCTGAAGGCTGCCGGAACCTTCTTCAAGCTGCGCCTGCTCGACGACATCCAGGCCCCCGTCTGCACCTACGATGGGCGCAAGGTCATCAACCTCGCCAGCAACAACTATCTCGGGCTCTGCAACCACCCCAAACTGGCGGAGGCCGCCACCCGCGCCATCGCCGAGCATGGCGTCGGCTCGGGCGCCGTTCGCACCATCGCCGGCACCATGCGCATCCACATGGAGCTTGAGGAAAAAATCGCGCGCTTCAAAAACGTGGAGGCCTGCGTCGTCTTCCAGTCCGGCTTCACCGCCAACGCCGGCACCGTGGGCTCCATCCTGGGTAAGGACGATTTCATCCTGTCCGACGAGCTCAACCACGCCTCCATCATCGACGGCGCGCGCCTCTCCCGCGCGAAGATCAAGGTCTTCCGCCACAAGGACGTCGCGCACTGCGAGCAGTTGCTCCAGGAGATCGAACACGAGCCCGGCCTGAAGCTCATCATCACCGACGGCGTCTTTTCGATGGACGGCGATATCGGCCCCGTCGGCGAGCTCGCCGCGCTGGCCGAAAAGTACGGTGCCATCATGATGGTCGATGACGCCCACGCGAGCGGCGTGCTGGGCCGCAACGGGCGCGGCTCGGTCGATCACTTCGGTGCTCACGGCAAGGTCGACGTGCAGGTCGGCACGCTGTCGAAAGCCATCGGCGCCCTCGGCGGCTACGTCTGCGGCTCGCGCGACCTCATCGACTTCCTCTACCATCGCGCGCGGCCGTTCCTCTTCAGCACCTCGCACCCGCCATCGGTCGCGGCCACCTGCATCGCCGCGTTCGACATCCTTGAGACCGAGCCCGAGCGCATCCAGCGCCTGTGGGACAACACCGACTACCTCAAGCAGCAGCTCACCGCCGCCGGCTTCGACATCGGCGGCCACACCACGCCGGCGAGCGAAACGCCCATCATCCCGATCATCCTAGGCGACGGCCGCGCCACCATGAACTTCTCCCGCGAGCTGTTCGAGAACGGCCTGATGGCGACCGGCATCGCCTTTCCCACCGTCCCCCAGGGCAAGGCCCGCGTCCGCCTCATCATGACCTCAGAGCACACCCGCGAGCAGTTAGACCGCTCCGTTGAAATCCTAACCACCACCGCCCGCAAACAGCACCTCCTCCCCTAAAATCAGACAAAGGACCGTGCCCCATTCATCGCGGCCTATCGCGATGGGTGGGTCCACCACAATCCACCCAAAGACCAGGACCAGAACTTGCCCACCCCCATCGTCTACCTCGAGCTCCCCTCCACCGATATCGCCGCCAGCAAGCAGTTCTACGGCTCCCTCTTCGGCTGGGCCTTCGAGGACTGGGGCCCGGACTACGCCGCATTCTCAAACGCGGGCCTAGAAGGCGGCTTCAACGCCGAGCCCGCAAGCCTGACCAAAGCGCCGCTCATCGTCCTCAACACGGACGACCTCGAAGCCATGCAGGCCCGCATCCTCCAGGCCGGCGGCACCATCACCAAACCGATCTTCAGCTTCCCCGGCGGCCGCCGCTTCCACTTTACCGACCCCTCCGGCCAGGAATTAGCCGTCATGCAATCCACCTAGGCCGGGGTGCACCATGATCACAGCGGCTTCATCGCGGTGATCGTGGGGTGAATCTCTTCAACCACGCACAAAGGGCCCGGCAACCTTCACCGAGCCCTCTCCTACGCCGCCTCCAGCTCCCGCACATACTCCAACACCGCCTCACTCCAACCATCGATGTGCGTCCACTTCCCATAGCCAACGCCATTCCGCGCGCTGGCCACGTTGATCATGTACCCCCGGCCCTGCGGCGCGGGCACACGACCGTGGCTCTGCTCGTCCGTGATCACGACCACGCGGTCGTAGACCTCAGCCGCCTCGACCTGCGCCAGCGCCTGGCCCAGGTTGGTGCCGCCGTGCGGCTGGCTCCGCTCCATCGCATCGCGCAGAGCGAACCCACGCCGCGGCGCAACCAGCTTCGCGCGCTCCGAGAAGGTGTAAACCGCAACCCGCTCGCAGACCTCGCGCAACAGCACCGCGAGCCCGTACGCCGCGTCCGTCCGCAGCATCTCGGACTTCTGCGACAGCCGCGCGACCATGCTGCCGGAC
>CAXUDC010000004.1:33532-43751 GCA_964249685.1 uncultured Acidobacteriaceae bacterium
GTCCGTCCGCAGCATCTCGGACTTCTGCGACAGCCGCGCGACCATGCTGCCGGACACGTCGACCAGCAACACCGTGCGCCCGGGCAGGCGCTCCGTATCGGCGACGGCCCGGTACATCGCGCGCTCCAGGCCATCCTCCCACTGCGGCGCGTAACGCGCAGCAGCCAGGAAGCGGAACGGCAGCACACGCTCCGTGCGCATTGCGTCCAGCGCGGTGAGCACGAGCTCCTCACCCACGCCCGCCTCCTTCAGGTTGCGAAGGTTGCGCAGCAGGGCCAGCGCGCCGAGCTTGCGCTCGACCAGCAGCCGCTCCCAGCGCTCGCGCTTGCTGGCGTCAGAGGTCGCCGAAAGCGCAACCTCCCACGTGTCCGGCGTTACGAGCTCGCCCGCGATGAGCCGCTTCCAGACCTCCGCCTGCTCAGCCGACAGCGGCTTTGCGTGGCAAAGAAAGAGCACGTCGCGCAGCCGCACGATACTGGCCCGGTCGTACTTGGCCAGCGCATACTCGTCGAAGCGCACGAACGCGGCCGCAAGCCCCTTCTTTACCTGCGCGGAGAACGGCACCTTGCCCTCGCCCCAGTAGATCGCGATGAACTCCGCAAGCTCGTCCGCCCGCTGGATGACCGTGGCAAGCGTCTGGGCAACGAGCGCGCGGTGCGTGGCGTAGCGAGCCATCTCGCGCACCAGAAGCAGCGGCACGTGGCGCAACTTCATCTTCGTGCGCGCCTCTACCGCAAGCGCGGCGACCTGCTCGGCCGCGACCCGCGGAACCAACCCCCGGATGCGCTCGGCGATCGTCACTCCGTCCTCGTAGAACTCGCGCTCCCAGAGCATGCACGCCATCACACTGCGCCGCAGCGCCTGCTCGTCCGTGATGGTGGCCGCGGGCGCACCTTCGTGAGTGGTCAGCCGCCCGAACCCGGGCAGCAACTTTCCAACCGTCAACTTCAACACATTCAACTGCATGGTCTGCCTCCGTTCTTTTGCTGTACTGCTGCCAGGGCGAGTGCATCCCACTCGCAAGGAATCATGGCCGGGGAACCGGCGAAAACAGACGTAAAGCGACCGTTGCTCTACCACTGAGCTACACAGGCACAAGCCTGCGGCAGGGATCGAACCTGCGACCCACGATTCCGAAGTATCTGTCTTCTACACCACCGGCCAGAGGTCTGTGCGCACTTACAAAAGAAATACCCGGGAACAAGCGAGAACGAGTTTCGGAGCGAGATTTGCCTGCGGTACCTTGTAAGTCAGGACTACGCCCCCGTCCCACAGGTTCTTACTCCGGCAGAGCTTTCCGGCTCTGCTTTCTTGTCAAGGAGGAAGTAACTCGCCTCTACACCACGGGTAGGTCTTTCCTAAGTCAGCGGATACACGAGTGCATGAACTGACTTAGGTGCATGTCGTCCGGGAACAAGCCTTCAAGGCGTTTGTGGGGGCTCGAACCCCAGGCCTTGCGGCCTTCTACCGAAGAAGTAGCCATGAAGCACGCCACGGACGATGATTGGAACTCTGAGGGAACAAGCAAGACCGGAGGTGCCCAGGGGCGTCTATTTACAGTAGAAGTATCCGGACTCTTCGCCACTCAGAAACGGGTTCATGCAGGATTGTAAGTGCGATTATGCGCAGGGATCGCCGTTACAGGGATTGCCAGTAGAAGTCAAAAGCCCGGCGATCACCCAGCAGAGCAATGCTCTGTGGCGACCTACGCATCGTATTGAACATATGCTGTTTCATCGGGCTTTCTCCTACGCAACCTAACTGTGCCATAACTTACGCAAACAATGCAAGCTCTTTTTGCAAAACAAGGAAATACTTTTGCTTCCTACCCGGCTAGCTCCACCAGCTTGCCTACCGTGGTCCAGTTACGCGCGGTACTTACAGTCTTCAACTTGCCGTCGAAGTAAGCATTCGTCAGCTTCGTCCGCGCCATCCCCTGGGGCAGCTTGAGATAGACCTCCCGCCCACGCACGACGAACGTGTCCCCCGGCGAGCGCTCCGGATCGAGCGCCTCCACCGCCGCCGGCGCAGGCTCATCCGCAAGGAAGTAGACATGCAGCGTCTCCGCCAACACACCAGCAAAGGGATTACTCCCGTAGGCCGCAAGCAACTCCGCAGCCGACCGCAGCACGATCCGCCCGGGATACCCATACAGAGCCGCGATCTCCCGCGTGACCGCCTCCACCACAGGCTCGGGCGCATCGCTCTCGAACACCACATTTCCGCTCTGGATATAGGTCCGCACGTTCCCTGCGCCGGCCGCCGCAAAGATCGCTACCAGCTCCTGCATCGGCAGCTTCGCCTTCCCGCCCACATTGATCCCGCGCAGCAGCGCCACATGCGTCATGGCTTCCATACTACAAAAAGCATCGGCCGCCCGCGCATCGCAGGCGGCCGGCTTGTGGAACAGTCCTACTCCTGCGCCGCGACCGAAACGGTCACCTGCGTGCCCTCCGGCAGGTCGACATTGCTTCCCTTCTCCTGCAGCGTGCCCGTGCTGTCGAGCAGCACGCCGGGCAGCCCGGTCACCGCACCCAGCAGCGAGCCGGTTGTCTTGACCACTCCGCCGACCGCGCCCGTCACGCCCCCCAGCAACCCGCCGCCACTGCCGCCCTGCGACGCCGGCGAGCTCTGCGCGTCCGCACTGCCCGCGCCTGAAGTAGTCCCGGCAGCCGGGCCCACACCCTGCACCATGCTCGTAATCTTCTTCACCTGCCCGTCCGGCGTCTTCGCCTGGTCGAACAGCATCTTCAGCGACGACGTCCCGCCGCTGCCGCCGCTCAACGACTTTACCTCCGTCAGGTGCCCCATCAACTGCGACCCCGGCGGCAGCATCGTGCCATCCGCCAGCTTGCTCGGTTGCGCCGTCCGCGCCAGCACCTGCTGGCCCACCTTCGCCGACCCGCTGTTGACGCCGCCCAGCAACTGCGTCGGTACCGCCATGCCATGCGGCACGCCTGCGCTTGCACGTGCGCTGCCGTGTGCGGAAACCTGTGCACTGACGGGAACAATCATCCCCATCGCCAAGATTGCAACTGCTATCCTCTGCTTCATCTTCTGGCCCTTCGCTTCCTCCCCGCGCGCCCGGCAGGCCGCATACGGGTACTCCAAAGCATACGCGCGAGCGCCCCAAGCGGATGCCGCCGCCGCAGCCGGCAAACAACCTGCCGGGCGAGCACCCGTGCCGGGTAAAATGCGACCATGGTCGTCCAACGGATGCTTTCCGCCGCCGCGCGCATGGGTGCGCTTCTTGTAGTTCTGCAGGCCGCGTGGCTGCCCGCCCAGGTGCCGGCCGAGGCACCGCCCGCAGCCATCCCGGCACCCGCGGCCATCTCCGAGCTCGCACCCATCACCCGCCCAACCCCCGCCAACGTCACCGCCGGCAACGACGTCCTGTTCCCCATCACCGCCGCCCTCGGCCCCTTTGCGCCGTCGGACCGCGCCGCCGCGCTCACCCGCAGGCTGCAGCTCTTCATTGCCGACCCCCAGCAATCCCCGGATGACATCAAGGCCGTCGAAAACGAAAACGGCACCGACATCCTCGGCGGCGACGACGAAGTCCTGACCCGCGTCACCGATCAGGACGCCGACTTCGACAACATTGGCCGCACCCGCCAGGCGCTCGCCGCCGACCACGTCGCCAAGCTCCGCGCCGCCGTTCTCAAGGTGCGCGACGAAAACTCTGGCAAGTCGCTTACCCTCGGCGCCATCAAGGCCGCCGCCGCCACCGCCATCCTGCTCGTCCTTTTCCTGCTCATGCACCTGCTCTTCCCGCGCATCTACCGGGGCATCACGGAGCGTGGCGGCTCGCGCATCAAGCCCATCCGCATCCAGTCACTCGAAATCCTCTCGCGCGAGCGCATCACCGATCTCCTGCTGCAGCTTGCCAAGGTCCTGCGCTTCACCCTTACCATCATCCTGCTGTACTTCTTCATCCCGCTCGTGTTCTCGTTCTTTGCGGCCACGCGGCACTTCGGGTATGAGCTCGTGCACTACGTGCTTGCGCCCATCACGGCCGGCTGGCGGGGCTTTCTCGGCTACCTGCCGCGCCTGCTCGTCCTGGTCATCATCGGCTTCTTCAGCCTGCAGGCGCAGAAGCTTACGCGCTTCCTCTTCCGCGAGATCGACCGCGGCACCATCGTCTGGCCCGGCTTCTATCCGGAATGGGCCATGCCTACCTACCGCATTGGCGAAATCCTCCTCTTCGCCTTCGCCCTCGTCGTCGCCTTCCCCTACCTGCCCGGGTCGAACTCCGCCGCCTTTCGCGGCGTGTCCATCTTCCTCGGCGTGCTGCTTTCCCTCGGCTCGTCGTCGGCCATCGCCAACGTCGTCGCGGGCATACTGCTTACCTACACGCGCGCGTTCCGCATCGGCGACCGCGTCCAGATCGACAACACCACCGGCGACGTCATCGAAAAAACGCTGCTCGCCACCCACGTCCGCACCATCAAGAACGTCGACATCACCATCCCCAACGGCCTCGTCCTGGGCGCGCACATCGTCAACTACAGCCGTTCCACCGCAACCGAGCCGCTCATCCTCAACACCGAGCTCACCCTTGGCTACGACATCCCCTGGCCCCGCGTCCACGAGCTCCTCACCACCGCCGCCGACCGCACCCCCGGCCTGCTCAAAGACCCCGCCCCCTTCGTTCTCCAGACCGCGCTCGACGACTTCTACGTCCGCTACCAGATCAACGCGCACACCGCCCAGCCCAGCCAGATGGCGCTCATCTACAGCGACCTCAACCGCAACATTCTCGACGGCTTCAACCAGGCTGGCATCGAGATCCTCAGCCCCCACTACCGCGTTACGCGCACCAACGACATCACCACCATCCCCGAACCCTACCTCACCCAGTCAGAATCCCACGACCCTGCCCGCCACCCCCACCTGCAACCCAACATCGAGCCCACCAACCGCTTAGCTGAATACTAGAAACTCATGAATCTGGTCTCGCCTTTCTATCCATTCTGTCCGTGCACGTACTTTCACTCCCGCACACAAACAAAACTCCCCGCCGCATCCACATCCCCACCCACATACCTGGGCCAGCCCGGATACTCACACAGCGGCCGCGTCCGTCCAGAATGATTGTCCCGCACCGTCAATCCCACCGGCGAAGCGCCACCCTCCACCCACGCATCCAGCACCCCCAGCGCGTCGAACCCCGCGTCGAACACACCGCGCCCATGCCCGAACCCGGGCACCACGTAAAACCGCGCAAACTCATCCAGTGCCGCCTGCCCCATCTTCGCCTGCATCATCGTGTAAAACTCCACCGAGGCCCCCGTGGGAATCGTCGTATCGGCAGTCCCATGCACCATTAAAAACTTGCCCCCATGCCGCGCAAACGCCGATAGATCCGCATCGCTCGCATCGGACGCATTCGATTGCCCCAACAGCCGGTTGCCATACTGGCCGCCCGTCACCGGGTCGAGCGTTAGTGCATTGAAGCGCGGGTCGCCGGTAAGAAAGAAGCGCGTCACCCCATCCGCCACCTCGTAGTAGAACGACCCCAGCGGATACAGCGGCGGATGGTGCGGGTGCCGCAGCAGCCCCATCGACCCGTTCAGGTCCGCTCCGGCCAGCACGTTGTACCCGGGCATCGACTGCACGCCATTCTTCAGCGGCATTGCCGTCCGCTGCTCGGAAGCGAAGATCGCGAAGGTCCGCAGCTGCCCCTCCGTCAGGCAATCTTTCCCGTCCCTTCCCGCCACGCAGGCCAGCGACGTCAAGTCGAAGCGGCACGCAGCAGGGTCCGAGACGATGCCATCCCGCACTCCATCCGCGGCATCGCACGCCTCCATCACCTTCGCCGCCACCAGCTTCGTCTTGCTCCTGGGTAGCCAGCCCCGCGTCAGCTTCGAGCCCCTACGGTACTCGGCCTCCGCCGCGCGGATGAACCCCAGGTCCAGCTCCACCTGGTTCCACGCCGCGAACGCGCCCAGCACGCCATCGTAGTCCGCCGGCCAGAGCTGCGTCGCAAAGTAGGCCTCGCGCCCGCCGGTCGACCCACCCAGAAAGTACATCCGCTTTGGCGCGCTGCCCTTCGTCCGCGCAAGCACCGCGACCACCGCATCATGCGTCTTCTTCAACCCGTCATGGTTGAAGTTCAGCCGCTCCTCATCGTTCAGCGCGAAACGCGCATGCAGCTCATTGTAGATGTCCGGCAGAAACAGGTAGTGGTGGTGATGCCCGGAGTCCCCGCCGAACGTCGCAAACCCTCGCTCGAGCGGCGTCGGCGCGCCCTTCACCCCGACCTCCGGGACCGCCAGCCCCGTCACCAGCGCCCCATCGAACCCGCCCCCGCCATACTGCACCGCCTTGCCGTTCCAGGTCTCCGGCACGTTCACCTCAAAGCGAATCGCCTGTGCCCGCGGGTCGATCGATGCAATCTCCCCTTTCACCTTGCAATACCGGACCCCCTTGTCGGCCTTGCGCGCAGCCGACGTCACCACCGCCCCGCGTGTAGGCAGCGCAATCGCCGAAGCCGGCACCACAAACCCTTTCAACGCGCCACACGTCGCCTGGGCCCGCAGCCCAGCCGCACAAAACACCAGACTCAACATCCACCAGCTCTTCATCTCCAATCAGATGCAATCCCCGCTCCCTGCCCGGCCTCTTTGTCACCGCGACGCCCCCTTACGCGCTTTCTCCCGCAGAGATCTGCTTCTCGCACTCGCTTATTAACTCAAAAAACTTGCCGCACCCACCCCCTTCGTGATACATCTAACGAACACTCATGCAGCGCAGGCCCAATCACGCCGCCCGCATCCAGACTGGCTCCCAGCCGGTCCGTTGTTGTTGTTAGCTCTAAGCCCGTAGCATCCCCCATCCAAACCAAGCCGTGCCGCACCTATAGGAGTACTTCATGCCTGCCCCCAGGAAGTTCTCCCTCTCGCTCGACGTCTGGGCCGTTATCCTCTCGCTCGCGCTGGCCCTGCTGGTCCGCACCAACCTCATCCACTCCGTCACTTGGTAAGGAGACCCCCATGGCATCCAGCACCACCCTACCCCTGCCCCTCAAGCGAGATCGCGACGACGCCAACGCTCACGGCCTCCTCGGCCTTCTGCCCGGCATCGCGTTGCTCTTCGTCGTAGGCTATGCGGGCAAGTTCATCGAGCAGTCGATAGCCCGTTACGCCAAGGCCCATCACCTCATCCTGCCCAACGTCGAGTACGTCCTCTGGGCCATCCTCCTCGGTGTCCTCATCGCCAACACCGTCGGGCTCCCGCGCATCTTCCGCGCCGGCGTTGCCACCTACGAGTTCTGGCTTAAGGCCGGCATCATCCTGCTCGGCGCGCGCTTTATCCTCGGCGACGTCCTCCACCTCAGCGGCCTCAGCTTCCTTTTGATCTTTATCGAACTGTTGCTCGCCCTTACCTTCATGACCTACCTGGGCCGCGCCTTGCAGCTCCCGCCCAAGCTCGTCTCGCTCTTAGCCGTCGGCTCGAGCGTCTGCGGCGTCTCCGCCATCATCGCCACCCAGGGCGCCATCGACGCCGACGAAGAAGACTCGTCAGTCGCCATCGCCGCCATCCTCGCGCTCGGCGCCATCTCGCTCGTGTTCTTCCCACTGGTCGGCCACACGCTCCACATGTCCGACCACGCCTACGGCCTCTGGACCGGTCTCGCCGTCGACAACACCGCCGAGGCCACTGCCGCCGGCGCCCTCTACTCCGACGCCGCCGGCAAGTTCGCCGTGCTCGCCAAGACCTGCCGCAACGCCTGCATCGGCTTCGTCGTGCTCGGCTACGCGCTCTATTGGGCCCGCAAGGGCCAGGCCGCGGTCATCGAGCACAAGGGCGCGTTCCTCTGGAAGAAGTTCCCCAAGTTCGTCCTCGGCTTCCTCTTCATCTCGTTCGTAGCCACGCTCGGCACGCTCGACCCCAGGCTCTACCCGCACCTGGCCGGAGCGATTCCATACGGCTTCACCCGCCCCCAGATCACCGCACTCGGCAACCTGAGCCGCTGGGCGTTCCTGCTGACCTTCGCCGGCGTAGGCCTCCGCACCAACTTCAAAGACCTGATGAAGCTAGGCATCAAGCCTTTCCTCGTAGGTGCCATCGGCGAGATCGCCATCGCCGCCATCACGCTCGTCCTCGTCCTCGGCGCGGACCACTACTACCACCTGTAACCGACTTACTCGAGGGTATAAACCCTGCTCGAGGACATGGAGGCGAGCTACTACTTCTCTCCACGGGCCGCCTGCGCCTTTGATAAACCTGCCCACTAGTGGTATGCCAAAACACGCTTTTGCACGCCAAACGCTCCTTCAGGTGTCATGTGCGCTTTATAAATGTCAGGCGCACCTGACTTTTTTGTAAAGTAGACTCGACGCGCGAACGCCGTTCCTGCAAGCCGCATCTTATCCACATAGAGGGGCCCATGGGTGAGAAGGCAGAGATCGAGATTGTGACGTTGGACCGGATCGACGGAGACTCCGTCTTCGTGGGCTTCTCCGATGGGACCGTGGCGACCTACCACAAGGGTGAACTGCTGCAGATGCGTCCGAACCGCGAACCCGGCTCGGAAGAGCCCGGGCCGGACGATCCAGGCTCGGGCTAGAAAGCAGTTCTAGCTGCGTCCAGCGCGAGCTGAATCTCGACCGGCCCGTGCGCGGCGGAAATAAAGGCAGCCTCATACTGCGAAGGCGGCAGCCACACGCCGGCATCCATCATGCCGAGGTGAAAGTGCCCGAAGGCTTCGCTATCGGAGGTGGCTGCGGTGGTGAAGTCCATAACCTGAGACCCCGTGAAGAACCACGTAAACATGGAGCCGATGCGGTTGGTCGTAAGCTGCACGCCGCGCTCGCGGGCGATCTCCGCGACGCCATCCGCGAGGGCCTGCGTGGTGCGGGCGAGGCCCTCGTAGACCTCCGCCTCGTGAGCGACCAGGTGCCCGAGCGTGGCCATGCCGGCGGCCATCGCGAGCGGGTTGCCGCTCAGCGTGCCGGCCTGGTAGACGGGCCCGAGCGGCGCGAGGAACTCCATCACGTCCGCGCGCCCGCCGAACGCGCCGCAGGGCAGCCCGCCGCCCAGGATCTTGCCCATGGTGGTCAAATCAGGCGTGATGCCGAACAGCTGCTGCGCGCCGCCGAGCGAGAGCCGGAAGCCGGTCATGACCTCGTCGAGGATCAGGAGCGCCCCGTGCTGCCGTGTAAGTGCCTGCAGGCCTTCAAGATAGCCGAGCGCAGGCAGGATGGTGCCAGCGTTGCCGACGACCGGCTCGACGATGATGCAGGCGATCTGGTCCGGGTACTTAGCGAAGGCTGCCTCGACGGCGGACAGGTCGTTGTAGGGCAGCGCGAGCGTATGCATCGCGGTCTCTTCCGGCACGCCGGCCGAGCCCGGGATGCCGAGCGTGGCAATGCCCGACCCCGCCTTGACCAGCAGCGCGTCGGCGTGGCCGTGGTAGCAGCCCTCGAACTTGACGATGAACTTGCGGCCGGTAAAGCCACGCGCCAGCCGAATGGCCGACATGCAGGCCTCGGTCCCGGAGGAGACGAACCTGAGCCGCTCGACTGACGGAAAGCAGTGCCGGACGAGCTCGGCGAGGTCGCCTTCGCCGCGGTGCGAGGCGCCGAAGCTGGCCGAGTTGCGCGCGGCGCGCTCGATGGCCTCGACCGCCGGCGGAAAGGCGTGGCCGAGGATCATGGGGCCCCAGGAGCCAAAGCAGTCGAGGTAGCGGTTGCCGTCGACGTCCCACAAGTAGGCGCCCTCGGCGCGCTCGACGAAGGGTGGGTCGCCGCCGACGGCGCGGAAGGCGCGGACGGGGGAATCGACCCCGCCGGGCAACAGGCCGGCGGCGCGGAGCTGGAGGGCGCGGGAGTTCTGCATGGGACGCATGGGGCTAGTTTAGCGGGTTGAGGATGTGGTAGTCCGGCATAAGAACTTAACACAGAGAACACGGAGAAAAGCGCACAGAGATCACTGTGTTCTCTGTGTTGAGCTTTTGCCTAGATTCACAATGCGTGGAAAAGGGGCCTGCTAGACTTGGATTTCCTTCGCACAAAGGACCGCCAGGAGACAGACGTGCCGGATGAACGCGCCCCAGACGACCAGACGCCGGAGAAGATCTCCGTTTCCTATGCCGACGCAGGGGTCGACATTACCGAAGGCGACCGCGCCAAGCAGCGCATCAAGATGCTCGCGCGCAAGACCTTCAACAAGCAGGTGCTGAGCGAGATCGGCGGGTTTGGCGGCTTGTTCGCGC
>CAXUDC010000004.1:43851-49896 GCA_964249685.1 uncultured Acidobacteriaceae bacterium
ACCTTCAACAAGCAGGTGCTGAGCGAGATCGGCGGGTTTGGCGGCTTGTTCGCGCTCGACCTGGCCAAGTACCCGGAGCCGGTGTTGGTGAGCTCCGCCGATGGTGTGGGGACGAAGCTGAAGGTGGCCTTCGAGCTGGGCGTGCACCACACGGTGGGCGCGGACCTGGTGAACCACTGCGTGAACGACATCGCGGTGCAGGGCGCGACCCCGCTGTTCTTCCTGGACTACCTGGCGACGGGGCGGCTCGAAAACGACGTGGTCGAGACGGTCGTGCGGGGTATTTCCGAGGCCTGCCGGGCCAACGGCTGCGCGCTCATCGGAGGCGAGACGGCGCAGATGCCGGGCTTCTACGCGGACGGCGAGTACGACCTGGCGGGCACGATCGTGGGCGCCGTCAACCGGCCGAACATCATTACGGGAGAGAAGATCGAGCCGGGCGACGTGCTGCTGGGCCTGCCCTCGAACGGGCTGCATACGAATGGCTACTCGCTCGCTCGCAAGCTGCTGTTCGAGGTAGCGAACTACGGCCCGGACCACTACGTGAACGAGCTGAAGGACAAGACCGGCGCGGCGCTGATGCGGACGCATCGCAGCTATCTGTCTGTCATCAAAAAGCTTACAACGCCCGGCCTGGTGAACGGCATGGCGCACATCACCGGCGGCGGCATTACGGAGAACCTGCCGCGTATCCTGCCCAAGGGCCTGGACGCGATCGTCGACCTGGGGAGCTGGGAGGTTCCGCCGCTGTTTACGCACATGCAGGAGCTCGGCAATGTGGAGCAGGACGAGATGTTCCGGACATTCAACATGGGCATCGGGCTGATCGCGGTAATCCCGGCCGAGCAGTGCAAGAAGGTAAAGGCGATTCTGAACCGGGCGAACGAGAAGCACTTGGTGATGGGGCGGATTGTAAGCCGCGGGTCGCGGAAGGTTGTTTACAACTAGGGCGATCGAAGAAGTGTAATGGGTCGACAAACAGCCTTACACATGGATGACGCCGACTTGGCTGAACTCATCGAGTTTCTCTGCGTGGGCCGGGATGTGACATAGCCGAGACTTACTCTGATAAACCGGAGATCCGGAGTGTGGACCTACCTGTGGGACGTACCATGCTTACAGTCTGGAACAAAGAGTAAGGCGACGGAAGCCTCTGACTTCGCTATTTGACGGGCCGTGCTTACCAGTAAGCATGTGTACAATCAGCGTCGGTTCTGGCAGAGTGGAGCTATGGACAAAGAGCGCGTTGTCGAGATTTTGCGGGAGCATGAGGCGGAGCTGAAGGCCGGCGGGCTCATGCATCTCCGGCTGTTCGGCTCCGTAGCACGCGGCGAAGACAATGCAGATTCTGATGTTGATCTGCTGTTTGATTACGATGAGTCGGAAGGCCGGCATCTTCTGGTCGCCTACGATTGCGAGCAACGTGTCTCTGAGCTTCTTGGAACCAAGGCGCACCTAAGTTCTGCCAGGCACATCCGCCGTGAGTTCCGGCCCGATGCAGATGAGGCAGTTGTCCATGTCTATTAGAACGAGAAGGACTTACTTCGAAGATATTCTCGATGCGACCGAGGCAATCCGGAACCATTTGGCAGGCATCGGTTTTGCCGCTTATGAGAGCGACCGTAAGACCAGGCATGCGGTGGAACGAGAGTTACAAATTCTGACAGAAGCTGTGTTCCGTCTCGGACCGGAGCTTGCGATACTCTGTCCTTCTGTCGATTGGCGACAACTGCGAGGCATGGGGAACTTTCTGCGTCACGAGTATGACGATGTGGATGATCAGATTGTCTGGGATCTTATTCACGATACGCTCCCCTTGGTGTATGCAGCAGTGAGCGAGGCGCTTACCAGCCTCTCCAAGTGAGCTCTAGCGCTCAGCCGAGTAGCACGCTGGGGCTGGTGACGGGCTCTACGTGGGCTACGGCCTTGGCGAGGCGGGCCTGGCGGGGGAGAGCTTTGGGGGTGTCGACGCGGGTGTAGAGGTGCTCAAGGCGCTCGATCCGGTAGGCGCTGTAGAGCAGCGCGTCTTGATTCTGGCCGCCGGCGCTGCCTACCTTGCCGGTGCCGGGGAGCAGGACGAGATCGCCGGGCTTGGGGAGGCTGTGCAGGGTCTGGAGCGGGACCAGGTTGATGATTTCGCCGTCGTCGAGGACGAACTCCAGGCAGTGCTCGCTGTAGAGGAGGCCTTCGCGGAGGTTGGTCGCTTCCTTGCGGGCCTTCCAGGACTGGTAGTAAGTGGCCAGGATGGTGGGTAGGCCGATGGCGAAGCCGAGGACGCTGGCGGTGTTGGCAAGCTGGTCGAAGGTGGGCATGGGTCTATCCTAATAAGAAGGTTCGGGCTGCAAGCGAAAGCTTCAACGCAGAGGGTCGCGGAGGATATCGCGAAGGTCGCTGAGTTTCCTCTGCGGTCCTCCGCGATAACCTCTACGTCCTCTGCGTTCTGCTCTCGCTCAGTGTGGGAGGAACAATGAAGAGGCTGGGAATTTTACTTTCGGGGCGGGGGTCTAATTTTCTTGCGATTCACCAGGCGATTGCAGATGGAAGACTGCTGGGGGTGGAGATCGCGGTGGTGCTTTCGAACAAGGCCGATGCGCCGGGATTAATGGCGGCTCGGGAGCTTGGGATTTGCACGGGCGTGGTGGAGGCGAAGAAGGTGGCGGAGCGGGATGCTGCTTTGGTCGCTGCACTCAAGGAGTCCCGGGTGGACCTGGTCTGCCTGGCGGGGTATATGCGAATTATCTCGGCTGAGTTTGTGGCGGCGTTTCCGCAGCGGATCTTGAACGTGCATCCGAGCCTGCTGCCGGCATTTCCTGGGCTCGATGCGCAAGGGCAGGCGCTCGAGGCGGGGGTGAAAGTGGCGGGGTGTACGGTGCATTTTGTGGATGAGCAGGTGGATCATGGCTGCATTGTGCTGCAGCGGGTGGTGCCGGTGCTAGATGGCGATACGGCGGAAGCGCTTTCGGAGAGGATTCTGGTGGAGGAGCACGACGGGTATGCGGAGGCGATTGGACGGGTGCTGGGGGGGGAGTATGAGGTTCGGGGACGGCGGTTCGTGCGGGTTGGTGAGAGTGGAGTGACGCACCCCACGATAAATCTTGCCTTCGGCTCGATTGATCATGGGGCACCCTGATGGTGGGGAGAGTGAGTGGTTGATCTTGGAAGATGGGCCTTCGGTGACGGAGGGTGTTGGAGGGCAGGGAGAAACCCCACTCATCGCGGTGAAACTGCGATGAATGGGGCACCCGGTTGTAGCTCCCAGCTTAGAGGGGGAAGGCTTTTAGCCAGGTGCGGAGGTCTGGGCCTAGCTGGGGGTGCTTGAGGCCTAGTTCGACCGTGGCGCGGAGGAAGCCTTGCTTGTCGCCGGCGTCGTGGCGCTTGCCGATGTAGCTGAAGCCGTAGACCTTTTCGTACTGCAGCAGGGCCTTGATGGCGTCGGTGAGCTGGAGTTCGCCGCCGGCGCCGGGGGTGATGCCTTCAATCATTTCAAAAATGCGCGGGGTGAGAATGTAGCGGCCGATGATGGCGTTCTGGCTGGGCTGCGTGCCGGGCTTGGGCTTTTCGACCATGTCCTTGACGTCGAGCAGGCGCGGGTTCTTCGCGTCCGGGGTGCAGTCGAGGCAGCCGTAGGCGGAGATCGCATCGCCTTCGACGACTTCTGAGCCCAGGATGGAGCAGCCGCCGGTCTCGTTGAAGGCCTCGACCATCTGCTTCATGCAGGAGATGTCGGCGTCGACAATGTCGTCCGGCAACAGGACGGCGAAGGGCTCGTTGCCGACGATCTCTTTTGCCATCAACACGGCGTGGCCGAGGCCCAGGGGCTCGGGCTGGCGGGTGAAGGTGATCTTGGCGAGCTTCGCGACCGACCGGGCGATCTCAAGCAGCGCGGTCTTGTTCTTGGCGGCGAGCGAGGCCTCGAGCTCGGGGGCGCTGTCGAAATGATCTTCCATGGTCGACTTGCCGCGCGAGGTGACGATGATGATCTCGGTGCAGCCGGCGGCTACGGCCTCTTCGACGCCGTACTGGATGAGCGGCTTGTCGACGAGGCAGAGCATTTCCTTGGGGGTGGCCTTGGTGGCGGGAAGGAAGCGGGTGCCCATGCCGGCGGCGGGAAAGACGGCCTTGCGAATCTTCTGGGGAATCATGAGTGGGAGGTGCCCTCTGTTTGGTTTAGAGGTCCATCCTAGCAAAGGCAGGGGCGCGCAGGAGTGAACGTGCGGGGGATTGCCGGGGGTACTTTTGGGGGAGGGCTCAGAGGGCAACGATGCGCGCGGCGAGATCGGGGGCGACGGTGAGGAAGTCGGATGGATTGAGGGTGTAGATCAGTTCGGCGTCAATCTTGCGCGCGCACGCCACCAGGAGCGCGTCATAGACGATGCCGCCGCTGTGGCCCCTGAGAGTGAGCCGGTCGATGGTCGCCAGGTACTCCGCGGCCGACAAAGATACGACGGTGAAGGTCCTTTGTGCGTGGCGGACGACCTGGGCGGCGGCCTTGGGGCTCATCTTCAAGGGCCTGGGCCTGCCCGAAAGTGTTGCATATACCTCTGCAAATGAGTGGATGGAACAGGCGATCTGGCCGGCAAAGGTGCGGATGGTCCGGATACAAGCCTCGCAGCGCGGATCGCTGGGGGTGGAGGCCGCGACGATGATGGAGCTGTCGACGAACTTCATTGATCCTTGGGTCCGTCATCCATAAAACCTGCGGAGATATGCCGATCCCGTTCGTCGCGGTCTTCTCGAATCCACTCCACGACGTCGACGGGTGCCTGGGACTTGAGATGGAAGACGGGCCAGCCATTCTCCCAGCGCAGTTCCGGCTCCAGCTCTTCATCGTCTAAAGCGGCAGCTGGGTCGGCGGGGCCGAGAAGCGTCACGCTGTTGCCCACCTGCTCTACCCTTATGTGCGTTCCGGGCAGCAGGCGCAGGGCTTCCGCCATGACGGGCGGAAGAGTGATGCGGCCGGCTTCGTCAACCTCTGCAAAGACTTGCATGGACACATGCTATCAAGAACAGGACTGATCAGCGTCGCGTACTTGCACGTTGGCGTGTGGGGAGGACGATGGTTTCAAGGCCGGGGCGGTTGGGCAACTCGGCGATGTAGACGCCGTAGGGCTCCAGCTGGATGGCGGGGGTCTGGGGGTCGGGGTCGGGCGAGGACCTGGCGAGGAGCTTCAGGGAGCCGGTGTGCGTGGGGAGCAGGGTCGACAGCGGCGTGACGATAGCGTAGGGGGAGAGGTTGACGACGACCAGGACGGCGGGCGCCGCGGCGGTGTGGGGCTTGCGGAGCCAGGCGACGAGGTTTGGGTTGGGGGTGGGGACAAGGTCGAGTGTGCCGGTGCGGATGGCGGCTTCGGCGTGGTGGAGCTTCGCGAGCTGGCGGTACCAGTTGAGGAGTGAGTCTGGGTCGGGGTCCTCAGCGCGGACGTTGGCGGTGGTGGCATTGGGGCCCATGGGGATCCAGGGAGCGACGGTCGAGAACGGCTGCGCGGGGCCCCACTGCATGGGCGTGGGGTCGCCGGAGCCGGCCATGCCGAGCTCCTGGCCGAAGTAGAGGAGTGGGGCGCCGCGGCCGAGCAGGAGCGCGGCGGCGGCGATGCGGGCGAGCGCAAGGTTGTGGGTTCCGTCGCCGAGCCGGGTGAGGGAGCGGGGGAGGTTGGGCTGGTCGCTGAGGGGGTTGGCGGCGGCGAGGGTGGCGCGCAGGAGCGTCGGGGTGAGTGGTTGCGTGGCGGTGAGGTGGCGGTTTAGGGTGAGCTCCGGGACGACGCGCGGGGTGGGGTGACGGCTTGCGACGGCGGGCTCCGCTGGGGTGTCCGCGATGAGGATGCGGGTGGGGCTGGCGAGGGCGCGGAGTTCGCGCAGGAGCTGCGGGGACACTGCGCCGGCGAGGCGGAGCCCGGCGACGCCGCGGCTGAGCCAGAAGCGGGCAGTGGCGAGGAGCTGGTCATGAGGAGTGTCGGCCGCGAGATCGACGATGAGGCGGAGGTGCTGGGCGGTGGCTTCGCGCTCGAGCTGGTCCAAGTCCTCTGGGGTGCCGTAGGTGGGGTCGAA
>CAXUDC010000005.1:0-7689 GCA_964249685.1 uncultured Acidobacteriaceae bacterium
GGGGGGGGGGGGGGGGGGGGGGGGGGGGGGCGGGGGGGGGGGGGGGGGGGGGGTAGTACTGGGCGAGGTCGATGAGCTCGAACGCGAGGGCGAGGCCGAAGAGGCTCAGGGCTGGCAGCTGCTGGTAGTACCAGCCGGTGCCCTGGAGGAGATAGGCAGCGAAGGCGGCGGTGCCGGCTGCGAGCAGGATCAGGGTGAGGGGCGAGCGCCGGCGGTTGCGCTGGACGAAGTAGACGGTCAGGGCGAGGACGGCGAGGAAGTCGAGCTGGAGGGATTGGGCGAGGAGCTGGGGGAGGGACAGGGAGCCGAAGGCCCAGTAGGTGTCGCGCAGGAGGGGGAGGATGTCCGTGAACCAGGTGGGGGCGAAGCTGCGGATGGCGGCAGAGTAGAGGGTGGCGCAGAGGAGGAAGACGCCCGACTGGAGGAGGCGAGGGCGGCGGCAGAGGACGAGGAGGGTAAGCTCGACGGCGAGGGCTAGGAGGGCTTGATGGGGCTTGAGCGCGATGCCGAGGGCGGCGGCGAGGGTGAAGGCGAGTCGCCAGGGCTGGGAGACGGGGTTGCCGACGGCGTGGAGGGCGGCGGTGACGAGGTAGGGGAGGACGAGGAGGGCGAGGAGGTGGTCGCGCTGGCCGAAGTCGCGCGCGGGGGCGGCGGCGAAGAGGACGAGGAAGGCGAAGGCGAGGAACCAGCGGTTGGCCGGGGTGAGGACGGGGCGGAGCTGGCCGAGGAGCGCGGTGCCCACGGAGGCGGAGAGGGCGGCGAGGAGGCAGACGAGCGTCTTGAAGGTGAGGGTGAGGGGCAGGTGGAGGAGGTGGGCGATGCCGTCGGACAGAGCGGCGAGCCAGAGGGCGAGCGGTGGGTTGGATTCGAAGTAGAGGGGTCCGTAGGGGTCGAGGCCGCCGTGCCAGCCGGGGCTGGCGAGGGTGCGGTTGGCGGCGAGGAGGTGCCAGAGCTGGTCGTGGCCGAGCTGCGGGCGCAGGGCGAGCAGGATGGCCATGCCGGCGACGGCGCAGGTGAGGATGAAGAAGACTTGCGCGGATTTTGATGGGGCGTGGATGGATTGTTCCTTGGATGAACACGGGCGGACCGCAGACGCGGGTACGGGTGTAAGCTGCGGGTGTGGTGATTTTGTTTTGTTGTGAGAATAGTGTAGTGGCTGGGGGTCGTTTTCAGCTTTCAGCTTAAGGCTTGATTTCGGGAGTTTTTAGTTTGGTAGTTTTTTTAGTTGTCAGTAGGAACAGGGCCTTTATGACCAGGGTGATCGCGGCGAGCGTGGGGTTTATGGTGGCGGTGGGGATTTGTGGCGCGCAGGAGAATCCGCTGGACCAGGTGCATACGCCGAACAAGATTGTTACCAAGAGTCCGGATGTCGGGGTTGAGGCGCCTGGTCTCAGGACGCCGCGGATCAAGGTGGAGGCGAACCTGGTGCTGGTGCCGATGACGGTGACGGACCCAATGAACCGGCTGGTGACGGGACTGGAAGCGCCAAACTTTGAGATCTACGACAACAACCTGGGGCAGACGATCAAGACGTTTTCGACCGAAGACGCGCCGGTGACAATCGGGATCGTGTTCGACCTGAGCGGCAGCATGCAGACGAAGTTTGTGCGGGCGCGCAAGGCGTTGAGTGAGTTTCTGCGGACTTCGAACCCGGCGGATGAGTTTTTTGTGGTGGCGTTCAACGACAAGCCAGCCGTGATTGTGGACTATACCTCCGACGTGGACGACGTGGAGGCGCGGATGGTGATGCTGAAGCCGGAAAACCGGACGGCGCTGATCGACGCGGTATACCTGGGGATCAACAAGCTGAAGCAGGCGAAGTATGAGCGGAAGGCGCTGCTGATTATCTCGGACGGCGGGGATAACCGGAGCCGTTACAGCGAGAACGAGCTGCGGCGCGTGGTGCGGGAGAGCGATGTACAAATCTACTCGATCGGGATCTTCGACAGCTATGCGCCGACGAGCGAGGAGGAGTTGGGGCCGATTCTGCTGACGGATATTTCGGAGATGACGGGCGGGCGGATGTTCAAGGTGACGAACTCGGAGGATATGGGGGATATCGCGTCGAGGATCAGCCAGGAGCTCAGGAACGAGTACGTGGTGGGATACCGGCCGTCGGACATGAAAAAGGATGGGAATTGGCGTAAATTGAAGGTGCGACTGGTGCAGCCGGCGGGCCTGCCGACGCTGTCGGTGCACTTTCGCCAGGGGTACTATGCGCCTTCGCAGTAGCGTTTTTTGTGTGGGATTGTTGTGGATGGGGATGGCTGGGGCGCAGACGACGCCGCGTGTGCCGCTGCCGCTGACCGTGGACCGTGACCCGATGCCTTCGCCCGACGCCGACCCCGTGGTGGGGGTGGTGCCGGCAGACGGCGGCAAGACGACCGGGGACGTGACCAAGGCCGGCAATGGACGCTATACGCTGACGCAGGACGCGTACGAGGTGCGGCTGAACGCGTCGGTGATCGATGGCAGCGGGAGGAATATCCAGACGCTGAACCAGGACGCGTTTCATGTGTACGAGGACGGCGTGCCGCAGGTGATCAACAGCTTTCGGCACGAGGATCTGCCGGTGTCAGTTGGGTTGCTGATCGACAACTCGGGCAGCATGTACGACAAGCTGCAGGCGGTGGAGAAGGCGGCGATCGACCTGGTGAAGCTGTCGAACCCGAAAGATGAGGAGTTTCTGGTCGACTTCAGCAACGAACCGATGCTGGACCAGGAGTTTACGAGCTCGATTGAAAAGCTGGAGCAGGGGCTGAGCTATATTAAGCCGGCGGGGGCGACGGCGGCGTATGACGCGCTGGTAGCGTCGGCCGACTACCTGACGAAGAGCGCCAGGAATACGAAGCAGGTGTTGATCGTGATAACGGATGGGGAGGATAATGCCTCGAGCGCGACGCTGGAGCAGGCGATCCGGCGAATCCAGGACCTGGATGGACCGGTGATTTACTGCGTGGGGCTGCTGTTTGGGGACGATATCGACAAGCGCGAGAGCCGGCATGCGCGGAAGGTGCTGGAGACGATTGCGCAGCAGACGGGCGGGGAGAGCTACTTTCCGAGGAGTGTGAAGGAAGTGGATGCGATTGCGGCGCAGGTGGCGGCGGATATCCGGTCGCAGTACACGATTTCGTACCGGTCGACGAACCCGCCGAGCAAGGGGGGGTACCGGCTGGTACATGTGGAGGCGAAGGAGAAAGGGCTGGGAAGGCTGGATGTGCGGACGCGGAGTGGGTATTATCCTCGGACTACGGTGGGGACGCGGTAGGTGGCGGGTGGGAATTGAGGAGTCTTCCCACTCATCGCGGTGAGGCTGCGATGAATGGGGCACCCTTCAACCCGGGTGTGGGTTTGCGGTGGGCGCTGATGGTCATGCCGGTAGGGAGCGAGAGGAGGTGCGGGATGAGCAGCGTGCCGGGGATGTGGTATTTGAGCTTGAGGTCGTAGTAACGGAAGCCCGCGCGGAAGTTGCCGATGCGCTCGAAGCCTTCCTGCTCGAAGAGGATTTTGCGGCGGTGGGGGTGAAGAAGCTGACGTGGGCGGGGGGATCGAGGTAGTATCAGGCGGCTTTTTGCCTGCGGGCTATGCGGCCATTGAGGTTGCCGGTGGTAAAGGCGCAGCGGCCACCGGGCTTGAGCATGGTGTGGACGGCGGCGATGAAGGCGTGGGGCTCGGGGTCGTGCTCGATGACCTCGGTGCCGACGATGAGGTCGAAGCGGTTGCGGCAGAGGTCCTGGATGGCAGGGTCGGCGCAGCGACCGTGATGGACGGTGTAGCCGCGAGCGCGGATCTCGCTGGTGGCGAAGTCGGAGATTTCGATGGCTTCGTAGGTCCAGTCGGGGTAGTGCTGGCGGAGGTACTGGCCGAAGGCGGCGCTAACGCCGGGGCCGATGTCGAGGACGCTTTTGTGGCTGGAGCGGGGGAGTTTGGCGAGCTGGGTTTCGAACCAGAGGGCGTGCGAGGGCTCTATGGGCTGGCCGGCTTCCTGGGCGAAGGAGGCGCGCTCGCCCTGGAAGTAGGCACGGTCGTAGAAGGTGGTGAGCTCTGCGGGGGTGACGTCGACCTGGCCGAAGCCGCAGCGGGCGCAGCGCCAGATCTGGTAGTCGTGGACGAGGTAGAGTTTGGTGACGTTGGGGCTGGCGCAGATGCGGCAGAGCATGTTGAGACAGTATAGGGCAGGGATTGCGGTGTGGGCAGTTTTGGGAATATTGTCACTCATCGCGGTGAGGCTGCGATGAATGGGGCACCCGGTATGCGGTGCTTATAGGGTTTCTTCGATTTTCAGGGAGGTTAGTCTGGTTTGGAAGTCCTGGTCGGCGGTGGTGCGTCTGGCGCGGAGGTCGGTTTGCTCGCGGGTGAGGCGGGCGAGAGAGTCTTCCTGGGTGTTGAGCTCGCCGGTGTAGCGGGTGAGCAGGGCGCGCTCCTCGGGGGAGCCTTTGAGGGCTTTCATGTTCTCGCGGAGGCGGTTCTGGTCGGCGGTGATGGTGTTGATCTCGGCCTGGCGGTCGGCGATCTGCTGGTCGAGCGCGAGGACGGCGTGGTGGGCGTCGAAGATGGGTTGGAGCTGGGCGAGGAGGGCGGAAGAGGCGTGGGCGTTGCGCAGTAGGAGGAGGAGCTGGTCCTCGTTGCGGTCAACGAGGCGGAAGGACTCGTAGCCGGTTTTGCGCTGGGCAACTTTTAGAGTGAGAGGCACGTTCGGCTGGGCGAGGAGCTTGAAGCGGTAGGCGGTGGGGGTGGTTTCCTCTGGCTTTGCAGCGCTGTCCAGGGTGTAGCCAGGGAGGACGGGGGACTCGAGGACGACGGTGCGGGGCTCGGGGGCGGCGTTGCGGATGGTGTAGCTGCGTTCTTCGACGTAGGTGATGGATTGGCGGAGGACGCCGTTCTGGATGCGGATCTGGGTGACGGTGCGGGCGTTGTCGTCGCGGCCGGGGGTGACGCGCACGGCCTGGTCGGCGGCGTAGGAGAGGAGGCGCCGCTCGTTGGGGTGGATGGGGTCGAGGAGGCCTTCGCCACCGAAGGCGCCGTTTTCTACGATGGAGAAGGAGCCGCGGTCGAGGGTTAGATTGCTGGCGTTGGTGATCCAGAGGGCGCGGAGGGCTTGCGGCTGCTGGACGGACCAGAGGGTGACGCGCTCGATAGGAAGTTTGGTTTGGAGGATGGGGACGAGGGCGGACTCGTTTTTGCGGATGGTGATGGGGTCGGTGAGGGAGTACTGGAAGAAGTCGTCGAAGGCCTGGGTGGTGGTTTGCGGGGTGAGGGAGGTGGTAGCGGCGTCGGCGTAGTCGATGGGGGGTGGGGGTGTAGCCATTATGGGTGCGGCAGCCCTTACGCTTACGGCAGGACCGCTTCCGCTACCCCCATAGACACCGCCGGCGACGCCACCCGCCATGCCTTTGCCGAGCTGTACGAGACCGCCGCCGGAGAAGCGATCTGCCTTGGCATAGGCACGCCCATCGACAGGTAAATCGCTGACCTTGTCCGCATCGATGGTGTCGCCTGATTCGAAGGTTTGGGGCTGCATCTGGGCTTCCTGGGGAAGCGGGACTTCTACGCGGCGGGTGTAGTAGGGGGTGCTGAGGGGCTGGATGAAGGATTGCGGGGCGCCGGCGATGAGGTCGAGGTGGACGTCGATCCAGTCGGAGCCGGTGGTGTTGTCAACTACGGACCAGCCCTGGAGGGTGGCCTGCGGTGCTTTCTTGTCCGTGAAGAGGATGCGGTAGGTGGATTTCCAGACGGGGACCTCGGAGATGTAGGAGACGCGGAGGTCGCGTGCGCCGGTGCCGCGGTCGAGCAGGGTGAGGTGGCGGAGGCCCTGGTTGCGGGCGTTCGCGATGAGCTCGAGGTAGCGGGTGACGTCGGTGTGGAGGGCGGTGTCGACGAGGGTGACGGAGACGCCCTGGGTGAGTTCGATGGTGCGGACCTGGCCGGTGTCCGAGACTACGGTGAGGAAGCGGCGGTCAGCCTGGGTGCTGGTGTCGGCTTCGGCTTTCTTTACTTCGGGGCGGAGGTCGATGGAGAGGAGGCGGCCGGTGATGGCGAGGCCTGCTCCCTGGATGGCTATGCGGGCGCCGCGGATGGCGTTGTAGAAGTCGATGTCGGAGGGGTCGTCGGAGAGGCCGAGGGGGAGGGTTTTGAGTTGTTGCTCGAGGGGTGTGGTGGAGTTGTAGCCGGCGCCGGAGATGCGGCCGCCGCCGAGATCGATGGCGGTGAGGGACTGGAGGACGTCGTTGAGCTGGGCGGAGGTGAAGTCGATGGTGACGGCTTGATCGCCGGAGACGCGGCCGGCGTGCTCGAAGAAGCCTACGCCGTTTTTGTAGAGGGCTACGTGGGTGATGGGGAGCTGCCTGGTTTGGGTGGGGCGGGGAGGTTGCTGGGCGGGTAGGGTGGTGAGGAGGAGGAAGGGGGTGAGGTGAGCGACGCGCATAGGGGACTCCTGATTGGTGGGCCTGTGGGACTTAGACCGGGACACGAGGGGATTTGTTCCCGGTTGATGAAGAAAGTGACTGCGCCCACGATAAACTTCGCCTTCGGCTCAGTTGATCATGGGGCACCCCTGTTGTGCTGTGAACGGGCGAGGGTGGGGAACTTGCATGTTTTTGTTTGTATTCGTTATGGTGATGGGGGTATTGATTTTGGTTATGGGAGTTGCGCTATGCGGTTTGGGTTGAACGAAGAGCAGGAAGCGTTGCGGGTGGCGGTGAGGGAGTTTGCACGGACGGAGATTGCGCCGCATGTTTCGGAGTGGGACGAGCATGGGACGTTTCCGCATGCGGTCGTGAAGCAGATGGGCGAGATGGGGCTGATGGGCGTGATCTTTCCGGAGTCGCTGGGCGGGGCGGGGATGGGGTATGTGGAGTATGTGACGGCGGTCGAGGAGCTGTCGCGCGTGGATGGGAGCGTGGGGATTATTGTGGCTTCGCACAACTCGCTGTGTACGAACCACCTTATGCTGGCGGGCAACGATGCGCAGCGGCAGAAGTATGTGACGAAGCTGGCGAGCGGGCAATGGCTGGGGGCGTGGGGGCTGACCGAGCCGGGGTCTGGGTCGGACGCGGCCGGGATGCGGACGACGGCGGTGCGGCGGGGTGAGGGCTGGGTGCTGAACGGTGGGAAGATCTTTATTACCAACGGCAGCTATGCGGATTGCGCGCTGGTGCTGGCGGTGACGGATCGCGAGAAGGGCACGCGTGGGGGGATCTCGGGGTTTGTGATCGAGCGGGGGACGCCGGGATTCAAGAGCGGCAAGAAGGAAAACAAGCTGGGGCTGCGGGCGAGCGATACGGCGGAGTTGATCTTTGAGGACTGCTTGATTCCGGCGGAGAACCTGGTGGGGGTGGAGGGTGAGGGCTTCAAGGATGCGATGCGGGTGCTGGATGGCGGACGGATCTCGATTGCGGCGCTGAGCCTGGGGATTGCGCGTGGGGCGCTGGATGCGGCGATGAAGTATGCGACCGAACGGCGGCAGTTCGGCAAGGCGATCAGTGAGTTTCAGGCGATCCAGTTCAAGCTGGCGACGATGGCGACAGAGCTGGACGCGGCGTGGCTGCTGACGATGCGCGCGGCGCAGATGAAGGATGCGGGGATGAAGGTGACGCGCGAATCGGCGATGGCGAAGCTGTATGCGAGCGAGGTGGCGTGCCGGATCTGCGATGAGGGCGTGCAGATTCATGGGGGGTACGGGTTTATCAA
>CAXUDC010000005.1:7789-19703 GCA_964249685.1 uncultured Acidobacteriaceae bacterium
CGTGCCGGATCTGCGATGAGGGCGTGCAGATTCATGGGGGGTACGGGTTTATCAAAGACTACCCGGCGGAGAAGTTTTACCGGGATGTGAAGCTTTGTACGATTGGGGAAGGGACGAGTGAGATTCAGCGGATTGTGATTGCGCGGGAGTTGTTGAAGGGGGTTTGAGGGTTTGAGTGGTGGATTTGTCGTCTGCCTTGAGGTGTCGCCGCAGCGACAATGCGGGGTCCTTCCCCTCGCTCAAGATGACGGCGAAAAGCGATGTGCGGTAGCTGCACTTGGGGTTAAACCTTACCTTATGGTGTAGCCGCGGCAGCTATGCGGGGGCCTTCGCTTCGCCAAGGATGACGGCAAAGCGAAGACCGGCAGCTGCACCTGGAGGTAAACGGGTCTGGGGAGGTCTGACTGATTCTGTCCGCTGTCCTTCGTAGACAGCGCCGGGGCTAAAGCTTCCTCCAGTCCTTTGGAGCTTGTTCGTGGGACTAAAGTCTCACGCTTCCACCTAGACGCTCATCAGAGAGAGCTAAGTTTGAGGTGTAGTTGCGGCGAGAATGTGGGGCACTTTGCGCTACCAGCGGGCGAAGTCTACTACCTGGGGCGAACCGGCCTTGCCTTCGATGACATCAGTGGCGAGGAGAACCTGCACGTTGTCTCCGGTTCCGGTTTTGGTGCTCGCGAGCCAGGATTCCAGGCCGTGTTCCGAGGTAAGGAAGTCGCTGGCTGCCTCCGTACCGCTTTTGCCGATGCCGCCTGCGAGGAGCACGTATTGCTCGGTTTGCGGGTCGAAGAAGGAGCTGACCATGGCGTAATCGCGGGTGTTGCTGAGCGCCTGCTGGCTGGTGTCGACGGTCCAGATACGCTCCGGATTCAGACTATCCTGGATGACGTTACGGCCACCCGGGAGGGTGACGAAGCGGAAGCGGAGCTTTTGCGTGATCTTGGTGGTCCACAGATTGTTGAAGCCGCCGAGCAGCACAAATGGTCCTTGCCGCAGCTGTTCGAGCGTTACATCGGCCGCGCCCTGGGTGCGGAAGGGATGGTTGTGGTGCGTGAGCAGGGTGGTGAGGGCGGCGTAGCTGGTGAGGTCGCTCAGATGCACCATGTCGGAGCGGGTCATGGCGGAAAGGAGCGTTTGCTGGGTCTGCGGCAGCACGGCGTGGCTGCGGTAGGAGATATCGTTGCCGATGGCATCGAAGGAGTGGACGCCGAGGACGATCAAGGTCGACTCCGGTGAGCTCAGAAACGGGCCCCAGAAGAGCGCGGTGCTGGGGGACAGGTCCGTCTTGCGGTGGGCCTGCCAGTTCATGAGGCCGAGCGCGGCCAGGGCGAGGAACAAGAGGGTGTATAACAGGGGCAAGTGCAGGCGTGCGATGCTGCGCCGTGCGGTTTGTCGCGTTTTCAGGAGCGGTACTTGCGCGTCGAGCAATACTGAAGGAGTCGCAGTGGCGGGATCCGGCGCATGTTCGCCGAGGCCGGCAGGATGGGCCGCGGATGCACGTTCGACGCTGCTTTCGCCTTCGTGGAAGAGCTCCTCGAGCGGGCGCGCGCCCCATCGCTCCGCGGAGGCGCGGTAGAACCGCGGCTGATAGGAGCCGAGCGGGATTTCGATGCGTAGCTCCTGCTCGTGGCCGCGCATCTGATAGTACTGGGCGAGCCGCCTGCGAACCTCACCGGCGGAGACGCGCACGACGGGATCGGCGTTGCTGTCGTAATCGGGTTCGCGGCTGAAGACGCAGATGCCGAGGGTGCGTTCCTTGAGGCCGTCGACGCGCCCGGACACGGCTCCTTCGACGATGTAGCGCAGCAGCGGCGAGTAACGCCTGCTGTTGCGGAACAGGGAGCTGCCGACGACACGCTGCAGTTGCTCCAGGATCTCCGCGCCGGCGGCTTCGGCACTGACTTCGTCTTCAAGTACGCTGCTGCTGTCTGACCCTGAGATGAGCATTCGGGCATCTTTCTGATCGCAAGATGGGACCAGGACAGAATCGGTACGCGGGATGAACCCGACCGGCAAGCGTTGCAGTGACACAGGTGAAGCTTCGGCACCCAGGCCGCTCTGGTTCAAGCGGTTGCGCCTTCGGGAAGGACTGACTCAGTTTATCGGGCTCCTGCCAGAGCGCCAGGGCTGAAGTCCCGTCACTTCGGGGCTTGTTCGTGGGACTAAAGTCGCACGCTTCCACCCAAATGCTTGATCAAATATGCCTCAGGAACAACCCTAGCACCTCTGGATGGCCGACAACCGCTGAGATGTGCACTTTGGTAATAATTTAGCTGCGTATTTCAATCTATCTGACCTCGGCCTGCGTTCTACGCGAACGCTGCGTGTACGTATCATACGTCGCATTCGCAGGCGGCTTCGATTGTTTTTGGGCCGTTCCCGACCCGCTACCGTATTAGCCTTGCGGGATGTTTGCATTGTTCCTAAGGTTGGGAGGTTCTCTGGAATCCAGCCCTCTCGCCAGTCAGCTCGCTTGTGCAAAACGAGCTTTCCGACGGATTCCGAAAAAAAGTTCTCGATTCAACAAGGAGATCTATGCGCACCCTGATCAGCCTCAATTGCGTTTCCTTCGACTGCAACTCTGATGTTCCTTCCTCCAGTGCAGGTGTGTCCGCTCAGCGGCGGGGCCTGCATCTGGTTTCCCCCCCTGAGAGCGATCGGCAGCCGGCGGGGGTGGAGACGAACTCCCGCCTGCGGACGGGGCTGGTGGTGGCGGCGATCCTGTTCCTGCTGCTGACGGTGTGGCTGATCCCGATCCATGGGCAGCAGGCGGAGCCCTCGCTGCCGCTCTCGCAGCGCTCGACGATCAACCTGGCGGCGGGCGTGCCGCAGTACATCGCCAATGCTGCGAGTACGTCGAGCGCGGCGCAGAGCCCTTGGCTGTTCCAGAATACGAGCAACTCGACCCAGTACGCGACGCAGGGTTTTGTGGAGGGGTCAAATTGGACGCCGATCGGCGTACCATACGACGCGAACATCTCGCGGACGTTTATCAACCAGACCTCGGGCGGCGGGGCGGGTTCGCTGACGAGCCAGCAGAACTGGTACCGGCTCCACTTCAAGGTGGACCCGAAGTATGCGGGGCAGAAGTTTCTGTTGAACCTGGAGGGCTCGCATACGGCGCTGCAGGTGTTCATCAACGGCCAGTTGCTGCCGGGCATCAGCCAGGTGACGGCGGATGCGCAGGCAACGCACGTGGTCGGGTTTATCCCGGTCATCGTCGACCTGACGCCGTATATCCATGCCGACGGGATGACGGACAACGTGATCGCGGTGGATGTGTCGCGCGGCGACCCGTGGTTTGAGCTGCCGAACTTTTCGGGCGCGTTCCGGTTCGGGCAGGCGATGGCGGGGCTGTTCCGCAACGTGTTCCTGTATGTGACGAACCCGGTACACATTCCGCTGAACGTCTACTCGAACCAGAAGACGTGGGGGACGTATGTGGGGACGAAGTCGATTACGGCTTCAGCGAGCGCGACGGCCACGGCGGCATCGGCGCTGGTGGAGGTGCAGACGAACGTCCTGAACGAGAGCAACGCTGCGCAGCAGGTGACGCTGACGACGCAGATTGTGGATGCGAGCGGCAACGTCGTGGTGACCGCGCCGCCGATGACGCAGACGGTCCCGGCGATGACGCCGGCGACGTTCCCGGCAAGCGCGACGCCGATGTTCGACCAGACGATTACGGTGCCGAACCCGACGCTGTGGTACCCGAACAATTCGATCTATGGCAAGCCTTATATGTACCGGGTCTACCATATCGTGAGCGTGAACGGAGTGGTGGTGGACTCCGCGCAGAGCCCGCTGGGCATTCGCGTAATCACATGGGACAGCAACTTTCCTTACTTCAACGGGCACCAACAGTACCTTTGGGGCGCGTCCGGCCGCTATGACTATCCGGCGCTGGGCTCGGCGGTTCCGGATGAGCAGGTGTGGCGCGACCTGGCGCAGTTTGCGGCGTCGGGCGGCAACGTCTGGCGTCCGGGACACTCGACTTCGAGCGAGGAGTTTGTCGCGGCTGCGGATGCGTACGGCATCATGATTGATCAGCCGAGCGGCGACGGTGAGGGCTACTGGGGCATCGGCACGAATGGCGGGCCGACGGCGGACGATTCGCAGCTGAAGCAGGAGCTGCACCGCGACATGATCATCCGCGACCGCAACCATCCTTCGATCCTGGACTGGGAAGAGGACAATGGGGGCATGAACGCGACGCTTGCGGCGCAGCTGGCGACGCTCGAAAACACGTGGGACACGATCCAGCTGCGCAAGCAGGCGACGCGGTCGGGCACTCCGGCGTACGCGTTCATCAATGAGTGCGACTCGGCGGGCTGCGAGGTTGGGTTGAAGAATCCGAACTCGAGCCCGGACTCTCCGGCGTTTGGCGCGGAGTACTGGGATAACGTGGGCACGGGGCGCGGGCTCGCCTATGATAACGAGCTTGCTTTTGCGGCACCGTATTTGAACGACTGGCAGAAGGGCCGCGAGGCCAACGCATTTGGCATGGCGCAGTGGTACTTTGCGGATACGCCCGGCGAGGTGAGCCTGTGGTCGGAGGACCAGACCAAGGCGGCGCCGGTGGCGATCGACCCGAACTACAACAAGCCCTTCGACTGGAGCAACTACGTGCGCTCGCTGGGTTACTCGATGGTGGACCAGAACCGCTTTCCGCGGTTGCTGTACTACATCTACGAGGCCAACTGGGTGCCGTACTCGATCAAGCCGGTGGTGGCGCTTGCGCACCACTGGAACCGCGCGTATGAGTACACGGCGGGAACGCCGATCCAGGTGAACGCGTTCAGCAACTGCCCGATGGTGCGGCTGCTGGTCAACGGCGCGGCCAAGGACCCGGTGAGCGGCGCGCAGCTCGCTGACCTAACGCCGAACGCCTGGAACTTCAACTCGAGCGACCTGACGCAGAGCACGACCTCGATGCCGGGGCAGGTGCATTGGATGGTGAACTACGCGCCGGGCACGGTGGCGGCGGAGTGCCTCGACTCGACCGGCAACGTGGTTGCGGGCGCGACGGATACGCGCACGACGGCGGGTGCGGAGTACAAGATTGTGCTGACGCAGGTTCCTGAGCTGCAGAAGCCAGACGGCAGCAGCTTTCAATGGACCTCGAACGGCTCCGATGCGGCGTTCGTGACCGCGCAGGTGGTCGATGCGCAGGGCAACATCGTGCCGACGGCTGCGGATAACGTCACCTTTTCGGTGAGCGGGCCGGCGCAGTACATGGGCGGCACGCAGCAGGTGGTGGCGGATCCGGTGATTGGGTCGCCGTCCTACCAGGATGCCTTCTCGAAGGCCAACAGCACGGTCATCCCCGGGGAGCCGTACGTGTTCTTCCACGCGCCGGGCGACCCGGAGCTGAACTTTGAAGGCGGCCTGCAGAAGATCGCGCTGCGCAGCACGTTTACGCCAGGCACGGTGACGGTGACGGCGACGGCACCGGGATTGGTGAGCGGGTCCGTGACGCTGACCTCGGTAGCGCCGCCGGCACCGGTCGAGACGCAGGCTCCGGCGATCATCGTGCCTCCGGTGAGCACGGCGGTGACGCAGGGGTATGCAGCTACGTTTACGGTTTCGGCCAGCGGCTCCGGCACGCTGACCTACCAGTGGCACGTAAACAACACCACGATTGCGGGCGCGACCGGTACCAGCTACACGACCCCCGTAACGACCGCGGCGAACAACAACGACGCTTACGCGGTGACGGTGACGAGCGCGAGCGGGTATGGCTCGGTCAGCTCGAATCCGGCGATCCTGACGGTAAGCGCGCCGGCAAACGCGGCCATTACGACGCAGCCTGCGTCGCAGACGGCGGTAGTCGGGCAGACAGCGACGCTGAGCGTTACGGCTTCGGGCTCGCCACAGCTGAACTATGCGTGGTTCAAGAACAACGCGCAGGTGCAGTCCGGCTCGCAGAGCACGTACACGACGCCTCTGTTGACGACACCGGAGACCGATACTTACTACGTCATCGTCAGTAACCCGCTCAACCAGGTGCAGTCTGCGAATGCGACGTTGACGGTGATGGCACCGGTGCCGGTGAGCATTACCGGATCGCCGGTAAGCCAGATCATCGCCAACAACCAGCCCGTGGTGTTGAGCGCGACGGTGGCCGGCTCCGCGCCGTTCACGTACCAATGGAGCTTTACGCCGGTGAGTGGCCAGGCGACGATCGTTGCGAGCAGCACGCAGCTTTCGAACGTCTTCACCTACACGGTTCCCGCGATGTCGATCTCGAACGTCGGTGGGTACTCGGTGACGGTGAACAACGCGGCGAACGTGCCTGCGACCAGTGGCGTGGCGCAGCTGACGCTGGCGCCGCCGGGTGTGAACCTTGCCTATGCGATGCCGGCGACTGCTTCCAGCTCGCAGCAGCCTTGCACGGACACCACGACGGCACCGCCGTTGAGCGGGCCGAACTGCCTGGGCGCGGAGAACGCGTTCGACGGGAACGTGTCGGCGACGAGCCGCTGGGCTTCCGCCGGGGCGAACGGGGTTGCGGGTACGACTCAGGTGCCTGGAGTCGATCCTTCGGACCTGATCGTCGACCTGGGTTCGATCCAACCCTTCAACACGGTCGTGCTCAACTGGGAGTCAGCGTACGCGGCCCAGTACGAGATCGACTACACCAACGTGGCGCCCACGGCCAGCACGCAGTGGAACGTCGCGACGCTCAACAAGGCAGGCCAGGGTGGCACGGAGACGCTGACCTTTGCCACCGTTCAAGGGCGCTATGTGCGTATGCGCGGACTGCAGCGCTTCACGCAGTATGGGTACTCGCTGCTTGAGTTCCAGATCTACAACCTGGCGGAGTGTGGCGGCGCGAACGAGCGCTACACGCCCAGCACCACCAACAGTAACCTGGTGCTGGACAACCTGCTCAACCTGACCTGGACGCGGACCATTGAGACCAACACGGCGGTAGGCTCGCAGTTCACCGGCGTCAGCGCGGCCAACTACTGTGCGAGCATCAACATGCGGTTGCCGACCAAGGCGGAAGCGGTCAGCATCAGCGGCAACAACAACGCGACCTGCGCCTTTCCGGGCACATGGAGCACCTGGACCTCAACGGTGAACCCGGCGGACTCGACCGAGACGGCGATCGTGAGCTTCAACGGCAACGTGACGCAGAACGTCACGGTCAACTACCCGGGCGCGACGTTGTGCACGGCGGGCACGTTCGCGGGCAAGGCTCCGGTCATCACGACGGTGCCGCAACCGACGACGGTCACGCTGGGCAACGCCGCGATGTTCACGGTGGTTGCGAACGGCGTGCCTTCGCCCACGTACCAGTGGTCGGAAAACAACGTCGTCCTGGCGGGTGCGACGGAGCCTACCTATATTACGGCTCCAACCGCTGCGACGGACAATGGCTCGATGTTCAGCGTGACGGTGACGAACGGCAGCGGCACGGTCACGACGACGCCTGTTGCGCTGACTGTCTCCGCCGCTCCTGTGACGCCGGTCAGCCCGACGCCGCCGACCGACCCGACGCAGCCGCCCACCACGCCGGCGCCGACCAATCCGGGCACGGTTACGACGCCTTCAGGCTCGCCGACCAACCCGGCCAATCCTGTTATTCCCGCCGGCCCTTCAAACTCCGGCAATGGCAACACCAGCACAGCCGACACGATGGTTCCGGGCTTCGGCACGGGCCCGGTGCCGGCGGGTGTCAACCTCGCGCTCGGTGGAGTCGCTCTTTCGACCGGCGATGAGGGACAGGGTCTCGGCGCGGTCAACGCACTCGACGGCAACGCGACTTCGCGCTGGTCGTCTGCCTTCAACAACGCGTCGGATATGCAGGTCGATCTGGGCTCGGTGAAGCCAGTCGGCCAGGTGCTGCTGCGCTGGGAGCGGGCGTATGGCTCGCAATACCAGATCCGCGTTTCGGTGGATGGGCAGACCTGGACGCCGGTCTTTACCCAGACGCAGGGTCTGGGCGGATCGGAGAACCTGGTCTTTCCGGCGGTGAATGCGCGGTATGTGCAGTTCTACGGCATCCAGCGCTCGACGCAGTACGGCTACTCGCTGTGGGAGATGGAGGTCTACGGGCCGGTCGCGGCGGCAGTGGCCGCGGCTAACCCGCAGAACCCGGTGATCCCGGCCGGCCCCGCGAACTCCGGCAACGGCAACACCAACGCGACCGACACCGCTATTACGGGTTTCGGGACCGGGCCGGTGCCGGCGAGCGTGAACCTGGCGCTTGGCACCACCGCAACGTCGACGGGCGATGAGGGTGCGGGCTCCGGACCGCTCAACGCCATCGATGGCAACCTGACGACGCGCTGGTCGTCGGCGTTCGCTAATGCCTCGAACCTGACCATCAACCTGGGCTCGGTCCAGAAGGTTGGGCAGGTGGTTCTGCGCTGGGAGCGGGCTTACGGCTACCAGTACCAGATCCGCGTCTCGACCGACGGGCAGAACTTTACGCCTGTCTTTACCCAGACCGCCGGGCAGGGAGGCTCGGAAAACGTGACCTTCCCGGTGGTGAGTGCGCAGTATGTTCAGTTCTACGGCATCCAGCGCTCGTCGCAATACGGGTACTCGCTGTGGGATATGGAGGTCTACGGGCCGGCCTCGGCGGCATTTGGCATCGCGACCCAGCCCGCGAGCCAGACCGCTACGGTCGGGTCCGCGGCGACGTTCACCGTGACCGCTTCGGGCACGGGACCGTTCACCTACCAGTGGCTCAAGGGCGGCACGGCCATCGCCGGCGCGACGTCAGCAAGCTACATGACGTCCGCGTTGACGTCGGCAGATAACGGCAGTTCGTTTTCGGTCGCGGTCAGCAGCGGGTCCGGAACGCCCAGCACGTCGTCCTCGGCTAGCCTGACTGTGACTCCGTACACGACCTATGCCGGCGCGGTTGGCGTAGATCTCATCAACAACACGAAGGGCAAGTATGCGAATGGCAATGTGTATGTGACGATCATCGGCATGGACCCGAAGAACAACGGGGCCTTCTCCTACATCAACGCCGCCGGCCAGGTGGTCGACTTTACCGGCGCGGACAGCACCGCGACGGGTCATCTGACTGGGCCGGACGGCAAGTCGTACTGGAACTACAGCTTTACGCTGGCGCAGACGACGTCGCTGAAGATGCCGCCGATCGGGTCCGCGCGGGCGTATATCTCGCTCGGCAACCCGCTCTACGTGCAGGTCAATGCGGATTCGACCGGCAAGGTGAACGGATATGCGGGCCCCAACCCGCAGAACGCCTCCGACCCCAACCTCAACACGCACTTCGACTGGTATGAGTTGAACTACGCGTTGAACGCGAACGGCACCACCGCCATCTTCATCAACACAACGCAGGTGGATGAGTTCGGCCTGCCGCTGGTGCTCGACGTCTGGACCTCCGGTGGCGCAACTCACAATCAGGTCGGCATCACGGAGTCCATCGCGCAGCTGGACAGCGAGTACACCGCACAGGTGCCCGCCGCGTTCCAGCCCGCAACGCCGTCCGATCTGCGCATCTTCTCTCCGGCCAAGCTTTCGCTCGGGGCCGGCGGGGCCAACGCCAACTACTTCGCCAACGTGCTCCAGACGGCGTGGACCGGGTACGCGTCCACGCCTGTCACGATCACGCTCAGCGGCCGCCAGTTTACCGGCACTGCGACGGGCTCAACCCTGACGTTCAAGGAGGTAAACCCGGCCCAGGGAAATGTGGGCGAAGTCTTCACGGTGCAACTGCCTTCCACGCAGGATGTACTGGGCTGCAGCGGCGCGATGGCGTCCGGCGTGAACGTTACGGCGGCAAACGGGAGCCCGCAGGCAGCCATGCAGATCGACGAGAACGGTGTGCAGCTGCAACTGCAGAACCAGATTTGCTCGGCGACCAACCGTGGTGTGCTGCTGACGCCTGCAAGCTGGGCGAACGCAGCGGCGTACTACCCATCGGCGCCGGCTAACTTCTACTCGCAGTTCTGGCATAATCATTCGCTGGGGGGCCTGGCTTATGGGTTCTCCTATGACGACAATAACAACCAGAGCACGACGATTGCTACGCAGAACCCGGAGCATATGACGTGGACGGTGGGCTGGTAACGGCTCGCGGGATACGTCTGACAAGAACCCTCGTCCTTCTGCCGGTTGTCTTCGGCGGAGGACGAGGGTTTCTTATTACCGGAGGCGGTCAGAGCCGTTTGAGCAAAGCGCGGATCCTTGAATGTAGCCGCAGCTCCAATGCGGGGGTCCTTCGCTTCGCTCAGGATGACGGCGAAAAGTGAGAAATGCAGCTATGCCTGAGACGTAGTACAGCGCCAGTTAAACCGCAGATCCCTACGGGATGACAACAAAATGCAAAAGCTCCTTCTTGCATTTCAAAGTACAAGTGGCCTTTTTGTTGTCCTTCCGGAGCGAAGCGAAGGAATCTGCGGTTTGGACCAGCAATACACCTCTAGGCAGGGGTTGAGCGGCGGGTCTGAAGCCCGCCGCTTGCACATGAGACTGCTTCAGACTGTCCCTGCAATAAGAGAATCTACCAGCGTCAGTCTGCCGCGAAAGTTGCGCCTTCGGCGGAGACCATCACTGGGCCGTCGATGACGCGGCTGGACGCTAGCGCGCGGCCGCCGGGGCCGACCCAGGTTCTGGTCCACGTGCGGGAGACTACGCGGAGCATGACCAGGACGAGGAACGCGATGCCCGCGTACATGATCCAGCCGTTGCGGTAGCTGCCGTAGTTCTGCTTGGAGTAGCTCAGGATGGTCGGGATGAGGGAGCCGCCGAGCGCGCCGATCTCTCCAATCATTCCGCCGGCGATGGCCGTGGTGGTGGGCCAGCGCAGGGGGACAAGCTGGAAGGTGGCGCCATTGCCTGCGCCGAGTGCGCCGAAGCAGAGCATGAAGAGCAGCGTGGTGGTGACGAGCGACGGCGTTCCCATCAGCCCGAAAAGGCCCGCGATGGCGACGAGGAAGACGACCGAAAGCGTGGTGATGCCGCCGATCTTGTCCGCGAAGTAGCCGCCCAACACGCGGGTAGCCGAGCCGGTGAAGGTGGCGAGCACGGTGTAGAGGCCAGCCTGGACCTTCGTCATGTGGAACTGGCTGACGTAGAAGGTGGTGAGGAACGTCGACAGGCCGATGAAGCCGCCGAAGGTGATGATGTAGACCAGGTTGAAGTACCAGCCGTCGGCCTGGACGAGACATTGCAGGTGCTGGCCGAGCGACTGGTGCTCGACGTCCGGCGGTTCCTTAGCGAAGAAGACCATGACGAGCAGTGGGAGCAGCATGCAGCCGGCGGCAAAGCCGTAGACGTGCTGCCAGCCGAAGTGCATCGCGAGCTTGGGGGCGAAGAGCGCGGCGAAGGCGGTGCCGCTGTTGCCGGCGCCGGCGATGCCCATGGCGAGGCCTTTATATTGTTGCGGGAACCAGCCGGAGCCGAGCGAGAGCGCGATGCCGAAGCTGCCGCCTGCGATGCCGAGCAGCACGCCCATCGCGAGCACGGAGTTGAAGGTATGGACGAAGAAGAAGCCGTAGAGCAGGGCGGAGATGATGCAGCTCATCTCGATGATGGCGGCCATCTTGCGGCCGATGTATTGCGACAGCACGCCGAGCGGGAAGCGCATGAGCGCGCCGGCCAGGATGGGCACGGAGATCATGGTGCCGGTCTGGATGGGCGTGAGGTGGAAGCCTTCCGAGATGAAGGGCGCCATGACGCCGTTGAGGACCCAGATGGCGAAGGAGAAGTCGAAGTAGAGGAAGGCGGCGAGCAGCGTGGGTGGGTGCCCGGACTTCATGAAGATCTTGTAGCTTGCCATGATGGTGGTCTCCTGAGGGGGTTGAGTGGGTGTTCGGGTCGGATCAGGGGCGCGTGCGCCGCGACTTCGTGGTCGCGGTGGTGCGGGCCTGGTGGAACGAGACACCGGCGTCAGGGCCGGAGGGTGTGCGGACGGAAGCTTAGGGCG
>CAXUDC010000005.1:19803-23642 GCA_964249685.1 uncultured Acidobacteriaceae bacterium
GGCAAACCTTGGGTGCTACTGCGCAGTGGCCTTGTGGACGCGGACGGCGCACTGTTTGAAGTTGGGCTCGCGGCTGATGGGGTCGAAGGCGCCGAGCGTGACGCGGTTGGAGTTGGTCTCCGCGAAGTGGAAGGGCATAAAGACCTGGCCGGGCGCGATGATGGAGGTGATGCGCAGCTCGAGGCCGGTGACGTTCGAGCGCCGGCTGGTAACGGTGACCTTGTCGTGCGAGTGCAGCTTGAGGCGCGCGGCGTCGACGGGGTTCATCTCGAGCCAGGCGTTGGGGACCATCTTGTTGAGCATGTCGACCTGCGAAGTCTTGGTGCGGGTGTGCCAGTGCTCGACGGTGCGGCCGGTGTTGAGGATGAAGTCGTACTCTTCGTTGGGCTGCTCTGCGAATGGGTCGCAAGGGACGTTGTGGAGGATGGCGCGGCCGTCCGGGGTGGGGAAGATGCCGTCGGTGTAGAGGCTTTCGCCGCCCCACTGGATGCCGCCGGCGGCTTCGATTTCAGCCCAGGAGTAGGTGCTGTAATCGCAGGCGCGGCCGGCGGAGACGCGCTGCCACTCGGCGTAGGCGTCGGCGGTTGTGGTCCAGCCGGGGTAGAGTTTTTCTTTTACGCCGAGGCGCTCGGCGAGGGCGAGGAAGATGTCGAAGTCGGGGCGGGCCTCGCCGGGCGGGGTGACGATGCGGTTTACCTTCGAGATGCGGCGCTCGGAGTTAGTGTAGGTGCCCTCCTTTTCGCCCCAGATGGCGGCGGGCAGGACGAGGTGGGCGAAGTCCGACGTGGGCGTGGGGTGAAAGCCGTCCTGGACGACGAGGAACTCGACCGACTCAAGCGCCTGCTTGAGCAGCTCGTAGTTGGGGAACGAGACGACGGGATTGGTGGCGATGAACCAGAGGGCCTTGATGCGGCCGGCGACGGCACCTTCAATGATGTCCGGGTAGGCCATGCCGCGGGCTTTCGGGATCTCTTCAGGGTCGATGCCCCAAAGCTGCGCTAGCTCTTCGCGATGTTCGGCGTTGTCGAATTTGCGGTAGCCGGGCAGCGCCGAGGTAAAGCCGGACTCGCGCGTGCCCATGGCGTTGCACTGGCCGGTGATGGAGAACGGCGCGGCACCGGCGCGGCCGATATTGCCGGTAATGAGCGCGAGATTGTTGATGGCGGCGACCGTGACCGCGCCCTGCGACGAGTGGTTGACGCCCATGGTCCAGCCGATGAAGCCGGCTTTGGCGCGACCGTAGAGGTGGGCTACCCGGGTGATCTTTTCTGCGGAGAGCCCGGTGATTTCGGCTACGTGCTCGGGCGTGAAGGCGGCGACGTAGGCCGCGAAGGAGTCGTAGTTGGTGGTGTGGGCGGCGATGTAGGCTTGGTCGGTGAGGCCGTCGCGGATGAGAATGTGGGCGATGCCGTTGATGAGGGCGATGTCGCCGCGGGGCTTGATGGCGAGGTGAATGTCGGCCATCATGGCCGTCTTGGTGACGCGCGGGTCGACGACGATGAGGGTGCGGCCGGGGCGCTTGCCGGGGCCTTCGCCAACGCGGGTGCAGAGGATGGGGTGGTTGTCGGCGATGTTCGAGCCGATGAGGAGGACGACGTCGGCGGTGGCCATGTCGGCGTAGCTGCCGGGGGGCCCGTCGGAGCCGAAAGAGAGCTTGTAGCCGGAGACGGCGGAGGCCATGCAGAGGGTGGTGTTGCCGTCGTTGTTGGGGGTGCGGAAGCCGAGTTGCACGAGCTTGCCGAGGGTGTAGTACTCCTCCGTGAGGAGCTGGCCGGTGCCGACGACGCCGAGCGAATCGAGCCCGTGGCGGGCCTGGATGTCGCTGATGCGGGCGACCATGGTGTCGAGGGCTTCGTCCCAGGAGACGGGGGTGAGGACGCCGTTCTTGCGGAGGAGCGGGGTGCGGGCGCGGCCGGGGCCGTCGAGGATGTGGTGCTCGCTGAGGCCCTTGGGGCACAACTTGCCGCGGTTGACGGGGTGATCCGGGTTGCCGCGCGCGGCGACGGCCTTGCCGTCCTTGACGCCGATGAGCATGCCGCAGCCGACGGAGCAGTAGCCGCAGGTGGTCTTGACCCAGGTATCGGCGACGCGCGCGGTGGAGACCTTGCCGTAGACGGGGTCCTGGGCGTAGCTGTACTTTTGCTGCGCGGTGTCGATGCCGGCTAGGCGCTTTATACGGGTTAGGAGGCTCATGCGTGGGCTCCTGCGGGGCGGGAGCGCACGAAGGTGAGCGCCATGTTGAGCGGGACGACCGTGACAAAGAAGAGGTAGCGCGAGAGCAGGACCGAGGCGAAGGCGCAGGCGAGGGCAACGGGCGCGGCATCGACGGCAGCGGCGATGAGGGTGAGGCCCAGGGCGACGACGCAGGCTGCGGCCAGCGGCCAGAGGGCATCGCCTGAGAGGATCGACCAGGCGGCGCGCGCTTCAAAGACCGTGGAGCGGCGTAGCCGCACAATGCGCACGGCCTGATTGAGGAGCCAGGCGGCCGCGGCCAGGGCGATGAGCGCAAAGGCGTTGCTGGCGAGGCGGGCTTCGCCTGCAAGGAAGTGGAGAACGCCGGGCAAGGGGAGCGCGGGCGTGAGCTGGACAAGGGCGGCAGCGAGGAGTGAGCCAAGGAGGGCGGCGGTCAGGACGAAATCGGCGGGGGTGTGAGGTGTGTTCCAGGAGGGGCGCGCGCGCACCAGGTAGATGGCGGCGCTGGCGAGGGTGCCGAGCACGCCCAGGACTGCGGCGGCGAGCGAAAGCGCGAAGGGCAGGGCGTGGGGGATGCGCAGACCGTACTGAGCGGCGGCGGTGGCGAAGGTCGCGGCGGCGAGGGCGGCGAAGAACAGGGTGAAGAGCAGAACTTCTCGGCTGAGCCAGGAGCGCCGCCACATATTGAGCGCGCGGTAGGCGTAGGCGGGGCGACCGAGGTGGAGGGTGGACAGGGTCAGGGCACCGGCGGTGAGGGCAAGCAGGACGGCGAGGCGCAGGGCGTCGAGCGCGTGCCAGGCGAGCAGGACCCAGAGCGCGCCCGAGACGGCCTGCATGAGCGCGGTCATATAGATGAGGGGGACGTGGGCGTGCTCGCGCTGGATCTGGCCGAGGTCGACGCGCTCGAGACCTGCGGAGGGCATGTTGGGAAGCGTGATGCGGGTGGTGGAGACGGTCTGCTCGGCGGCGGGCATGCCGGGGGAGTCGGCGAGGGCAAAGTCGTCGCGCCAGCCGGCCATGTTGACAATCTCGATCTCGATTGCGCCTTCGGGGCAGGCGTTGACGCAGGCGGGTTCGAGACCCTCGTCGAGCCGGCCTTTGCACATGTCGCACTTGCCGACGACGCCGCGCTCGGGATTGTATTGCGGGACCGAGTAGGGGCAGTTCCAGACGCAGTAGGAGCAGCCGATGCAGGCATCGGCCGAGTGCAGGACGATGCCGGTGACGGGGTCCTTGGTGTAGGCGTCGACGGGGCAGCCCTTGAGGCAGTCGGCGTCCAGGCAGTGGTTGCAGCCCATGGAGAGGTAGTGCCGCTGAGTTTCGGGGTAGGCGCCGGCCTCGAGCTCGCCGACGCGCCGCCAGAGGATGTCGGCGGGATTGTTGTTCTGCTCGTTGCAGGCGACCTCGCAGGACCGGCAGCCGATGCACTTGGTCATGTCGAAGTGGAAGCGGTACTGCTCGCCGGGGCCGGGTTTGCGGGTGGGGATCAGGGAGAGGACTTCGGGGAAGATGATTCCTTGCTCGCCTAGCGTGAGGCCGGTGAGGCGCACGAGGGCGGGGCTTGTGCCTTCGACTGCTCGCTCGTGGAGAGGTAGGTTCAACTGGGGTCCTGGGTTGCGGGGGGGGGGGTGGGGGTCCCACGCATC
>CAXUDC010000005.1:23652-47288 GCA_964249685.1 uncultured Acidobacteriaceae bacterium
TTGCGCGGGTGGCTCGTGGTGGGGGCGGTTCCCCTTGGGTGGTGGGGGGGGGGGGGGGATTGGTGGTCCCACTCATCGCGATGAGGCCGCGATGAATGGGGCACGGAGGATTATGGGTGCTAGTAGACGTCGCGGTGGTAGCGTTTGCTGTCGTGGAGGTTCTGGACGTAGGCTTCGGCGTCGGTGTTGCCGTGCTGCGCTATGAGCTGGTGGAGCGCGGCGTCTACGTCCTTGGCCATGCGCGAGGCGTCGCCGCAGACGTAGACGGTTGCGCCTTGCTCGAGCCAGGCGAAGAACTCCGCGCCGTGCTCGAGCATGCGGTCCTGCACGTAGATCTTGTGGGCCTGGTCGCGGGAGAAGGCGGTATCGAACCGGGTGAGGTGGCCGGAGGCGAGCATCTGGTCAAGCTCTTCGCGGTAGAGGAAGTCGGTGGCGGCGCTGCGGTCGCCGAAGAAGAGCCAGTTCTTGCCGGGCGCGTTGGTGGCGCAGCGCTCGTGCAGGAAGCCGCGGAAGGGCGCGATGCCGGTGCCGGGGCCGATCATGATGATGGGCGCGGCGGGGTCGGCGGGCAGGCGGAACTTCTTGTTGTGCTGGATGTAGATGGGCAGGGTGCCGTCGAGGTCGGTGCGGTCGGCGAGGAGGGTGGAGCAGACGCCGCCGCGCTCGCGGTTGTGCGCGCGGTAGCGGACGACGGCGACGGTGGCGTGGACCTCACCGGCGTGCGCCTTGGGGCTGGAGGAGATGGAGTAAAGGCGTGGGGCGAGCTTGGGGAGGAGGTCGGCGAGCTGCTGGGCGGAGGTAATGACGCCGGGGTACTCGAGCAGCAGATCGATGAGGCTGCGGTCGTAGAGATAGGTGTCTAGGTGGGTCTGCTGCTCGGGGAGCAGCAGGTTCTTGAGCGGGGCGAGGTCCCCGGCTTTGGCGTAGGCGTCGACCAGCTTGCGGCTGAGTTTTGTGATCTGCAGGGTGTGGGACAGGGCTTCGGATAGGGGGCGGGTGCCGACTTTTGGGATCTCGACGGTTTCGGCGCCGGTGAGGTGGGCGGCGGTGAGGATGTCGGCGACGAGGGTGGGGTCGTTTGAGGGGAGGATGGCGAGCGCGTCGCCGGCCTCGTAGGTGAGGTCGGAGCCGGCGAGCGAGAAGCTGAGATGCAGCGTGGACTTGCTCGAGACCTCCGCGGTGAGGACGCGCTTGTCGACCAGCGGCGCGTAGAACGGGTTGTCGCGGTGGTAGATGCTGGCGACGGGGGCCGGGAGCGGGGGCGGGGCGAATGCAGGGGTCGCAGCCGATGAGGCTTCAAGGCGCGCAAGCAGGGCGGATTTCCAGCGTTCGAAGGGCTCGTCGACCTCGACATCGGCGGTGACGATTTCGGCGACGCGGGTGGCGCCGAGGGCTTCGAGGCGCTGGTCGAGGTCTACGCCGAATTTGCAGAAGTGCTCGTAGTGGCTGTCGCCGAGCGCGAGCACGCTGTACTCCAGGCGCTCGAGACGCGGGGCGGTTTCGGCGCTGAGGGCGTTGAAGAAGCCCTTGACGCCGTCCGGTGGGTCGCCTTCGCCGTAGGTGCTGGCGACGATGACGGCGCACTCTTCGACCGAGAGCTCGTGGACGGGGTAGTTGTCGAGCGAGGAGAGTTTTGCGGTGTGACCCTTTGCTTTCAACTCTTTGGCGACCTTCTTGGCGAGCCGCTCGCCGGTGCCGGTCTGCGAGGCGTAGAGCACGGCGACGCTGCGGGGCTCGAACGCGAGCACGGCAGCGACGCCGGGCGCTGAGGAGTAGAGGCCGGCGAGGAAGCCGTTCAACCATGCGCGCTGCGCCGGGTTGAACGGGGCGTTGTCCGGGATGAAGGGAACGGTGCTCATTGGGCGTCTCCCTGGGTGAAGGTGCGGAGCTCGTCGATGGAGTGGCGGCGGGTGAAGGCGAGGAAGGTCTCGGCTTCCGAGGCGCGCCGGTCGGCAAAAGCGCCGAGCAGCCGCTCCATGACGGGCGGAAGGTCCACGAATTTGATGGCCGGGATGAACTCGCGGGCGATGCCCTGGTCGGCGTCGGTGCCGCCTCCGAGCGAGACGACGTAGCCCTCTTCGCCCTCGACTTTGGTGCCCATCAGGCCGATATCGCCGATGTAGTGCTGGGCGCAGGAGTTGTTGCAGCCGGTGACGTGGAGGTTGAGCGGCTGGGTGAGTTGCGGGAAACGTTCGTCGAGCGCGCGGGCGAGCGCGACGGCGTGGGTTTTGGTGTCGCTGGCGGCATACTTGCAGCCCTGGTTGCCGGTGCAGGCGACGGTTCCGCTGAGCACGGGGCCGGCGGTGAAGTTGAGCCCGGCGGCGAGGAGGGCTTGCTGAGCGGGGGCTAGACTGGCTTCGGGAATGTTGGGCAGGATGAGGTTTTGCCAGACGGTGAGGCGGATCTCGCCGGTGCCGAAACGGTCGGCGATCTCAGCGACCGCGCGTGCCTGCGCGACGGGGAGGCGCCCGACGGGGACCGAGACGCCGATGTACGACAGGCCCGGCTGCACCTGCGCGTGGACGCCGATGTGGCCGGCGCGGTCGATGGGGCCGCGGGGTTCGCAGTCCTCGACCGGCAGGCGTAGCAGGGGGAAGGCGAGGAGCTTTTCGGTTTCTTCGAGGAACTTTGCCATGCCCCATCGGTCGACGAGGTACTTGAGCCGGGCCTTTTTGCGATCGGTGCGGTCGCCGTGCCCGGCGAAGACGCGGATCATGGCGGCGGCGACGGCGACGGCCTCGTGCGGGTTGAGAATGACGCCGGCGTCGGTCGCGAACTGCCGGTGGCCGGTGATGCCGCAGAGCAGGACGCGCAAGTAGACGCCGGCGGGCAGGCTCTTGCCTTCCGGCACGCGGACGGCCTGGAAGCCGATGTCGTTGGTGTCGGCGACGGCGGAGATGGTACCGCCATCGTCGAAGGCGACGTTGAACTTGCGCGGCAGGCCGAAGAGATCGCGCGAGTTGAGGATGTAGTGCGCAAGCGCGTCGGCGTGGGGGCGCACGTCCAGCAGCGCGCGCGGGTCGAGGCCGCTGAGCGGCGACGCGGTGATATTGCGGATGTTGTCCGCGCCGGAGCCGCGCGAGCTCATGCCGAGCGCGGCGATCTTGTTGAGCACTGGGACGAGATGTTTCGGCTGGAACTCGCGGATCTGCACGTTTGAGCGCGTGGTGAGGTCGCAGCGTCCGGCGCCCCAGTCCTCGGCCATCTCGGCCAGGCCGCGGAGTTGGGCCGACGTCAGCACGGCGCCGGGGACGCGCAGGCGCAGCATGAAGGAGTCCTGCGCGGGCGCGACGTAGAAGAAGCCGTGGTACTTGAAGCGGTAGGTGGTTTCGGGGCTCGGGGCCCTGTTTTCGTTGGTGTGGGCGAGCAGCTCGTCCCAGGCGTCGAGCGGGTTGCGCTCGTATTTCCACAGCTCTTCGCGACAGAGGTCGTCTACCGGGGTGTCATGGAAGAGGGCTGCCAGATTTTGCGTGCCGGACGCGGGGTCGGCGGTGATCTGGCCGACGGCGGTGTGCCCGGCGAAGGGCATGCGCTGGGCGGTGCCGGCGAAGAAGCCTTCGAGGTACTGCTTCTGCTCGAGCGTGAATGGCTCGCCGCCGGGGGGTGCTGGGAGCGGGAGCGGGTTGGCGATCTGGCCTGTGGCTGACATGGGCAAGTCCTTGGGCGAAGCGGAGAGGAGCGGGGTGGCTCGGCGCTCTGCGGGTGGGCAGAGTCTCGTCGTCTGGGGAGCTCGTCATGGAGCTGGTTTGGGTTGGAGAACGGAGTGCGCGGCGAAGACGGCCATGGTCCTGGCGGCGCTGCGGGCGTCTGGAACGGGAGCCCGGGCTTGGAGGCGCCCTGGCCCTGAATGCAAATCTGACGTCCGGTGGGCTCAGCATAGACGGAGATGGGCGGAAACGCAAGGGCGATCTTTTCCGCCGGTACTGGCTGAAGGTAAGCACAAATCTGTTGCGCGACCGCGGAGGACGTGTTACATCTGTGTTACGACTCCCAGCACTCCTGCGACCCCCTGACTGTGTCGCACTCGCCGATCCCTGCTGCTCGCGCAACGATGCGCGTGTGCCGTGGCTCGAACACTCCTCTACGCACGCGATTGCGTCGCCCCTTGCCGCGTTTCCGGCAGGCTGGGCAACGTGCGCCACTGTCACCACCAGCCAGGGAGATCGCATGATCCGCTTCACCGCCGCTGCACGACCCCGCTCCCGCCGCGCCGCCGGCTTCGCGCTCACCGCCCTCGCGGCCACGGCGATGCCTTGCCGGGCGCATGCCCAGGCGCTCGCCCAGTTGGTCGATGCGCCGCTTGCGCCCGCACGCAGCGCCTGGTCGAGCTCTGTCGAACCCGAGCAGACCGCCCAGACCACAACCTCCCCGGTGCCGGCGGTTGCGAAGCTGTCGCCGTTCCTGGGTTCGCCCATCGCGACCGGGACCATCCAGCGGACGTACCCGGTAAGCTTTTCGTTCCTGAGCCGCAACCGCGCGGACGCCGTGAACTACTACGACGACGGCACCTACACGAGCACCTACCCCTACGTGGAGCACCTGCTGCGGATCGCGATCGCGCAACGGATCGGCCGGTTCGACTGGCAGGCGGAGCTTGCGGAGAACACCGTCTTCGACGTGCCGACCACGTCGGTCGATCCGGTCGGCGCGCGGGGGCAGCTCTTCCTGGGCGGCACCTACTACGCGTCGAACGGGCCGATGAACACGACGCCCGCGGCGGCCTCGTTCAAGCAGGGCTGGCTGCGCTACCACGGCAAGGGACCGGGCACGACGCTGCGCATCGGGCGCTTCGAGTTCTTCGACGGCGCCGAGACGACGCCGAAGGACCCCACGCTGCTCTGGCTGCAGACTAACCGCATTGCGCAGCGCCTGGTGGGCAACTTCGGCTTTTCGAACGGACAGCGGTCGTTCGACGGCATCGACGGGCACTACGGCAAGGGCACGTTCGACCTTACCGCCATGGCCGGCCGCGCGACCCAGGGCGTGTTCAACATGAACGCCAACCCGGAGCTCAATGTCGACATCCAGTACCTCGCGTTTACCAAGCGCCAGTTCAAGGACCACCTGATGTTCCGGGTCTTCGGGCTCGACTACCACGACGGCCGCACGGGGCTGACGAAGACCGACAACCGCACCGCGGCGGCGCGTGCGCTCGACCACAAGAACATCCGCATCGGCTCCTACGGGGGCGACGTGATTGCGAGCGTGCCGGCGGGGCCGGGCAGCTTCGACGCGCTGTTCTGGGGTGTGCTGCAGAACGGGCAGTGGGGCGTGCTGCATCAATCGTCCGGCGCCTTTGCGGTGGAAGGCGGGTACCGCTTCACGAAGGTGGCGTCGAAGCCCTGGATTCGTGGTGGTGCCTTCCGCTCGACCGGCGACAACAACAACACGGACGACCAGCACAACACGTTTTTCGCCGTCCTGCCGACGCCGCGCCTCTATGCGCGCTTTCCGTACTACAACTCGATGAACAGCAAGGACCAGTACGTGCAGCTGATCGACAACCCGAGCAAGCGCTGGGAGCTGCGCAGCGACATGCACTTCCTGCAGCTCACTTCGAACACCGACTTTCTGTACAACGGCGGCGGCGCGTATGACAACAAGGTCTTCGGCGTGACGGGCCGCACGGCCAACCTGCACAGCAGCCTGGCGTCGATCTTCGATATCAGCTCGGACTACGCCGTGACGCCTTCGCTCAGCCTGAACACCTACTACGCCCACTCCTACGGGCGCAGCGTGATCGCGGCGCTTTACCCCGGCAAGCAGGCAAACTACGGCTACCTGGAGCTGATCTACAAGTTCGGCATCAAGCAGACGCCGGCCAGAACCGTCACGAAGTAGTTTGCAGCCGTGATCCGCCGGCATGGACCTGCGCAAGGCAAAGTCGCGCAAAAGGAGTTGCAGGACTTATCCTTCCGCTGTTGCGACGGCAGGAAAATGTGCTATCTTTCTGACCACCAGACTCAATGTGCGGGGAAGAAAGATCGTCGCGAAAAGATATTCCCGGCGAGCTTCTCGCTTACACGTGGCTGACAGGGGCATTGATGGCGCACGCGAGCTTTGACGGTCTGCGGGTTCTGTCGCTCGAATCCAGACGGGCGAAGGAGGTCGAAAAGCTGATCCGCACTTATGGCGGGCAGCCGTTTGTCGTGCCGTTCATGCGGGAGGTCAAGCTCGAATCCAACCACGCCGCGCTGGAGTTCGCCGACAGGTTGATGCGCGGGGAAGTGGACGTCGTGATTTTCATGACGGGCGTGGGCGTGCGGGCGCTGCTCGACATCGTCGAAACGCGCTACGAGCGCAGCGCGTTTCTCGCCGCGCTGGACAGGGTCAAGATCGTCACGCGGGGGTCCAAACCGGAGACCGCGCTGCGCGAACTGAAGCTGCGCCCGATCGCGAGCGCGGCCGAGCCGACCACCTGGCACGAGCTGATGACGGCCTTGACGGGGTACTTTGGCGAGTCGCTGAGCACGCAGCGGATCGCGCTGCAGGAGTACGGCGCGTCAAACCCTGAATTGCTGGCGGAACTTACCGAGCGCAGTGCCTCCGTGCTGAAGGTGCCTGTCTATCAATGGGCGCTGCCGCACGATCTGCAGCCGCTGCGCGAGTGCGTTCACGGCCTGACCCACGCCAGCGTGGAGGTGGTGCTGTTCACGACCGCCGTGCAGGTGATCCACCTGATGCTGATCGCGCAGGAGATGGACCAGGTGACGGAGTTGCTGGCGGGGCTGCGCTCCGTGGTCGTGGTGTCGGTCGGTCCGACGACGACGGCCGAGCTGCTGCACTACGGCATCACGCCGGACTTCGAGCCCTCGCGGCCGAAGATGGGCTTCCTGATTAACGAGGCGGCGCAGTACTCCGCGCAGGTGCTCAAGGCCAAGCGTGAGCGGGCCGCGCTGCCGCCGGCGGATGGCAGCGAGCCGGCCTTTGAGCCGGTATTTGAGGCAGAGCCCCTAACTCATACCGCCCGGTCGAGCCAGACGGTGCGCCGGGTCACGGCGTCGACGCCGACCATGGCTGGTTTCAGCGACGGTCTCAGCTCGTTCAACTTCCTGCATGAGATCACGACGCGCCTGGCCGCGGCCGACCCGCTGCATACGGTGCTCGAGCGCATTTTGGAGTTCGTCACAACGATGATCCCGTGCGATTCCTGCTTTCTCTACACGCTCGAAGGCGACAAGCTGGTGCTGCGGGCGTCGAGAAATCCGCATGCCGATCTCGTCGATCAGCTCGGCATCAAGCTGGGGCAGGGCATCACGGGCTGGGTGGCCGAGCATCGGGAGCCGGTCGCGATCGCCTCCCGGGCGTCTGACGATCCGCGCTTTTCGAAGTTCAAGAACCTTCCCGAGGACACCTTCGAGGCGATGCTCTGCACGCCGATCGTGTGCGCAACGCGGGTGATCGGCGTGATCAACCTGCAGCATCGGCTCTCGTACAGCCACAGCAGCGTGGAGGTCCGGCTGCTGTCGCTGATCGGCTACCTGGTGGGTGCGGAGATTGAACGGGCGCGGCTGGACACGGAGAACCTGCAGCTGGCGGATCGGCTAGAGACGCGGAAGGCGATCGATCGCGCCAAGGGCCTGCTGCAGCGGGATCTGAACCTGTCTGAAAGCGACGCGTACCGGATGATGCAGCGGGAGAGCCGGCAGAGAAGAAAGACCATGCGCGAGATAGCGGAGGCGCTTTTGTTGAACGATGAGATCAAGCGTGCGACGTCGGTCGCCTCGGCTGTGTGAGAGCAGAGCAGGGTCAGATGCGAGCTGATTTGGAGGAACACTCCTAAGCCTAGAGCACTTCTATTCAGTGTAGTGCAGTGAAGATCGAACCGCGGATCCCTACGGAATGACAACAAAATACAAGTGCCAATTTTTGTTGTCATTCCATAGCGAAGCGTAGGAATCTACGGTTTGGACCGAAACTAGCCCTTGTGGATAGACGGTCGGATTTAGCGGTCCCGGCCGCTGAGCTTGGCGGACTTGCGTGCCGGCGCAAGCCCTCCCGGCCACCAGTTCCAGTCGCCGGCCACGCGTAGAAGCGCTGGGCCGATCACGATCCGGACCAGCGTGGCGTCGATCAGGACGGCGACGGCGAGCGTGAAGCCGATCATCTTGACCACGAGGAAGTTGCCGAAGGTAAACGCCGCGAAGACCACGATCATGATCGCCGCGGCGCTGGTGATCAGGCCGGCCGTCCGGGCCATTCCCTCCGGGATCGCGTCGGTCTCGCTCAGCCCCGCGCGCCTAGCTTCGAGCACGCGCGCGACGAGGAAGACCTCGTAGTCCATGCTGAGGCCGAAGACGATGGCGAAGGCCACAATGGGGACGAGAGGAAAGACGCTGCCGGTGCCTCCTGGCACGCCGAGCAGGCCGCTGCCGTGTCCTTTCTGGAAGACCAGGACGAGTGCGCCAAAGGCGGCGGCGACCGAGAGCAGGTTGAGCGCAATGGCCTTGACAGCGGCGAAGAGCGAGCGGAAGCCGGCCAGCAGCGCGAGCAGCGTTGCACCGACCACCATGCCCATCACGGGCAGGAAGTGGTCCGCGACGATGGTCTGGTAGTCGGCGTTGAGGGCCGGGATGCCGCCGATCTCGAGCTTTGCGCCGGGGACGCCGGTGAGCGCCGCGGCGCCGGTTCTGCGCAGCTCGCGCACCCAGTCGACCTGCTCGCGCAGAGAGACGGCGGTCGTGGGCAGGACCTCAATCAGCGCTGCCCGTCCGTCGCTGCTGAGGAACGTGCGCCGCGTCTCGCGCGAGAGGTCGGTGAGGTCGGCGCGGTTGCCGTCTGCGAGCGTGCTGAGCGAAAGGACGCGCGCGGACCGCGGGTCGGCGGCGAGGCGCTTGCTCAGGCGATCGAGCGCGTTCCAGCCGGTGTCGGTCTGCGAGATGGAGTCGGCCGGCAGCTCGACCAGGACACGCAGCGAGAAGACGATTCCGGCGCGGTCCATCCGGTCAAGCGTGTGCAGCGCCCGGACTGATTCGGCCGATTCCGGCAGCCAATCGCCGCGGGGCACGCTGGTATCGAGCCGCAGCGCCTGGCCGGCGAGCAGCAGCAGCGGCGCGCCCGCAAGCAGCATCGCGAGCCAGGGATGCGCGACGATGACCTTGCCCCAGTTTCTCCAGCGCAGCCCTGTCGCGGCGGCGCGCTGCGCGTCCAGCCGGGGGGTGAAGGGCATGCGGCCGGCATCGATGCGCGGGCCGAGCAAGGCCAGGACCGCCGGCACGAGCGTGTTGGTGAGCAGCACGCTGATGCCGGCCACGAGAAAGCCGGCGACGCCGATCGAGCGGATCTCGCTGATGGGCACCGTCAGGAGCGCCAGGAAGCCGATCGCCACGGTCGAAGCTGAGATCAAGAGCGTCCGACCGGCCTGGCGCGCCGCGATGACCGATGCCGCCGATCCGGGGTGCCCGGCGGCGATGGCCTCGCGGAAGCGGCTGACCATCAGCAGCGCGTAGTCGATTCCTAGCCCAAGGCCGAGCATGGTGGCCAGGTTCTGCACCAGGATCGACAGGTGCAGGCGCTGGGCGAGCAGACCGGTGATGGCGAGCGTGGTTGCGATGGCGAGCTGGCCGACGGCGAGTGGGATGATCGCGGCTACCAGACTGCCGAACGCAAACAGGAGAAGCGCCAGGGTAACCGGGATGACGAGGGTTTCGGCGCGGCGGACGTCGTCGGAACTGGCCTTGCGAATGTCAAAGTTGAGGGGGATTTCGCCGGTCAGCTCCAGCCTGGCAGCCGGGTAGCGGATACGGAGCTGGTCCGCGAGGGTGTTTGCGCGCGCGTGAAGCTTGGGAACGAGGGCCTCCACGGGCCCTTCGCTCGACGAGAGGCCGACCAGGACGAAGGTTCCGCCGCCCTTGCCGAGGAAGATGGGGTCGCGCAGCTCGAGGTAGGAGACGACGGCAGAGACGCCGGGCTCGTCCTTGAGCGAGGCTTCAATCGTCGCCAGGGCCTGCTCGCCTTCGGGCGTGTCCGCGGCCGGCAAGCCCTGGACGACGAGCACGACGCGGTCGACAAAGGGCGAGTGGAAGCGGGTGACGAGCTCCTGCCGGACGGTCTCGGCTTCGCTGCCCTCGACCCGTGTCGCCGTCTCCAGGTGACGCTCGGAGTGGAACGAGAAGGGCAGCAGCGCGAGCACTGCGGCAAAGACGAACCCGGCTACCCAAAACCGCCAAACATGCATGGGTCTTATGATGTCACATAAAATGCTCGGGGAGCAGGGGCCCCGAGCCGCACTCGCGGCATCCAAGTACGCTGAGAGCCGCCGCCCTGCCGGTCGTCTTATGCAGCTTCAGGGGAATCGGCGGATAGGGAGGTCTTATCTTCAAGCTGACGTTGTTCGCGCTTCTCGCCGCTTTGCCGCCCCAAGGGGCGGATCCGCGCGCCGGCTCGTGGGCGCTTGTCTCCGCGCAAGCGAGCCTTACGCCTGCGGATAAACTCTCGGTCGTCGAGACGCAGGGGACCGTGCATGTGGCGATGTCGGGGGAGACGCATCTTGATTTCACCGCCAGAGCGGATGGGAAAGATACGGCGGTTCCGGGCAACGCGGGGTTCAATCAGGTCGAGCTCAGCAGGATGGGGAAGAAGCAGGTTGAGGTCATCGAAAAGAAGGACGGGGTCGTAATGGCGACGATTCGCGAGGCGCTTTCGCCGGACAAGAACGAGCTGACGATTACGACTTCGAGCGCCGGCCATGCCAGCCAGGTGACGGTCTGGAGCAGGAATGCGGGGACTAAGGCGGTCGCCGATCCGTTTGAGGGTGAGTGGACGGAGGATCCGGGCAAGACGCGTCTGCGGCAGGGGCTGGTGCTGAAGATCGAGCCGGATGGGAGTGGTGGGGTTCGCTTTTCGGGGGATTACAGCTACACCGCTCGCTTTGATGGCAAGCCGTATGACGTGAAGAACTCACGTAATGACACGGTCGTGCTGGGGTTGGTTGATCCGCGGACGGTGGATGAGGCGTACCAGCGGGACGGGCAGCAGACGCAGAAGGATCGGTGGGTGGTGTCTGGGGATGGTCAGCAGATGACGTTGACTAGTACTAGCACGCTTGAGAACGGCCAGCGTTTGAGTGAGACGCTGGGGTTCAAAAAGCAGTAGATTTTCTCTGAACGTTTGGTGCTGGTCCGAACCGCAGATTCCTACGCTTCGCTATGGAACGACAACAAAAAGAATGAGGCAGTTGTATTTTGTTGTCATGCTGTCGGTATCTGCGGTGTGGCTGGCGCTCTGTTACGCCATTTATCTTGCGATCCAGCCGTACCTATGAGTCGCCCTTCAGGGCTTGAGTCCTTTTGGGCGCTTACCTGGGGCTTGCGCCCCAGGCTGGTATGAGTCGGGCCTTCAGCCCTGAAGACCTAAGCTACAGCCAATGGTAAGTTGGTCTAGGAAGAGTCTAGTAAAGCTTGTCCATCATGTACCATTCGGAGCGCCGGGCTAGAGCCCCTTTGTTCCGTTAAGCTTATTCGTGGGACTAAAGTCCACGCTTCCACCCGAGTACGTAAATCAGAGCGTCCTTAGCCTTCAGAAAGCGATGGCCGAGGGTGATTCCGTCAGGGCCAGTTCTCCGCCGGCGGTGCTGACGGCGTCCTGCTCGCGTGGGGCTACCGAAATAATGCCCTTGCGGTGCATGAACTTCAGGATGCCGGCGACCGTGTCCTCGAGCGAGGGGTCGGGGATGCCGCGGGCGGACGCGTCGCGAGCCTCCTGGTAGGTGGCGCTCTCGTAGCGCTTGAACTCCATAGCGGAGATGTTGTCCACCGATCCGACCAGGAAGTCGAGCAGCGGGAAGAGCAGGTCTTCCTTGCGGCACCGGCGGATGAGCTCGGGGACGAACTCCGCGATGTTGAAGATCTCAAATTGGCGGCCGGTCTGCTTGGTGATCAGCGCCGTGATGTCGAGCATGTTGGCGTAGTCGTCGCGGACTACGTGGTAGGTCTTGTTGGCGGTGCCGGGCGTGGCGGAGATCGCAACGATGTTGTTGGCGGTCACGTCGGCAGGCACAAAGCTGACCTGGTTGAGCGCGTCGACGCCAATGCCATGGTTGACCATGAAGGCCACCAGACGGACGGCGATATCGAAGTTGTTGCCGCCGCCGTTGACCGAGGGACTGACGAGCGCGGGGCGGAAGATGCGCGTAGACAGGCCGCGGCTGCGGGCGTCGGCGACCACCTGCTCGGCGACCCATTTGGACTGGCTGTAGCCGAAGTCGAGCAGCTCCATATCCTGGTTGAAGTCGGTCTCATAAAGGACCGCCTTGACCGCCCAGCCGAAGACGAAGGTGGTCGAGATGTAGTTGAACTCCTTCGGCTTGCCTTCGAACGCGAGCCGCAACACCTCGTTGGTTCCCATCACGTTCGCATCGCGCATGCGGTCGTAGTTGAAGAGATAGTTGACGGTTGCGCCGTTGTGAAAGACGGTGTCGACTTCTCTGACGAGGAAGTTCCAGACGTCCTGGGTCAGGCCCAGGGCGGGCTGGGCGAGATCGCCGCAGATGGGCAGGATTCTTGCCTCGAACATCTGCATCAGCCGGGCGGGGCAGGGGCCCATCGACTCCATGGCCGCGCGCAGCCGCTGCTTGCCCTGCACGTCGTCCGAGGCCCTGACGAGCACGTAGATCTTGGCGCGCGTCTGCTCGAGCAGACTCTTCATCAGGAAGGGCCCGATGAAGCCGGTGCCGCCGGTGAGCAGGACGTGATCCATGACCGGTACCTGGGGCAACGGCTCGGGCGCGGGAGGATCGAAGACCAGCTTGCGATCTTCGCTCATCATCTTTTTCTCGCCTGCGCGCTGCTCGTCGCGGAACACGGCGAGCGAGTGCCGCAGCTGGACGAGCGCCTCTTCGGGCGCGTGCTCAAGCTGCTCGGCCAGGCGGAAGAGGTCGGCTACGCTGACCCGCTGGATGACGCCGATATCGACCTGCCGGGCGAGCATCTCGGCGCCCTTGTCCTTCAAGAGCTCTTTGAGCTCATGCATAAAGACGACCAGGTCGAGCGAGTCAAGCCCGGCTTCGACGAGGTTGTACGACTCCTGGCCGGTGAGGTTATAGCGTGCCTTCAGCTCTGCGAACGACGACTGCGCGCCGGAGACGGAGTCGGCGGCGCCGGCGTCCTTCTCGCGCGAGAACTCGGACAGCACGGTGAACTCGCCCGCGAGCCACATCTGCTTGGCTTTGTGGCGCATGATCTTGCCGGAGCTGGTGCGCGGCATGGCGCGTGGGGCGATGAAGGAGATCAGCGCAACCTCTACGTTCAGGTAGCTGCGCACGGCGGCGGCGATCTTGCGCGCGTCCGGCAGCACCTTGGGGTTCTTTACTTCGGCGACGATGGCGAGCGCGGGCTCGCTGTCCTCGTGGATCTGGAAGGCGGCGATGCAGTTGGCGCGGATGGCGCCGGACGCGCGCTCGACGACGTTTTCGATGTCCTGCGGGTAGTAGTTCTGCCCGCGCAGGATGATCATGTCCTTGATGCGGCCGCAGACGAAGAGCTCGCCCTGGTGCAGGAAGCCCATGTCGCCGGTGCGCAGGTAGCCGTCGTCGTAGGGGCTGTCGTCGACCAGGCGGGCATGGAACTGCCTGAGCGTGAGCTCGGGATTGTTCCAGTAGCCGAGACACTTGCCGCTGCCGCCCACCCAGATTTCGCCGATCTGGTCCGCCTCGAGCGCAAGGTGCTGCTCGGCGTCGACGATCTTGACGGCGATGCCCGCGAGCGGCGTGCCGCAGCTCACGATCTGCGTGGCCGTATCGATCTCGGAGACCTGGGACGTCATCCGCACCTTGCCGAGCGCGAGCGCGCGCTTGTTGACGGAGACGATGCTGCGCCCGCCCATGGAGACGGCCAGCGTGTTTTCAGCCAGGCCGAAGGCGGCGTAGAAGCTCTCGGACTTCAGGCCGCAAGGCTGGAAGGCCTCGAGGAAGCGGGTAAAGGTATCGGGCCGAACGGGCTCGGCGGCGCACATCAACACGCGCAACGAGCTCAGGTCGCAGGCCTCCAGGCTCTCCTTCGAGAGCCGGCCGGCGCGCAGGCAGTAGTCGTAGGCAAAGTTCGGAGCGGCGGTGGCCGTGGCCTTGTAGGCGGTGATGGTGTCGAACCAGAGGATCGGCCGCTGGATGAAGTCCATCGAGGCGAAGCCGTAGGTGGTGCCGCCGCTGAGCGCGGGGTAGAGATAGCAGCCGATCAGGCCCATGTCGTGGTATTGCGGGAGCCAGGAGACGACGACCGGGTCGGGGTGATCGATGACGAGCGGGCAGGTTTGCAGGATGTTTTCGTGCGTCACCATGACGCCCTTTGGCTCCATGGTGGAGCCGGAGGTGTATTGCAGGAACAGGATCTTCGACGCGGCGGTGGCGGGCTGGTTCGGGATCGCCTGCACGAAGTCTTCGGTGACGATCCAGGGCAGGGCGGAGATGTAGTCGACGTCGACGCCGGAGGTGGCGACGGTGCTTCTGGTCAGATTGGTCTTGAGCGACGCGTGGTAGTCCTTGCTGGTGAGGATCGCGGCGGCCTGGCAGTCTTTGGCGATGTGCACCATCTTATAGAGCGCGCTTTGAAAGCCGCGCGAGCTGGGCGGGTAGACCGGCACGGGGATTAGGCCGGCGCGGACGCAGCCGAAGAACGCGCAGATCATCTCCAGCCCGGGCGGGTAGGCGAGCAGCAGCCGGTCCTCCGCGGCGAAGCGCCCCTCCTTGAGCAAACGACCGGCAATGGCCCTGGTGCGCTCCAGAAAGGAGGCGTAGGTGTAGCTTTCGATCGAATTGCCGTGCAGGTCAAGGTACGAGTACAGGAGCTTGTCCGGGTGCTGATTCCCGAGCCTATCCAGTTCATCTAAAATTGACACCATAATCGTTCAGCGATCTCCAGGGTCGACTAGGACAACTCACTACCAAAGCAAACATCATCGCGCGACGGCTTCGTAGTGGGACGAAGAACATTTAGGGAGGGCAGCGCGTGTCTCACGCGGCTCGCTCAGGAAGCAGTTGTCTTCCTTGCGTTCTTCCTTCGAGACAATCTCAAGCGGCCAGTGGAGCAGGGCTAAAAAGCATGCTGACGGCCAGGGTGCCAGAATCAAGGCATTTCCTTCGTCACTTAGGACTATGTCACTATTCTAACAGAGCAAAAGAATGAAACGTAAAACGCCGCGGAGCAGCACTCCTGGTAGCCACAGCAACGCGGCCCGGATTCTTTGTCATCTTACCCTACGTTTCGCGCTACCATGGAGAGGCGAGTTGTTGGCTGGCGGAACGATTTAGCCTGGCCCTGCCCGGAAACGTCCGCGCGGAGCGGAGCCGGGCCTGCCGAACATGCTTTGCGGAGGTATTAGATGACGTCCGAGGCGGAAGCGGCGGTCGCTCAGAATCACCAAACCGGCAATCTCCCCGAGCGCAAGGACGCGTCACGGCCGTTGCCCGGTGTTCCTTTGGATGCGTCGGCTTTCCCGAAGGTGCTGCGCCGGCGGCTGGAACGCTTCTTTGCCGAGCAAGGCATCTCTCCCAAGGCCGATCGCACGATGTGGGGCAAGATCGTTGCGGGTCTGGCGGTGCTGGCGGCGAGCTGGACCGCTATCTACGCGTTGCGGCCGAGCGCGTCGGGTTTCTTCGCGCTTTACGTTCTTGGCGGGCTGGCGCAGACGTTTCTGCTGCTTAATATCGCGCATGACAGCAACCACAATGCGATCTCGTCGAAGCCGCTGGTCAACAAGACGCTGAACTACGCGTTCGATCTCTGCGGGATCAGCTCTTATATGTGGCGGATTTTGCATCATCGCGGCCATCACTCTTGCGTGAACGTGCACGGCGAAGACGACGCGCTGACCGGCCGCGGGCTCTTCCGCTTCACCCCGCATGAGCCGCGGCTGCGCGTGCACCGGTTTCAGCACCTGTACGCCCTGCTGCTTTATGCGTTCTTTTCGCTCGATTACGTGATCGTGCGCGACTTTGAAGCGTTCTTTTTTCCTACCCACCACTACCTGAAGAACACCCGGCATCCGGCGCGAGAGTACGCCGTGCTGTTCGCGAGCAAGGCATTCTACTTCACCTATATGCTCGTCCTGCCGATGGTCCTGCTGAAGGAATCTTGGCTGCTGGTGGTTGCAGCGTTCCTGACGGTGCACCTGATCGTCGGGCTTTCCGTGTCGCTGGTCTTCCAGACGACGCATACCATCGACAGCACGCACTTCCCGCTGACGCGCAACGAGTTCGACAATACCGTCTACCACATCTTCGCGACGACGGCCGATTACGCGACCGACAACCCTGTCGTCGGCTGGCTGGCGGGCGGGCTGAACCATCACATCGCGCACCACCTGTGCCCGTACGTGTGCCACACGCACTACGCTCCGCTCACCCGGATCGTGCGCGAGACTGCCGCGGAGTTCGGCATTCCGTACCGGCAGCATCCCACGATGACGCGGGCGGTCTGGCATCATCTGCTGCTCTTGAAGCAACTGGGCAACGAGCCGTCTGTCTGAAGGCGAGATCTAAACCGGACAGCGATCCGAGCAACGAGGTGTGACCCTGCCAGCAGCCATTCCAGCCGTCTCGCGAATTCGCTCCCTGGCCGACTCTCGGGCCCTGGCCGCGAACCCCGTGGAGGTCTTGTCGCGCTATACAGAGCGCTTCGGCGACACGTTCCGCTTCTATATCGGCGGCATCAAGGAAGCGATCGTTACGACCAATCCGGCCGTCATCCAGCACGTGCTGAAGACGAATGCGGAGAACTATCTGAAGTCCGAGATCCAGGTGAAGCGCATGGGCCACTTCCTGGGCAAGGGCCTGCTGACCACGCACGGGGACGCGTGGCGGACGCAGCGGCGGCTGATCCAAAAGGGCTTCGACCGCAAGCAGTTTGAGGCCTTGTCGGCGATCATGCAGGACTCGCTCGCGGAGTCGCTGCGGGAGTTCGACCGCCAGGTGCAGGCAGGCCCGGTCGACATCTACCCGCACCTGATGAAGATGACGTTCGCGATGGTGGCGCGTTCGCTGTTCGGCGCGAAGTTGAGGGATGAGGACATCTCGCTCGTCAGTGAGACCATCTGCGCGGTGCAGGAATTCATCGTCCGCCAGACGCTTGAGCCCTACCTCAACCCCTGGTTCGAGGTTTCCGGCGAGCTGCGCAGGCACGAGGCGATGCGCGCGCGCGCGGACGCGATCCTGATGGAGTACATCAAGGCTCGCCGGCAGCAGGCGCCGGGGAGCGACCTGCTGCAGACCCTGATGGACGCCCGCTACAGCGATGGCGAAGGCATGAGCGATGAGCTGGTCCTGAGCGAGAGCATGCAGCTGCTGGTGGCCGGCCATGAGACGTCGTCGAACGGGCTTTCGTGGCTGCTGTATCTCCTCAGCACGCGGCCCGCGTGTCTGGAACGCATCCGCGAGGAGTTCGACGCGGTGCTGGGCAACGCGCCGCTGACCTTCAGCGATGTGCCGCGGCTGGAGTACACGACGCAGGTCATCCAGGAGAGCATGCGGCTCTATCCGCCGTTTTGGATCGTCGACCGGGAGGCGGTGGCGGACGACCGCGTGGGCGATACCGTGATCCCCAGGGGCTCGACCGTGATCGTCTATGTGTACGGCGCGCACCATGCCTCCGGCCACTGGCAGGACCCGGAGAGCTTCGATCCCGGGCGCTTCGTCAAGGGCAGTGAGAAGCTGCGCACGCCGTTTACCTACCTGCCCTTTGGTGGGGGGCCGCGCGGCTGCATCGGGAACCACTATGCGATGCTGCAGATGCTGATGATCCTGAGCGGCGTGCTGAGGAACTACGACTTTGCGCTGACGCCGGGGCAGAGGATCGAGGCGCAGCCGATGGTGATTTTGCGGCCGAAGCATGGGATTCGGATGAGCTTTATCAGGACGAGCGCACGTGCTCTGTCCTGTGCCGAGGTGCCGGCTGGCGTGGAACGCGGTTAGACCGTTTGCCCAAACCCAAGGGTAGTGCTGGTCCGAACCGCAGATTCCTCCGCTTCGCTACGGAATGACAACAAAAAGCGCATGCGTATGACAGAAGCCGCACTGGTATGGCAAAAGGCGGCTCTTGTATTTTGTCATCCCGTAGGATCTGCGGTTCGACTGGATCTGCACTACACCTTCGGGAGCAGGCCGCGCCGGGAACCTTCGGCAGCTGCTAAACGTATGATGCGAAGGGACCAGTCAGCCGGCGAGACCGCTTTGGAAGTCCCGGGCAAGGGAGTGCAACTCAGGTGGGATTTGGGGCTAAGGGGTTTCTTGTTTTGGCAGCAATATGGGCGGTGTTTGCGCTGTGGTCGGGGGTCAACCTGCAGGCGCAGGTAAACGCGCAGGAGCAGGGTCAGGGCAAGCCGAGCGTGGTCAGCCAGGACCCGCCGAAGACACAGCCTCTTTCGGACGCCCGGGTGCCGCTGTTGAGCAGCCCGCTGACCCTGGCCGACTTTGCCGGGATGGAGCCGCGGCCGGAGCTCAAGGACAAGCTCGGCCACCTGGTTCCGTTTATCCAGAACGCGCCGGTTGACGGTGCGCCCGCAACCGAGCGGACGGAGGTCTATCTCGCGCGGACGGGCACGGCGCTCTACGTCGTCTTCCTCTGTTTCGACCAGCACCCCGAGCTGATCCGCACCCATCTCGCGCGCCGCGAGAACATCCTGAAAGACGACTACGTTACGGTCAACCTCGACCCGTTTCAGGACCGGCAGCGCGGCGTCGAGTTCCAGGTGAACCCCAGCGGCGTGCAGGCTGACGCCGCCTGGACCGAGGCCAACGGCGCCGACTACAGCTACGACCAGGTCTGGGACTCCGACGGCCGCGTGACCGCGAAGGGATGGATGGCGCTGATCGCGATTCCGTTCCGTAGCCTGCGTTTTCCGTCGCGCGGCAGCGATTGGGGCGCGGTCTTCTGGCGCAACCTGCCGCGCAACAGCGAGAACGACTTCTGGCCGCGCGTCTCGGCCAACGTGAGCGGGCAGCTGAGCCAGGAGGGAACCCTGCACCTGAGCGGACTGGAGGGCGTGACGGGCTCGCACAACGTGCAGCTGAACCCGTATGCGCTGGCGCAGAATGAGCACACGCTCCAGACGCTCGACCCGGCCAACCCGTTCTTCTCGACACGCCACCTGGAAGGCACCGTGGGCGGCGAGGCCAAGGCGGTGCTGAAGGACTCAATCGTCTTCGACGCGACCGTGAACCCGGATTTCTCGGACGTCGAAAGCGACCAGCCGCAGTTCACCGTCAACCAGCGCTACCCGGTGTACTTTCCGGAGCTGCGGCCGTTTTTCCTGGAAAATGCGAGCTACTTTGCCACGCCGCTGACGCTGCTGTACACGCGCAACATTATCCGCCCGGACGTCGGCCTACGGATTACCGGCAAGCTCGGCCACACCAACCTGGGCATCCTCGCGATCGACGACCGGGAGCCCGGGCAGACGGTGCAACCGGGCGATCCGCTCTACGGCAGCAAGGCGGGTTTTTACGTGGCGCGCGTGTCGGAGGACCTGGGCAAGGGGTCGAACGTGGGCCTGATGTACGCCGACGAGGAGTTTGGCAAGGGCTTCAACCGCGTGGGTGGCGCGGACTATACGTGGCGGATAAACAATCACTGGACGACGCAGGGTCAGGGCGTGGAGAGCTCGACCCACGAGAACGATCCGCGGAGCACGACCGCGGTCTTTCCGCCCGGCTACAACGCGGGACCGGCGCTCGACCTGCAGGTGCAGCGTAACGGCCACTCCTTCAACCTGAACGATGAGTACCAGGACATCAGCCGGGGCTTCGCCACGCTGACCGGCTTCCTGCAGACGGCGAACATCCGCAGCGACCACGTACACGCGACCTACCAGTGGTACCCCAAACATAGCGCCCTGCAGAGCATCGGCCTCGAGACGAACCAGAACATCGCCTTCGACCACGCCGGCAACCGCGTGTACCACTACTCGACCGTCGACCCGTTCTTTCTGCTGCGCAACAACATCGTGATCGCCCCGCTCGTGGGCCAGAACTCCGATACGGTCGGGCCGCAGAATGGCTATCCGCTGGGCGCGAGCCGCAACTTTACGGAGAACTACGGCGGTGTCGTGGCGCGCGGACAGCCGCGGCCGCAGCTCAACTTCAATCTGCAGGCGTTCCGGAGCGGCAACGTCAACTACAATCCGCCCGTGGGCCAGGCGCCGTTTCTGCTCAACCAGGAGACCGTGCAGGCGCTCATCTCGATCAACCCGCTACACCAGCTGACCGACGACAACACGTACCTGCTCGACCGCGACCATGCGGCCAGCGACGGCGCGTTTGTCTACGAGACGCAGATCCTGCGCACCAAGCTGAACTACCAGTTCACGCGGGCCTGGTCGGCGCGCATGATCGTCGAGTACGATTCGACGCTCGTGAATCCCGCCCGAACCTCGCTCGTCCGTACGAAACAGGTGCAGGCGCAGGCGCTGTTGACCTGGCTGCCGCATCCCGGCACGGTCGTCTACGTAGGCTATAACAATGACCTGCAGAACTACAGTCATCAGCTCTGCAGCGCACTGCCGGGGACGCGGCGCTGCGACCCAACGCAGGCCGTGCTGCCACGTGGGCAAGGGTATCTGAACGATGGCCGGCAGTTCTTTATCAAGGCTAGTTATTTGTTTCGCTTTTAGGGTGTTCCTTGAAGTGTGCTGGTCCAAACCGCAGATCACTACGGGATGACAATAAATGCAAGTGCAGCTTTTTATTGTCATTCCATAGTGAAGCGGAGGAATCTGCGGTTTGGACCAGCACTACACTTGAAGGAGAGACACTCCCCTCACGCCAGAGCGCTACGTAACGCGCGCTTTTTGCATCGCGATGCCCACCTCACGATTGCGCGCGAACTGCTTCCAGACGAACCCGGTGCGAAGGTTCTCCGCCATCAGCGCGCCGATGCCCAGGTCGATGCCCAGCACGTCGTCGTCGTACCAGTCCGCGGCGGGGTGCAGGGCGTCGCAGAAGCCGTAGCGGCCCCAGGCCTTCGCGCCGAAGTCCTGCTTGAGCGCACGCAGCACCGACACGCACTCCGCCGGCAGGAACGGCAGCGAGCCGGCCGCGGCGCAGGGCACCACCGACCCATCCAGCTGGCCGAGCTTCGGCGGGCCTCCCCACGCCTGGTACCCGGCGGCCGAGTCCGAAGCCGAGATCCCCCAGTAACGATCCGAGTAGGGTTTGCCGAGGTCGAGGCAGAAGGCCTTGTGCGCGCGCGTGGCCACGACCGAGTTCTGAAAGTAGTTCGCATACGCGTCGCGGCGATTGCGGAAGTCGAACCAGGCGTGGCTGTACTGGTGCACGAAGAGCGGGTCGTCACCCGAAATGTACGTCAAGCCGTCATAGGTAATCGTCGGTCGCGACCACGCCGTCCACACCTCTGCCGGGACCGTATGGGTCGGCGACCCGAGCGCCAGCAGCGGGATCATCATCAGCTCGCAGTAGTGGTTCCACGTGGCCGGGATAAAGCCCGCCGCTTTATCCGAAGTGCCGGGCTTCCACCCCATCGCGAACTGGTTCGCCTGCGCCGGCTTGTGGCTCAGCATCCACGGCCAGTCGACCCGCTCGTAGATCGTGGTCGCATGCCGCACGATCTCCGGGTCGTGGCCGAAGTACGCGCGCGCGGTCAGCACGCCGCAGAGCAGCAGCGCCGTGTCGATCGACGAGACCTCGCTCCAGCCGAACGGCTTGCCCGTGTCGACCTCGTTAAAGTGGTAGAAGAAGCCATGCTCATGCGCGAGATCCTGCGCGTGGAAGCGTAGTGTGCGCAGGACCTGCGCCTGGATCTGTGCGCGGTCCGCATAGGAGCGCTGGTGTGCGATGCATAGGGCGGACAGGCCGAAGCCGGTCGCGGCGATGCTCGCATTCGGCCGCGAATCCCGAGCGCCGGAGGGATTGATGGCGCGCGCCCGGTCCAGCACCTGCCCGGTCTCCTTGCCTGCCTGCTCCATAAAGAACAGGCAGGCGCGCCGCTCCAGGTCGTCGAGAAAGGCGTCGTCCGCGCGCGAAAGCCCCGACCCCAGCGGCTGCGCACCCAGCCGCAGGCCGGCAGCACCGGCGGCCAGCATGCCCAGCGATCGCCTGCGCGTCACGATCATTTCGCTACCACCAGCACCGCCAGCCCGCTCACGGGCACGGTGATCTTCAGCGTGCCGTGGTCGAGCCGCGCGGACTCCGGCGGGGCCATCGACCCGGCCGCCTTCAGCTTCGCGACCTGGTCCTGCGTGAGGCTTCCGGGCGGACGGCCCATCGCGTCGAAGGTCTTCAGGACGTTGCCATGGTCCTGGTCGACGCGGAAGATCTGTACGCGCGCGTCGGCCGGCACATGCCCCAGGTGGACCTCAAACGAGCTGCCCGGGGCATGGTCGCCGGGGGACATCGTGTAGGTTGCCCCGGTGCCGGCCGGCGGCGCGTAATCCCACAGCGCCACAACCACGCTGCCATCGGGCGCAACCGTGGCCAGGGCAGAGTCGGAGTCGAGGTGCACGCGCCTGTCGCCGAGCTTGTGCAGCGCGCGAAAGACGTTCAGCGAGGGCTTCGGAATGCCCTCGACCGCGAGCAGGCCGAAGCCGCCGTAGAAGGGGGTTGTGGCCACGCCCTGCTCCTCGAACACGTCCGAGAAGGCCCAGTAATCCATCGAGTCCGTGAGCCCATCGCAGAGGCGAATATTGTTCGCAAGCCAGGGCCCGATGTAGATCGAGTCGGTCACGTTGGGCTCGTTGGCATAGCTCGCGTTGTACTCGGAAAAGATGAGCGGCATGTGCGGATACGCCGACGCGAGGATCTGCCGGTGCACCATCTCGACGGCGCGAAAGACCATCTTGTCGCGGGCCACGTTTTCATTCGTCCCAAGCACGTTGTCCGCCGTATCGTTGGCGTAGACGTGGGTGGAGACGAAGTCCACGGGCACGCCGTCGGCCTTGGCGTGGGCGAGAAACGGCGCAACCCACGCGGCCTGCGCGGTCGCGGGGCCGCCGACCTGCAGACGCGGCGAGACCGCCTTCAACGCACGCGCCGTGTGGTCGTAGAGCGCGAAATAGCTGGCCTGTTTCGGCACGCCGCCCCAGAAATCCAGGTTCGGCTCATTCCAGACCTCGAACTTCCAGGTCGACACCTCCTCCAGGCCGTAGCGCTCGACCAGGTGCGCGGCGAACGCACGCATCATGTCGTCCCACAGCTTGTAATCCTTCGGCGGCGAGACCACGGGGTGGTACCAGAAGGGCTGCGTGAGCGTCGGGTCGGCGGCCATCTTCTTCGGCATGAAGCTCAGCTCGACAAAGGGCCGGACGCCGTTGGCAAGAAGCCCATCGTAGATCTGGTCGATGTAGGTGAAGTTGTACGTGGTCGAGTCGTGCGCGGCCTCGGCCTCAAGCCCGGGGTTCTTCACCTGCCGGTCCGGATCGTACAGGCCCACTTCATCCATCAGGATGCCGTGAAAGCGCACGGACTGAAAGTTGGTCGCGTTCTTGACCGTGCGCAGATCGTCGCGATAGCTCTGTCGCAGCGAGAGAATCGCGCGGCCGGAGCCGAAGGTCTTCTCCCAGAAATGCGGGAACGGCGTCGTTGCGGAGGCCGCATCGATCTCAAGACGCTGTACAGGTTGCTGCTGAGCCTGCGTTGAAAAGGGAAGCAGCGCAAAAGCCAAGGCCAGGATGGGAAAGGAACGCATAAGGGGCTCCAG
>CAXUDC010000006.1:0-44722 GCA_964249685.1 uncultured Acidobacteriaceae bacterium
TTCTTTCCCTGAACGTTGACTTGCGTCGCCATCTCTGGCCCAAGGTCTGCATCTGTGGGAAGGGGTACAACGATGTTCGGGACTCGATGACTGCCATTTGGCATTTCACAACTCCTGTCTTTCAAAGCAATGGGTCTTCGTACTACCAGGTTCAGTTGAGCGTTGACCGGCACGTCCGCTATACGCCGCGGCTCGTCGTCGTCATCATCCACCCACTCAACCTCACTTTATGCCGAGGGCACAAGCCGATCTGTTCAATTTAGCTCGCTTTTCAGAAAAACTGATCCGCAGCCGGGTTAATCATCCCGCTGGGGGGGGAGGATATGGGGAGCACTTGTCTGCTTCAACGCACAAGAGACCTAAGATTCATGAACATGACTAAGCCAAGAGTAAAGCCATCCTTCGGTCTGCCATACGTGGCAGTCGGCGTGGCAAACTGCACGTTGGGATGCACGATGTAAGCCACGGACGGTTCTATGAAGAGCGCCTTGGACAGGCGCAGGTGTGCATTCATCTCGGCCTTGAACTGGTTGTTGGAGGAACGATAGGATACGCCGCTGAGACTCTGCCTTGTCCTCTGTTCCGCTGTAAGTTCGTTGTCGTTGATGCGCAGGTACGTAAACTTCAAGCCGTAGTGATCCAATGGTTGGCGAGATGAAAGACCATAGAGGTTGATGCCGCTGTCACCGAAGGTGCGAAACGGTTGTGCCGAGCTGATCGAGTAGCTGGTGGTGAAGAACGTTGTGAGGTATTCTCGGGGTCGCCCATCCTGATCTTCGCTCGTTGTGCGCCATACAGGTTTGTCAAAGCGTGTGTATAAAGCGGAGCTTCCCTTTTGCCTGGCTGTGGTTGCGGGATCAGAAAACACCGAAGTATCGTGCCAGAAGCCCGCCGTGAATAACATGGGTCGGGATCTAGTGCTGAATTGCTCCCGATGGGCGTACTCAGTAGCAAGAAACGCGCCGGAACTCTTTCCGAACGACCAATCGAACCCTGATGTTTCCTGAGCCTGAAAATCCGCCTGGGAGGCCCCGACCTTGAGACTGTTCTCCTGATTGAGCTCGATCTTCGCCACGGCTCCCCAGGTGGCGATGGCCGGAGGCAGCGTGGTGTTGTCGAACATGATCAACGGTTCGGGGCAGGATAGAAGCGCACCGCAATTTATCGGCTGGTCGAAATACATACCCGGATTCGAGCGGCCAATCTGAACATCGAGTCGCTTGCCGAACTTCTGGTCAAGCGTCAGTTGAGACAGGGAGCTATTGGGAACGAAGTCTTGAAATGTCGTCGTGACGAGCGTACTTCCGACATCCTGGTTCCAGAAATGTCCCGTCTCTGTGGAAGGGGGATTTGAGCCTACATTCAGAACGCCGTTCACCTTTGGAGCGAAGAAGCTTTCGCGTACCTGGAACGTGGCTCCCTTCCAATAGATCGCCTCCTCCAAGTCCCAGTCCGCGCCGATTTCAATCTGCGCGGTATTGCCTGCCCGATTTGGGTGAGGTCCACTTCCCGGGTTGCCCTCTGTGTAGTTGAGCATGGTCGCCAGAAATTTGAAGGCGGATAAAGGCCGTCCTGAGGGAGTGCTTGCAGAGACTCTGGCTTCCTGCGCCGCTTCTTCCTGGTTCGGTGAGCCATTCTGCGCAAGGAGAGGGTGTGGCTTGCCTGCAAGACAGCCTGCAATCACAATGAAGATGAGAACAGCGTGTTTTCGCACAAGAACGGTCTCCGGGACAGCTACACCAACCTTGGAATGGCGATGCTACTCCTTCTTCTTGGGAGGAGCGATCAGAGAAAGGTTGAATTTGATCGTGATGCGGGCTGGATTGTTATCGGGATACCGTGGACGCCTCGCCAGGACCTCCGGCTCGACATAGAGATTCATCGCCTGGTCGCCAAGATGAACCAGGCGCCCGAATCCAAGAAGGATCGGAAGTGTCGCCGACCCGTGTTCCTGCCAATTGAAATTCCAGTAGGGATCGAAACGAAGAAAATAGCTTCGAGGCAGGATCTTTGTGATCAGTGGCTCAACGGTAAGATTGTTGACACCGGGTCGTGACCGCTGGCCCGTCACGCTGATCGGGTTGCTGATAAGGCCGCCCAGGATCAGACCTTTGATTCCCGTGTAGACGACAATGAAGGCGGGCCCGAGCTGCCATTGACCGGTACCCGCATAACGATTGGTTGCTGAAGGGCCGTCGATCACAGGTCCCAGGCCGATCTTGGTCTTCTGCGAGTGGTATCCAGGGAAGAAGAGAGTAATCAATGAGAAGTCGCCCAGACCGGTACGTCCATTAGGAAGACTATCTACGGGTAGGGTGAATCGTAGGATTGAGGATGGAATCGATCCCTTGCTGTCGAACGAGGCGATCGGCTGCACCAGCAGTTCATTGCCCTGTCCACCCTCGTCGATGTATGACGGGCTATACCAACTCTGAATCTGTAATTGATTGATGGCGGCGGAGGGATCGTTGGCTGTGGCCGCATCGACGCCACCGCTTGACGGGGACGCCGGCGGAGCAGCACTTTGCGCCCAGGCCGTGGCGTGAGACGGGAGCAGCGGTGAAGATGAAAAGAGGGCAATGGCGGCTGCAATCAGAACAGATCTCATGAGAAGTCTAGCCTCGCGTAACGGTGAAGTTGTACTGCTTGCGTACTAGGAGGAATGGCTGCAATCGACTAAATCAAAGCATACCTGCGGAGGGCTGCAAGCGAGACCATCGAGTCTCGGCGACGTATGAGCGCTAACTAAAGCTTGAGAATGCGTGCAGCATTGCGCCACGATATTTTTTCGCGTGTCTGTTGGGAAATCGGAGCTTTATCAAACCAGGCAGCCGCCTCCGGCATGCTTTCAAAAGGGTAGTCGGTCGAGTAGAGCACGCTGTCATCGCCGATCTCAGCCAGCGCACAAAGCAGTGGCTGATTGGCAAACACGCCAGAGGTGGTGATCACGATGTTCTTCTTGAAGACTTCACTCGGTAGCGGAGCATTTTGTGGCATCAAGGTCTTCATGCGATCCGTTTCCAGCGGCTGCAGCGCCTTCATCCGGTCGTCGATACGCCACAACAGGTAGGGAAGTGTCTCGCCCATATGTCCCAGAATCAGCTGAACATTTGGGTACTTGGAGAAGGTTCCGTTGAGGATCAGGCGCAACGCATGAGCGGCAGTTTCGGCCGTCCAGCTGAAAACAGGGCCTACCAAGGCAGGACAGCCCACATAGGTGACGGGCTCTACCACCGGCTCCGAGATATGAAGGTAGATGGGAACATTCAGGGCTTGCACGCGTTCCCAGAAGACGCTGTAGCGATCTTCATCCAGGTAGTGCCCGTTCGTCTGACCGTAGATCAATGCGCCCTTGAATCCAAGCTGCGTGATGGCTCGGGCGAACTCATCTGCACCCTTCGCCGGATCCTCCAGGGGCACTGCCGCAAAGCCGGCGAAGTGCTTTGGATGTTTCTGTACGACGCCGGCCAGGAAGTCATTCGACTGTTGCGCAAGACGCATGGCGATTGTGGGGTCCAGAACGCTCTGCACAATGCCGGCGTCGGAAAGAACCGCAAAATCGATCCCTGCTTTGGCCATCGCTTCCAGGCGACCGTCGCCTACATCCATCAGCGCCTTCAAGGCTGCGGGGCCCGGCGGCACACCGGGCGCAATAGGCACTAAGCGGTCGATATGCTCCGGCTCATTCATAATGAAGTGCTCTTCAAGCGCGATCCGTCGCATCGGTTTCCTGACGGGCGTGTCGTCGGAACGTCCTGGCTCCTGTGCTTGCATGGGCGGTGCCGGGAAAAAAAGACTGGCACCTAAGGTTGCACCTCCCACCAAAGCACTATTCTTCAGGAAGGAACGGCGGTCCACTGGGTGCTCGGTGCGGTCAGCGTCTGTATGGGAATCGGAAGGGGGTGCGGTCATCGGTCCTTGAGCCATTGCTTTTGACATTTGATCCCTCTGCCTATGGGTTGGAAGGTTCCAAGTTCCTTAGCCTGCCTTCAATGGCTGGGTTCAACATTACGAGGCATAGACCAGCGAAGCTGTTCAATTTAGCTCAGTTTTAGGGCTTTGACTCCCGGAGACATTGTGAGCACTCAAGGCCGGCAGAATGGGTGATCTAGCGCATGATTCCGGGGCGATCGGCCGAATGTGCTTTGTCGTTCAACCTCGGCGTGAGTACTGTATTAGAGTATGAGTACCGTACTAGATGGACAAGGCTTTCGGGTGCCATTTAGTTGGGTCATCACGAGCATCAGACCCTCATGCAATTCCATGCTCATTATCCTTCGGCCGACGCGGAGCTCATGGTGCAGATCTCGAAATCCAGCCTAGTTCAAAAGAGCAAATATGCCCTGAGCGTGGCTCTGGCGGCCTCGGTGTGGATGCCCTGGCTACACGCGCAGTGCAGTACGCGGAGTAGTCCTGCGCCGCAGATAACCGACGAGACTATGGTCGGAGGGCATACGCCCGTGCCGCAGATTCCAAACGCGGGTACAGGCGCGACGTACACGCTGCCACAGTTGATCGATATGGGGGAACGTGCCAATCCACAGACCCGCACAGCCTGGGAGCGAACCAGGCAGGCCGCGGATCTGACCGTGATCGCTCGCAGTCCACTGTTTCCGACGATCTCCCTTACGGCCGTTGCTCTCCGAGGCGATTTGCTCTTCGGTTTGCCGCCCAACATCTCCTCCGAGGGTGTGGTGAAGCTGAACAGCACGATTCTGGAGCCAGCCCTGAAGCTCACCTGGACGGTTCTAGATTTTGGTGCCAATCTGGGTACTTACCGCGCGGCGAAGGAAACCCAGGCAGCGACGTACGAGGAAGCAACCGCGACCGAGCAGCAGGTTGCGCTGACCATCTCGCAGGATTATTACGCCCTGGTGGAGGCGAAAGAGGCATACCAATCCGCGGATGCGAGCTACGCGGCGGCAAAATTGCAGGAAGCCGCCACCGAGCTGCAATACGCTGACGGTCTCGTCTCGATCGTTCAGCGAGACCAGACCCGAGCACAGACGCTCTCAGCGTATGCGAGCCTGGTCGCCGCCAAGGCGAAGCTGCAGCAGGCGAAGATTGCCTTGGCCGCGGAGGTGGACCTGAAACCGATGCAGGCCTTCGACGTTCCTCCGCTGGAAGACAATGTCGATGCGCGTTGGGTGGACGCTTCTGTCGAAGAGCTGGTAAACACCGCGACCCGTCAACGCCCGGAGCTGCACGAGGCGCTGCATCAAATCAAGGCGGCGCAGCAAACAGAAAAGAGTGCGCATGCGGGTCTGTTTCCAACCGTTTCGCTCACCGCGCAGGAGCAATACACCCATAGCACAAGCTCGACGCCACCCGCCGCCACGGCCCTGCAAATGGCCAGCACCCCGGATGTCAATGGCAATACCTACGTTGTTGCGGCCAATCTTACGTGGGATATCTTCACGGCTGGCGCAAAGCGCGCTCACGTGCGAGAGACTGCGTCGCAGGTCCGCCAATCGCAGATTCATCTCGATCAACTCACGCTCGAGATACAGCAGCAGGTCTGGCAGACCTACACCGATGTCGAAGCCAGCCTGAGTGAGCAGCAGGCGGCGGAAGCGGCACTGGTGGCCGCACGAGAGTACTGCGATTCGGCCACACTCGCATCCGCCTCCGGACTGGCCAGCGACGTTCAACTCGCCTCCGCGCAGGCCGCCCTGGTGCAAGCCCGAAACGCGTCTACCAGTGCGCGCGCCCACACGCTGCAACTCGCTGCCAAGCTTGCCTATAGCACCGGACAGTTGCTCTCATTCGGCCCCATACTTCCAACTCCCGCAGGAGGGAAACCTTGAGATTGTTGCCCATGCGTATCAAGCGTCGCTTCGTGACACGATGGCTTACCCTGGCATCGTGCGGCACTCTCACCGGCTGTGCCGGGCCGCATGTGATCGACGTGCTGGGCTCGTATTTTCCGGTATGGTTGCTGTGCATGCTCCTGGGGGTTGGGGCAGCGTTCGCTTCGCGGGCTCTCTTCCTGCGATTCAAGATCGAGCCCTATGTCGGCCCATTGCCGGTGATCTACCTGTGCGTTCTGGTGGCGGTCTCGTGTTTGACCTGGCTTCTGATTCCGTAGAAAGAGGGAACGATGAATGAAGATAGCTACGTGAATCGCCTGGCGGGAGACCCGCCCGAAGAGGCAGCAGCGAAGACCCGCCGCCGGCTTGGCCGCCTGGTCGGAGCAGTCATCGTGGTCGTTGCGATCGCAGCGGTTGTCGTTACCTGGATCCGAGTGACCTACAATCCGCGCACCCAGGACGGCAGTCTAGGCGCGCGCTACATCGGTATGGCTCCTGAGGTGGAGGGGCGGATCGTCTCTCTCGAAGTGCGCGACAACGATTGCGTGAAGGCCGGCCAGCTGCTCGTCGAGATCGACCCGCGCACCTATGAATCTTCCCTGCAATCTGCCTTGTCGAATCAGGCAAAGCTTGAAGAGGAGATTGTGCAGGAGAAAGCATCGATTCGTGCTGCCCTTGACCAGGTGCAGGCAACCCGGGAAACCGTACAGACCAGCCGTTTGAACGTGCAGAAGGGAACAGACTCCGTACGGGAGGCGGCGGATCAAATCACACAAGCACGTGCTTCCCTCGAGACCGCGCAAGCGAATCTAACGTTGGCCGATTTGACCCTTAAACGGAATGAACCGCTTGCTGCTCGCAATTACATCTCACGACAGGAGTTCGATAAGCTCCTTACCAGTCGCAAGGATGCCGCAGAATCCGTTCGAACTGCTGAAGCGCAGGTACATGTAAGTGAAGCGAACAAGGATTCCGCTTCGACCACACAGGCCCAGGATGTGGTCAGTGTGCGCCAGTCCGTGGACGAGCTGCGACGCTCGCGCAATGAAATCCCGGTGCTCGGCACGCTGGTTTCACAAAGGCCCGCATACCAGGCGGCTGTCGACCAGGCGCGGCTGAATCTGAGTTGGACAAAGGTTTACGCTCCCTTTGACGGCTGTATCGTTTCGTTGAATGCATCTCCGGGCGAGTACGCCAAGACCGGCACCGCCATGTTCACGTTGATCGACGAGAACTCCTGGTATGTAAAGGCTGACTATGGCGAGGAGCAGCTCCGCTTCATTCGGCCGGGCATGCGGGCAGATGTGGTTCTCATGACGGATCCGCACCACACCCTTAACGGCGTTGTGGAAGGCATCAGCACGGGCGTCACCTCGTCAGACACCTCTTCGATCGGGGGCTCGCCTGGAATGCCCGGTAGCTTGCCCACAGTACAACGATCTCTCGACTGGGTCCGTCTGGCCGCACGTTATCCTGTGCGCATCCACATCCAGCCGCGTGACCCCCAATTACTGCTGATCGGGACCACGGCAGAAGTTTCCTTGCACAACAAATGAATAAGAAGACCTTCTCCCGAGAGTTCCTATGGCGACGACGACCGTAACACTTGACGGAGCATCGCCTTCAGAGCAACGACTGCGTGCGTTCTGGACCTTTTTTCGCGACGAGCTCAGGCCCACTCCGGATCGCTACGCACTCTTGTTTCGCCTGATTGCGGCTGTGCTCCTTGCCCTCTGGATTGACATGGCGTTCGGTCTCAGCGAAATCGGCCTGGGCTTGTACATGCCGTTCTTCCTTATCAAAGGCAGCCTGAAGAAAAATGCCATGACCATGGTGTTGCTCGCGGGAGCATCCGTCGTAAGTGTGTTGTACATGATGTTTGTGATCGATGTTTTAGGTGGCTCCCCACCTGTGCGCTTTATCGCGGAAACCTTCATCGTGCTCGCCGGCGTGTACATGGTAAAAGTCTCGCCCATCTCGCAACCCTGGCTCATTCTTGCGCTGTTTGGCGGCAGCTTCCTGCGTTCCTGGGATGCGGGCCACACGGCGGCGTCCAACCTTGCGAGCAGCCTGAGTCTTATTTTGACAATCATGATTGGGGCCGGGAGTGCAGTGTTCGTGCAATATATTCTTGCCGTGAAGGGACCCCTCCAGGAGCTGCAGGAAAGCTTGGTCGCTCCTCTCGACGCAGTCATAGATACGCTCAGCGCACATGTAGATCAGCGTTCGCCGGCAGTTGGTCGGAAGCGACTGCAGAAGCTCTCACTAGGAGGCGCAACGGCCTCCAAAGAATTGCTAGAGGATGCCGTCAAGAGAAACGATCGCGTAAAGCTGGTACACGCCCGGCTAAGCGGAGCCATAGAAGCCGTGACCATGCTCGTTGATCAGGCGTTGTGGTTCTCCTTGCGCTGCGGAGACAGCATGTCTGTCGAAGACGGAAGCGCACTCCGAACCGTCGTGATCCAGCTTCGCGCTCTGCAGCAGGTGGTTAGAGAAGGGGGCGTTGCTGCCACTGTCTCTTACTCCTCGCACCATCAGCTATCCGCACCGGTCATGGCTTTGACGGAAGCGGCGCAAACTCTTGCGGCGGTTCTTTGCGGAGAACGTGTTCTGCCGGTGGGTCATGAAGAAAAGGCCAAAGGCGGCTTGTTTAAACCAGGCGCATTAAAGGACAAAAGCAACTTAGTCAGTGCTCTCAAGACCACACTGGCCGTCACGATCTGCTATGGCCTTTACAGCGGCGTAGATTGGTCGCAGATCGACGCCAGTGTCACCACCTGTATTGTGACCACCCAGGACTCCGATGGCATGGAGCGCCAGAAGCAGGTGCTTCGTTTGATTGGCGACTCGCTGGCTGGTCTCTGCGCCATCGGATCGATCGTCTTCCTCCTGCCACATCTATCGAGTGTTGCAGGCCTTACCGCGGTGGTGGGCATCATAACTTTTCTTGGAGGGTATGTATTCCTCGGCAGCTACAGGCTATCCTATGCTGGCCGTCAACTCTCGTACTGCTTTTTCCTGGCGACCCTGAACACCACAAGCACCCCAACTTCTCTGACCGAGGCACGCGATCGTGTCGTCGCCGTCATGCTCGGCGTCTTCGTCATGTGGGCTGTCTACGATCAGATCAAGCCGGTCTGGACAAGTCTCAAGATGCGAGAGGCAGTGGTTGAGGCGCTGGCAAGTTTGCAAAAGATCGGTCCTCTACGGGCCGCCTCTTGCAGTGCGACGGATAAGCTGAAGGAGTTGGCCGCGATACGCTCCTCGTTCGGCAAGGCCCTGCAATTGCTCCAGATGAATTCAGAATTGCGAGCCTTCGAAGTAACCATGACGCAGATCGGTCACGAGCGTCGCAAGCCTGTCATCACTCAGATCATGCAATTGCTCCTGCAAGTCTTTTTACGTGATATTTCGGCTGTCGAGGGAGACATTCTCGATCTTGAAACAGCAGAACAGCGACAATGTACTTCGCAAGCAAGTATGTCCCAGTTGGTAAGCCTCTCAAAGGCTCTTTCCACCCCTGACGCCTCGCCGCCTTCCGGTAAGTCGACAACAGACACTATGCTCCTGGACCAGGTGCATACCGTCCTTCAGGATTCCTTACACGTCTAGGAGCTTGTTGAGATAGCCGGAGCATACGTCTTCTGACGAGCTTTTTGATGGGTACTTAGTGAACTGGCTGTTTCCTTGGAGTGTTATGGCTCCGGACGGAATTCTCATCGCTAATCTATCGATCGCACTCTCAAGGCGAAGAGTCCGGGTTTGAGCCCCGGTAACGCTACCAAACTGGATTTTGGCACCGTCCCTCGCCCTCCTTCGGCGTCAGTGCCGGTCGAACCGCAGATCCCTACGGGATGACAACAAAATACTGAGACAAGCGCTCGCTTTTGCCTACGGGATGACAACAAAAATACAAATACGAGTGCCGCCTTTTGTTGTCATTCCGTAGCAAAGCGGAGGAATCTGCGGTTTGGTTCGCCAATACATCTCCGCCAAGCCGCCCCTCAGCGAAACAGACTTCGACCCGACCTTCCCTTGGGAAGACCGGATCGAAGTCGCTTATGAACAACATAAACTGCACCTGCGAGCTTTTGTTCAGGTCAACCGCACCTCAGCGCAGCGGGGCAACCACGACATAGTTCGGCGAGCTGCCAATGAACTCAGGCTGGTACCACGTGCTTCCGCACTGCTGATACGTGATTCCATTTACGAACTCCGACGAGCAGGACGAAGGCAGCGACCGAACCGCGGCCCCGATCGCCAGACCTGCCACAATCGCCCCGCCGACGCCGATGCCGTCCCGATAGCCATAGCCCCTGCCGTACCCGCCGCCGTACCCGCCCCGGTTGACGTTGACATTGACGCTCGTGCGTGAGCCCCCGCGAGAGTCGTGATTGCCCCCGCCGCCATGGTTCCCGCCGCCGCCGTGACCACCGCCTCCATGCTGCCCGGCGCAGAGCGTCGACGCGAGCAGGAGCGACATGCTCACTGCAAAGATCTTCTTCGTTGCTTGGTTCATTTGGCACCTCTCCCGAAGCATGGAAATCATCGTTGAACCTGCTACTTCTTGTTGATCACTTCGGACATAACGATCTTGTGAGCATCCGCCGGCGGGTCGAACGCGAACGTGCCTGCATCAAAGGTGGGCGACAGATCCCAGTCGAGCAGGGCTTCATGCTGCGGGCGCGCTGCGTCGGTGGTGGTGGTCATGACCAGGCGCAATGGCAACGGCTGATCCCCCATTTTGATCCAGATCTGCCAGTCCAGACCGGTCTGGCGGAAGGCATAATGCTCACACGGCACGCCGGCGATTGTCTCCTTGCCAACGTCATACGCGCCCGTGATCTGACCGTTCGTCGCACTCGGGGTACCCCAGCGGAACAGGTCGACCAGCGGCAAATCGACGCCATATTTCGCCTCGAGAAGATCGGAGGTGTCTTTGATCGTCGGGGGCGCGGGAATAGTCGCGTAGTAGTGCAGCAGCTTGCCGTAGAGCGTAAACGAAGTGCCGTTGTAGAGGTAGAGGCGGTGTATCTCGTCACCCGACACGTTGACGCTCAAACGGTTCGGCTTGACCGCTTTCAGGTCCACCAGCTGGTGGTATTGAATCTTCTCGCCGTCGTTCAACACGTCTTCCGTGCTGGTGATTGCGTGCACCTGAAAGGATTGCAGCGTCTGCAGGTAGGTACTCATCGTAGCGAGCGCCGTGAGGGCATTTGGGTCGACGTCCTGCGTGGTGGCCGACGCATGCTTTTCATGCGCGTACACAGGATGGTTGAACCCGAGGTATCCAGCACCGGCCGCTGCGAAGAGGACACCGCAGGTGGCCGTCAGCAGCAGCATTCTGGCCGGGCGCCCGCCGGCGTCGGGGCCGGTTACGGGTGGCTGTGAGAAAACGCGAAAGATCTTCCTTGTCATCTCTTCTTTCCTCCATGTCGAATCGGGCGAGGCATGCTCGACAAGCTGAGTGTGGCACTCCGCGAAGGACCACACTGGTCTAATGTGCTCACTCGAACATGATTCTTGCGAAATGCCCGCATCGTTTACAGCGGTCAGGGTTGCCGCGAAGACGCCCCAAGCTTTACGGCTTGTATTGGATTGCTCAGCAGGTCGCTCGAGAAACGCCCAACCTGAAGGGAAGTAAGCGCCTGGAGCGAGTTGTGCTCAGGGAGCATCGGAGAAACGCGATGAAGACAGTCGGTTCCGCAAATGAGTACGAGGAACGCAACATGCCCCAGGGGGTCGAAGCGGAAAAGCCGCCAATGGAACAGAATCCAGACGAGAAGAGACGGGCGGCTCTGGTCGACTGCTTCACCGAGTCGACCTGGGTCGCGCTGGGGTTTGCGCTGCTGTGTCTCACCGTGGACGCCATCGCCATGTTCGTGATGCCTCACCATCCCACCTCTGGCGGAACGCACGGCATGACCGTTTTTGCCGTGGTGCTCTGGACGCTCGAGATCGTGCTTGCCATCCTTGCCTTGTGGCTGATACGCTTCGCCTTTTCGCAGCCAGCTCGCTTCGTGTCCAACCTGTAGCCGCGGTCCAGGGAGCCACAAACCAGCAAGAATCCCGCAGCCGGCGAGTTGGCAGGAACCAGCCTCTGTCGACTAAACTGGTAGCTCGACCGACGAACCACGCATGCCAGCTGAAATCATCCTGCAACCGACCGCGAACGCCGCCGCGCTCCTCGAGCAGCGCGAGCAACTGGCCGCCGCCCGCACCGCCCTCGCCGAGCGCGAGGCCGAGCTAGCGCAGACCCGTGCCCGGCTGAAGGCCTTCGAGGGCCGCTACCTCCGCCAGGTCGGCCTCCTCTATGCGGAGCTCGACGACCTCGAAGCCCGCATCGCCGAGCGCGAGGTCGCGCTCTACGACTCCGAATCTGCCCGCCGCCGCGCCCGCGAAGCCCGCCAGCGCGCGCAGGAGACGCACGACTCGGCCTACAGCGAAGCCCGCGAGGCAGAAGAATTTGACCCGCCGCCCAGCCTCAAGACGCTCTTTCGCGACGTCGCCCGGCGCATCCACCCGGATTTCGCTCGCGACGACGCCGAGCAGAAGCACTTCACCCTGCTGATGGCCCGCGCCAACCACGCCTACAGCCGCGGCGACACCGAGGCCCTACAGCGGCTGCTCGACGATCATTTCGAGATCACCTCGTCCGACGAAGGCCCCGCCGCCGAACTCCTCCGCATCGCCCGCCAGATCCAGCACGCCCGGCGCGACGTAGCCGCGCTCGACGCCGAGGACCGCATACTGCTCGCGAGCGAGATCGGCCAGCTGCACCGCGACGCCGAGGCCGCCGCCCGCGAGCATCGCGACCTGCTCGTCGAGCTCGCCGCCACGCTTCAGGAGCAGATTGCCGACGCCCAGTATCGCCTGGAGCGCACCGAGCGCCAGGTCGCCGCGGTGGTCAAGTAAGCGCGATGGACAACAAACCCCAAGCCGCCCTGCAGCACATTCCCGCGGTCGCCGCGCTGTCGCTGCATTCCACGCGCACCGGCATCTTCGCCCGCGGACGTCGCGACGCCGCCAACGCGGCCTCGAACCCGCACTACCAGCAGGCCGTCGTCGACTACAACGCGGGCGATTTCTCCTCGGCCGCCGCCGGTTTTCTGCGCGCCGCGGAGCAGGGCCACGTCGAATCACAGTACCTCCTTAGCACCCTCTACGAAGCCGGCCAGGGCGTGCGCCACGACCCGTCCCAGGCCGCAGCCTGGGAGCTGAAAGCCGCCGAGCAGGGCCACGCCTACGCCCAGGCCAACCTCAGCTTCCGCCACTACACCGCCGGCGACTTGGCCGAAGCCTTCGCCTGGTGCCAGCGCGCCGCGGACAGCAATCTCGCCTGGGCGCAATACAATCTGGGCCTCATGTACCGCAAAGGCGAAGGCGTCGCCCAGAGCGATGCCGAGGCCGCCCACTGGTACCGCCTGGCCGCCGCGCAGGACTTCGCCGAAGCCCAGCAGAAGCTCGCGACCCTCTACTACCTAGGCCAGGGCGTCCGCCGCAGCTACACGGAAGCTGCGGCCTGGTACCGCAAGGCCGCCGAGCAGGGCGACCCCGAGGCCCAGTTCCAGCTCGGCCACCTGTACGAGATGGGCCTGGGCGTCGAGCACGACTACACCCACTACCGCGACTGGACTCGCAAGGCCGCGCTGCAAGGACACGAGGACGCTTTGCGCGAACTCAAGCGCCGCGAGTACCGCGACCCGTAAGACCTAATATACTAACCAGGTGAGCAAGACTTTCTACATCGAAACCTTCGGCTGCCAGATGAACGCGCACGACTCGGAAAAGGTCGTCGGCACGCTGGAACAGCAGGGCTATACGCAGGCCGCGGACGAGGACTCCGCCGGGCTGATCCTCTACAACACCTGCTCCATCCGCGACAAGGCCGAGCAGAAGGTCTTTCATCGGCTGAACGAGTACAAGAAGCTGCAGGGCGAAGGCAAGCGCTTCGCCGTCATCGGCTGCGTCGCCCAGCAGGAAGGCGAAAAGATCTTCGACCGCGCGCCGTATGTGTCGATCGTCGCCGGCAGCGCCAGCTACCGCAACCTGCCCGGCATGCTCGACCGTCTGGAGCGCGGCGAATCGCGCATCACCGGGCTCGACGACAAGAAGACGACCGAGACCTTCGAGACACCGTTCGTCGCGCGCACCAACCAGCATCGCGGCTATATCACCATCATCGAAGGCTGCGACAAGTTCTGCGCCTACTGCGTCGTACCCTACACGCGCGGCAACGAGCGCAGCCGCTCCGCCGCGAGCGTGATGGAAGAAGCCCGGCGCATGGCAGACTCCGGCTACACCGAGATCCAGTTCCTGGGCCAGAACGTGAACTCCTACCGAGACCCCTCCGGCTCGAAGACCTTCGCGGAGCTGCTGCACGCCGTCGGCACGCTGCCCGGCATCCGCCGCGTGCGCTTTACCACCTCGCACCCACGGGATTTCACGCGCGATATCGTGGACGTCATCGACGCCACGCCGACGCTCTGCGATCACGTCCATCTACCCGTCCAGTCAGGCTCAACCGGCATCCTGAAGGCGATGGCGCGCGAGTACACGCGCGACTGGTACCTCGAGCGCATCGCCTGGATGAAAGCCGCAAAGCGCGATATTTCAATTACGTCCGACATCATCGTCGGCTTCCCGGGCGAGACTGACGCGGACCTGATGGAGACCGCGACGCTGCTCGACGCCGTCCAGTACGACGCCATCTTCGCCTTCAAGTACTCCCCGCGGCCGAACACGCCCAGCGTCTCCATGGCCGACTCACTCTCGGACGAGGTGAAGGCAGCGCGGCTGCAAATCCTGCTCGACCGCCAGCGTGAGATCCAGCGCATCAGCTACGCGCGGCACATAGGCCAGGTACTTGAAGTAATGGTTGAAGGTCACAACCGGCAGCGTAACCAGGTCATCGGGCGCACGTCGCAGAACAAGACACTGAACTTCACGACCACGCAACCCATCTTCCCCGCGCTGGGCAGCTACCAGCAGGTGCGCGTCACGCAGGCGTTCCCCAATAGCCTGGTCGGCGAGGTGGTGCTACATGGTTGACAACGTCGCCGACGATATCGAGGTCCAGATCCGCGGACTCATGCTCGACCCCGTCACCAACATGCCGATCGTGGTCCTCAAGGACATCGCCAGCGACCTTGTCCTCCCCATCTGGATGGGCGTGTTTGAGGCCAACGCCATCGCGCTTGAGCTCGAAAAAGCCGCCACCCCGCGGCCCATGACGCACGACCTGCTGCGCCACTTCGTCCGCGGACTCGGCGCGACGGTCAGCAAGGTCGTCGTCTCGGACCTGCGCGACGACACCTTCTACGCCACGGTCTGGATGGACCAGGCCGGCGAGCAGATCACCATTGACGCCCGCCCGTCCGACGCCATCGCCCTGGCCCTGCGCGCGGACTGCCCCATCTTCGTCGCAAAACGCGTCCTCGGCCGCACCCGCCAGAACGCCGCCGAAGCCGGTGCGGCCAACGTAAACGCGGAAGAGCTCCGCGCCTGGCTCGAAAACCTGAACGAAGACGACACCGGCCAATACAAGATGTAGCCGAAACAAAGCAAGGCGTAACCAGGATCGAAAGGAAAAGGCGGGATAAGAACAGATCAATGATGTTTTTATCCCGTCTTATCCGTATTTTCCTGGTTACGCCTTGCTTTACTGCTCCGTCAGCGTCCGCAGGTGCGTGAAGAACTCCGGGAAACTGATCGCCGCGGCCTCCGCCCCTTCGATCAGCGTGTCCGACGTGGCGCGCAGGGCTGCAACGGAGAACGCCATCGCGATCCGGTGGTCGGAGCCGGAGTCGATCGTGGCTCCGTGCAGTGTCTGCCTGCCCGGGATGTCGAGCCCGTCCTCGTACTCCGTGAACTCCGCACCCATAGCCTTTAAGTTCTTCGCAACCAGCGCAATTCGGTCCGACTCCTTGACGCGCAACTCCTTCGCGTCGCGGATGGAAAGACCGTGCTCGGTATAAGGCGCGATCGCCGCGAGGACCGGCAGCTCGTCGATGAGCTGCGCGGTAAGCGCTCCGCTGATTGGCAGCGGGCCGTTCGCGCGCGGAGCCCGCTGCGTCGTAATCTGCAGCGTGCCGAGCAGCTCGCCGTGGTGCTCTTCCACATTCAGCACGCGGATCTTCGCGCCCAACGCGGCGACGACATCGAGCAGCGCAGAGCGCGTCGGGTTCATCCCGATCGAGTCCAGGATCAGGTTCGCATCCGGGAACAGCAGCGCCGCACACAGGAAGAAAGCAGCCGAGGAGAGATCGCCAGGAACCGTCGCCTCGATGGCCTTCAGCTTCTGCCCGCCCGGAATGAAGAGGCGGTCGCCTTCGCGCGTCAGCATAGCCCCGAAGGCGCGTAGGGCGTGCTCGGAGTGGTCACGCGTGCGGATCGATTCAGACAGCGAAGTCGTGCCCTGCGCCTGCAGACCGGCGAACAAGACGGCAGTTTTCACCTGCGCGCTCGGGATGGGCGTTTTGAAATCGATGGCGCTCAGCGGCGAGCCCGTGATCATGATGGGCGCGTGGCCGTCCGTCAGCGCGAGATCTGCCCCCATCGCGGCCAGCGGCTCGCGGATGCGCTCCATCGGCCGGCCGTTGAGCGAGTGATCGCCGATGAGCGTGAACGTGCCCGCATGCGGTGCGATCAGGCCGGCGAGCATGCGCATCGTGGACCCGGAATTGCCACAGCCGAGCGGCCCGGCAGGCTGATGGAACGTGCCCGCCGTGCCGATGATCTCCAGGTGCGTGTCATGCTGCGTCACCTGTGCGCCGAGTGCCTGCATGCAGGCAAGCGACGAGTGCGGATCCGCGCCTGTGGAAAAGTTGGACAGCCGCGTCGTGCCCTCCGCCAGGCCGGCGAGCATCGCGTACCGGTGCGAAATGGATTTGTCGCCCGGCAGCACGAGCGAGCCGGAGAGGTTGCGAGCGGGGTGAATCAATTCAGTCGACATGAGGTTTCAGGATAAGCGATCCGGCGATAGGCCATCGTGGCAGGCCAGACCCGGGTCTCAGGAATCGAGACCCGGGGCACCCGGATTTGTGGCTGTCTGCGCAACCTTCGCGTGGGGTTGACGTCCAAGTGGGTGTCGCACTTGCTCTCACGGCAGTTTCACGGGAGAATAGTAGGGTTAGGGACGCGGGTGCATTTGAGCACCGGAAAATATCTGGAGTTTACCTTGAATTCGATGACGAAGAAGCTTGCGGGTTTGGCACTGGCCGCGGTGGCCGTTACGGGAAGCTGCGCGCATGCGGCGCAGCTGAGCAACGACGCCAAAGCCTCGATCCCCAAGGACGTGCAGCAGGTCATCGTCGTGGACTACCACGCGATGCAGAACTCGACCGCGGCGATGAACTTGAAGGACCGCGTGCTGCCGCCGGAGATCAAGCGCCTGGAGACGGCGCTCAAGTCGAGCGGGCTGAAGGTCGATCAGGACGCCGAGACGCTGGCGTTCGCGGCCTTCCGCGCGGGTGACGGCACGCGCATCGTCGGCATCGCGCAGGGCCAGTTCCACACCGGCGCCATCATGGCTAACTTTACGAAGAACAAGACGAAGCCGTTCATGGTCCGGAGCAACTCCATCTATCCGCTGGGTGCGAGCGGGATGAGCGTCTGTTTTCTGAACCAGACGACGATGGTCTTTGGCGACCGTGAGGCCGTGAAGGCCGCGCTGGACGCACGCGACAGCGTCACCGGCAACTTCCTGCAGAACGGCGACATGGTCAACGAGATGGCCGCGGTCGACACCAAGGCGGTCTGGAGCCTGCTCGACCAGAAGGGCACGCAGACGATGATGAAGGGCGTGCTCGGTGAGGCGTCGCAGCTGGCCGACTACGACACCGTGCGCAACCGCATGAAGAGCTCGCGCTACACGATGGACTTTTCAAACGGCGTGCGCTTCGACATGGCGGTCGTGATGTCGGACACGATCACGGCCGCGACGGCCGCGACGCTGATGAAGGGCGTGGAGATGGTGCGCAAGAACAATGGCTCGCCACTCGAGAAGCAGGCGCTCGATTCGACGACGATCGATTCGAACTCCGGCACGCTGACGGTCGATTACTCGTCCTCGGACAGCCAGTTTTCGAGTCTGCTGAGCTCGCCTTTGTTTCAGTCGGTGGTGAAGTAGCCGGTTAAAAGCGTAAACAACGATGAAATGGGGGAAGAGGGAAAGTGCAGGAGAAACGGGATTTGATCCTGTGACCTTGGCTTTTCCTCTTTCCCTTTTTCCCGTCTAAGAAGGCTCGGATCAAGGCCGCCGAGCTTCTGGAATAGGTCGAGGCTTTAGCTTCGACATCTTGATATCCAACAAAACGGGGCTTTAGCCCGCGGGACCTGATGTCTGCTTGGACCCCAGACGTGATCAGAGCCGCCTTAGAGCGATCTAACCTGGGTACGGTTGGGGAGTTCTAACCGGCGGGTGCGCTGGTTTGGCTGTGCGGTTGCATTGTCCGTGGCATGGATAGCGGATTGTATGCGGCTTACACGGGGTTGCTGGCGCGGACGCAGGCGCTCGATACAGCGGCCAATAACCTGGCCAACGCGGGCACAAATGGCTTTCGGGCGCAGCGCGAGACGTTTCGTGGGGTGATCTCGAACGGGCTGGGTGCTGACGGGAGCCGGTCGCAGGTGGGCGAGACGGTGAACAGCTTTGGCGTGCTCGGCGGCAGCCGCGTGGACCTGAGCCAGGGGCCGATGGTCACGACGGGCAACCCGCTGGACCTGGGGATCGACGGGGCCGGGTTCTTTGCGATTCAGACCAAGCAGGGCGTTCGCTATACGCGGGATGGCTCGTTTACCGAGTCCGCGGGTGGGCAACTGCAGACGGCGGCGGGGGAGGCGGTGTTGGACACGGCCGGTCAGCCGATCGTGGTGCCGAGTGGCGCTTTGCAGGTTTCGGCGGATGGAACGGTGTCGGTTGCCGGCGGCGTGGTGGCGCAGGTCGGGGTGTTCGGGTTTGCGAGCGGTGCGCTAACGGCGGAGGGCGCAAACCGCTTCGTGGCGGCGGGGGCTGCGACCGCTGCGGATGGGGCGGTGCGCCAGGGAGCGGTCGAGGGAGCAAACCAGGATGCGGTGCATGGGTCCATGCAGATGATCCTGGTGCAGCGGCAGGCCGAGATGATGCAGAAGGCTTTGAGCGTCTTCGACGGGCAGTTCGACAAGACGGCGGTAGAGGAGATTGCGCGGGTTTAGGGGTGTGACCGCGGAGTCCCCTCGGGAATGACAAGGACAAGAAGCAAGGGCGAGTACAGAAGCAGATCCCTACGGGATGAGAAGCAAAATGAAAGCAAACAAGGAGAACGGCGATGATCAGGGCACTTTATACGGCGGCGAGCGGGATGAGCGCGCAACAGGCGAATCTGGATACGGTGGCGAACAACCTGGCGAACTCGGCTACGGCGGGGTTTCGACGCAGGCGGGTCCAGTTTGAGGACATGGTGTACCAGAACCTGATTACGCCGGGGTCGCCGGCGACGCAGGGAACCGTGGCGGCCGGGCTGCAGATCGGGCTCGGAACGCGGGCTTCGGCGACCGAGATCATCCAGGCGCAGGGGGAGTTCAACCAGACGCAGAATCCGCTCGACATCGCGATCTCGGGCGGCGGCTTCTTCCAGGTGCAGATGAACGACGGCACCACCGCCTACACGCGCAACGGCAGCTTCCACATGAACAACCAGGGGACGATCGTTTCGAGCGAGGGCAACCTGCTGCTGCCGAATATCACGGTCCCGGCCAACGCGACGAACCTGACGATTTCGGCTTACGGAGTGGTTTCGGCGACCGTTCCGGGGCAGACCACGCCGGCGCAGCTGGGGACGATCCAGCTGGCGAACTTTGCCAATCCGGGTGGGCTCAACTCACTGGGGAACAGCTTGTTCGGCGCTTCGGCCTCGAGCGGGAACGCGGTGACGGATGCGCCGGGGGGAAACTCGGGCGCGGGGACGCTCGAGCAGGGGTACCTGGAGAACTCGAATGTGGATGTGGTGGCTGAGTTTGTTCAGATGATCCTGGCGCAGCGGGCTTATGAGAGTAACTCGAAGGTGATCAAGACGGCGGATGATATGTATTCGCAGATCAATAACCTGGTTCGGTAAGACAAGGCTTACCACGGATAAGTGGGATAAGAGACAGAAAAGGTGTGAGTTATGCGGATGCTGCTGGTCGTGTTAGTAATGCTTGTAAGTGGGAGGTGCCTGGCGGAGAGTGGGTGCTTTCGCTCAGTGGGAGAGGCTGCGCGGCGGGCGGGAGTGCGGGATGAAGGTGGGTTCCGGGTGGAAGGGGTGCGGCGCGATGTTTTTTCAGGGGTAGAGTGGGTGCGGGTGATGCGGTGCGGCAGGCCGGAGCTCCCGGGCGTTCTCGTGCGGGCGGCGGGGGTGGATCTGGGAACTCACCCTGACCGCGAGGAAGCCGCGGTAAGGGTTGCGCAGGCGGCTTTGGTGGCGGCGGGGGACCGGGTTCGGGTGGTCTGGGAGGAGGGTGCCGTGCGCGGGGAACTGGCTGGCGTGGCGGTGGTGAGCGGAGCGGTAGGGGCCCGGGTGCGGGTGCGGGTGGAAGGGCTGGCGCGGGCTGCTGAAGAGCGGTTTGTCGAGGGCGTGGTGCGGTCGGTCGGTGTCGTGCAACTGGAGGCTTCGCGATGAAGCGTGGGCGGGTTGGGATGAAGGGTTTTGTGGCGATTGCGGCAGGAGCGTTACTGATGATGCTCGCGGTGACGCTGGAGGCGCAGACGTCGGTGAGCGCGGGGCCGGTCGGGTCGGTGCAGCCGAGCGCGCAGACCGGCGGAACCGTAGGATTGACGCGAGCGGAGCAGCCTGGGCGCGTGGCCCAGGCGAAGGCGGCGCTGCTGGGACACGACCCGGATGTGGCGCAGAGCTCGCTCGCGGCGTACCTGCAGCGGGTGCATATGGACACCAACGAGGCGCGTCCGACGGACGGTGCGATCTGGAGCGAGAACGGGCGCCTGGCGCGGCTGAGCACGGATGTGCGAGCGATGCGGCCGCACGATCTGATCTCGGTGGTGGTGCAGGAGAGCCTGGCGGCCTCGACCGATGGGACCGTGAAGAACTCGCGCGCATCGAATGCGACCTCGGGAATCAGCGGGTTGCTCGGGACGCTGCATGCGGGCAACGCGCTGCAGAATCTGATCACGCAGAACTCGGCGGCGGGGCTGAATGCGCAGGGCCAGTCGGCGACGAATTCGAGCTTGTCGACGACCCTGGGCGGGCAGGTGATCGAGGTGCTGGGCAACGGGATGCTGGTAATCGAGGCGGCGCGGCAGGTGACGTTTTCGCAGCAGACCCAGACGATCGTGCTGCGCGGGCTCGTAAGGCCGGAGGATATCTCGCAGCAGAACCAAGTATTGTCTACGGCTATTTCCAGCCTGGAGTTAGAGGTAAAGGGTAAGGGAATTATCAACGATTACACTCGGCGGCAGAATCCGCTGGTGCGATGGTTGCAGAGTGTGTTGGTGTTTTAGATTGTGACTGGCTGGGCGAAGGCTTTCACGAGTAGTTTGTAGTTACGAGTTTCTGGTTGCTAGTAAGTGAGGTGGTTTATGTTGCATTACACGGGACACTTGACGGACGCGGAGATCAGGCAGATGCGGCGGGGCCGTCGGGTGGGCCATGTCTGGGTGATGGCCCTGGTGGCTCTACTGGCGATGTTGGTCGTGCGCTATGCGGAGGGCGAGACGGACCACGGCGAACGTCGGGCGCGGGTAAAGGATATCTCGTCGATCGAGGGCATCCGCGACAACCAGCTGGTGGGCTACGGGCTGGTGGTAGGGCTGCAGGGCACGGGCGACTCGCAGCAGACCACGTTTCCGACGCAGACGCTGGCGGCCATGCTGCTGCGCATGGGCGTGAGCGTGCCGGCGGGGGCGATACGGGTGCAAAACCTCGCAGCGGTCTTCGTCAGCGCGACGCTGCCGCCGTTCAGCCGGCCGGGGACGAAGCTGGATATTACGGCAAGCTCGGCCGGGGATGCGCGCTCGCTCGAGGGCGGGCTGCTGCTGATGACGCCGCTCTACGGGACCGACGGTAAGATCTATGCGCAGGCGCAGGGCGCGCTTGTGGTCGGGGGGTACTCGGTTGCGGAGAACGGCAGCGCGAAGCAGTATAACCACCCGAATACGGCGAGGATTCCTTATGGCGCGATGGTCGAGCGAGGGGTGCCGCTGGACATTACGGATCGCGAACGATTCTCGATCCTGTTGAACGACGCGGACTTCAAGAGCGCGGGGGCGATGGCGGCGGCGATCAACGACGAGCTCGGCCGGCCGGCGGCGAGGGCCTACGACAGCCGGCGGGTGGACGTCTTTGTCAAGCCCGGGGAGGATGTACCGCAACTGCTGAGCCGGGTCGAGGCGGTGGAGGTGCCGGTCTTTCCGCGAGCAAAGGTGATCGTGAACGAGCGGACGGGGACGGTCGTGATCGGGGGCAAGGTGGTGCTGCAGCCCGTGTCGATCCTGCATGGCGGCTTATCGGTCAACGTGGTGACGGACTTCAACGTGTCGCAGCCCGGTCCCTTTTCAAGCGGCACCACGCAGGTCACGCCACAGACCCGGATCGATGTGAAGGACAAGCCGGTGAGCCGGATCGAGCTGAAGCAGGGCGCGACGGTGGACGACCTGGTGCGGAATCTGCAGGCGATCGGGGCCACGGCGCGCGATGTGATCTCGATCTTGCAGGCGATGAAGAGCGCGGGTGCGCTGGAAGCGGAGATTGAGGTGCTATGAGGATTTCACTCGATACGACAACGGCGGCTCCAGCAGCGGCGGCGGACAAGAAGCTGGCCGACGGCGCGCGGGAGTTTGAGGCGATGATGCTGAGCCAGATGCTGAAGGGCTTGAGCTTTGGCGGTGCGCCGGGCGAGGATCCAGACGACGCGGACGCCGGTGCGGCGGGCACGGTGCGCAGCTTTGGGACTGAGGCGGTCGCGAAGGCGGTCGCGGCGGGCGGCGGCTTTGGCCTGGCGCGGCAGATCGTTCGGCAGGTGTCGGCCGAACGCGATGCCACAAAAGGGGTGGTGCAGGAGATTCAGGGAGGTACTAAAGTCAGATGAGCGAGCGCCGATATGTTGAAGTAGACGGAGGCAATACCGATGAGCGGAACAAACGGAATCAGCTCGCTGCAGAAGGCTTTGGGGTCACTCAACTTGGCGGAGACGAAGCAGGCAGGCCCGGCGACGGGACTCGAAAAGGCGTTGGCGGGCCGCGAGGTCTCGGGCTTGAGTGCGCGGGCGTACGACCAGGCGAACGTGAGCGTCGCTGGCGGACTGGCGGCGCAGGGGACGAGCGATGGGGATGTGCGGCTGGACAAGGTGACTGCCTTGCAGCAGCAGATCGCGGCGGGGACGTACAGGGTCTCGGCCGGGGACGTAGCGGACAAGATCGTGGCGAGCCTGCTGAGCGGGTCTTAGCGGGCTTGCTGCTGGACGCGACCGAAGCGCTCGAACGGCTGGACGGAGCGCGGCTGGAGCTGCTGGCCGAAAGGCTCCAGGCGCTGCTTCTCTTGCCGCAGCGCGTTTCGACTACGCCTGAGATTGCCGCGCGGCACCGTGTCTTTGCGAGCGTGCTGCGGGCTACGGCGGACAACCTGGACATCTTGAAACGAGTGGCCTGCGGGCCGGGAGAGGGGTCCGCATGGGCACTCTGACAACGCTGTTCGATCTGACGCGGAGCTCTTTGTCCGCTGACCAGGCTGCGCTCAATGCGACGGCCAACAACGTTGCCAACCAGAACACGCCGGGCTATGTGCGGCAGGTGGCGAGCTTCTCCTCAGGCGACACGGTCTCGCTGGGCCAGGGCAATGGCTACACCTACAGCGGGCCCACGGTGACGCTGGTGAGCAAGCGCGATCGCGTGCTCGAGCAGCGCGTCCAGCAGCAGACGCAGGTGGCCGGCGCAAGCGGCGCAAAGGCCGGCGTGCTGTCGCAGGTGGACGATGTGTTCAGCCTGACAGGCAGCTCGGCGACGGCGGGCGCGACGCAGATCGGGACGGCGCTGGACTCCTTCTTCAGCTCCGTGACGGCGCTTGCGGGTAGCCCGACGGACGCGGCGACCAGGCAAGGCGTGCTGGCGGCAGCCGGTGCGCTGGCGAGCTCGTTCAACTCGGCCTCGACACAGCTGGGGCAGGTTGCGGCCAGCGCGGGCGCGGAGATTGCAAGCTCGGTCAAGCAGGTAAACGCGCTGACGGCGACAATCGCTACGCTGAACGGGCAGATCCAGCAGACGAGCCCGAATGCGGACGCGGGCGCGCTCGAAAATCAGCGGCAGACCGCGATTGCTCAGCTCTCGCAACTGGTGGGTCTGCACCAGGTAACGACGGAAAGCAACGGCATCTCGCTGACGACCGATGGCGGCGCGCTGCTGGTCACGGGGGCGAAGAGCTCGCAGCTTACGGCGGTCAACGTGGGCGGTGCCGTGCAGGTTCAGAACGCGTCCGGCGCGGATGTCAGCGGAACGATTTCAGGTGGGTCGATCGGCGGGCAGCTTACCGCGCAGAACGTGACCGTGCCCGGGTACCGGGCGGCGCTCGACGCGGTGGCTTACCGGGTTGCGACCGTCGTGAACGCGCAAAACGCGGCCGGGCAGGATGCGACCGGCGCCGCTGGCGGGGCGATCTTTTCTGTCGGAAGCTCCGCTGCAGGGGCCGCCGGCGCGATTGCAGTGGTCGCAACTGGCGCCAGTGCGATCGCCACGGCGGGGGTCGGCGAAGGGGTGAGCGGGAATACGAACGCGACCGCACTGGAGGGGTTGAGCTCGGCGACCGATGCTTCCGGAACGACGATCTCGGGGCAGTTCGCGTCGCTGCTCTCGCAGGTGGGGACGGATTCGTCCGCAGCAAGCGAGGAGAATACGACTGATGCGGCTTCGCTGACGCAGCTTACGACGCAGCGCGATTCGCTGTCGGGGGTGTCGCTGGATGATGAGGCGGCGAACCTTTCGGCGTACCAGCGAAGCTATCAGGCGGCGGCGAAGGTGCTGTCGGTGCTGGATGAGTTGCTAGCGGCGGCGATCAATATTGGAACGCAAACGGCGGTCTCCTAGTAGTTGTGAACGATAAGGACAAACGGGCAAAGGCAAAGAACCGAGGCTGGGTGGAAGCGTGGAACTTCAGCCCCACGAACAAGCCCAAACGGAAGGAAGAGGCTTTAGCCCTGGCGCTGTAAAGGGAGTCCGCCCACGATAACCGCGATGAACCTGCGGTGATCATGGAGCACTCGGCGTTCTAAGTTCGAAGAAAGAGGCGAATCAAATGCGAGTGGATCCAAATTACGTAAACAACCTAACCTCCGCGATCAGCAACTCCGCGGCGCGCGAGCAGACGCTGACCGATGAGCTCTCAAGCGGCCTACGCGTGGGCACGCTCTCGGACGACCCCGTCGCGGCAAGCGCGAACGTGCAGTTGAACAGCTCGCTCGCGCGCCTGGACAGCTTTGTGCAGAGCTCGAGCGGCGTGCAGAGCAAGCTGCAGGTGACCGATTCGGCGCTGGGCGAGGTGGTCTCGCAGGTAAACTCCGCGCTGAGCCTGGCCGTGAGCGCGACCAACAGCACGCTGTCAGCCGAGAACCTGAGCTCGATTGCGAAGCAGCTTTCCGACCTCCGCGACTCGGTCGTCTCGCTCGGCAATACGAGCTACCAGGGGACGTATGTCTTTGCCGGCAGCCAGGGCGGGACGAAGCCCTTCACGGTCGACTCGACCACGACGCCCGCGACGACGACCTACAACGGCGACGCGGTGACGCAGAAGATCGAGACGCCGGACGGGCAGTCGGTGCAGACAAACGTGGCGGGCTCGGCGATCTTTACGGCCTCGGGTGCCGACCTGCTGGACACGCTGAACAAGCTGGTCGCGGATGTAGCGAGCGGTTCGACGACGGACATTGCTGCGGACACCTCCGCCCTGACCTCCGCCCTGGCGACGGTTTCTACGCAGCGCAGCACGATCGGCAGCTCGCTCACGCGGCTTACCGTGACTTCAGGCTACGCGCAGACTCAGCAGGCGCAGCTTGAGGCGCGGCAGAGCGACCTCCTTTCGGCCTCGCCCGCGACCGTGGCCAGCGACCTGAAGACGTCCGAGGTGCAGCACCAGGCACTGTTGAGCGTGGAGGCGGCGTTGAGCCAGACGAATCTGTTCAGCTATCTGAAGTAAGCGAACTGCGCCCGAGGAACCCGTTCGATCTGCGGTACTCTTTTACAGTGATCGGCGCGTTGGTAAGCTCGGTGAGATTCCTCTGGACGGCGACGGCGGGCTACCGTCTGCGACCCTGGCGCAGCCCCTATCTGCGCTGGCGGCTGGAGACATACACAGGCAAGCCCGCCGGGACGATCGTCGTCGGCGACTTCCTGCGGCTCGCGTGGGGCGAACGCGGCCAGGTGTTGCGCTTCCTGCGCTGGATGGGCGAGATGGCGCGGCTGAGCCGGGCCAAAGCGCAATGAACCGCCCATCTTTTCGCCCTGCGCAAAGCCTTCGACCTGCATCCCACGAGGCACCCGCGATCCGTTATGATCACGGAAGTCTTTCGAACACAGGAGATTCAAGATGGGTGCAATGATCAGTTTGCAGGCGGCCGATGGCCACGAGCTCGGCGCCTACGCAGCTAGCCCGGCCGGAACGCCCAAGGGTGCGGTCGTCATCGTGCAGGAGATCTTCGGCGTCAACCCGCACATCAAGAGCGTCGTGGACGACTACGCCGCACAGGGCTACTACGCGATCGCGCCGGCGCTGTTCGACCGCTTCAAGCGCGACATCGAGTTGAAGTACTCCGGCCTCGACATGGCGGAGGCGGTGGCGCTGATGAAGCTGCTCAGCTATGACTCCGCCCTGAAGGACGTGAGCGCGGCGTTCCAGGAGGCGCAAAAAGCAACTGGCAAGGTCGCCGTTGTAGGCTTCTGCTACGGCGGGCTGATGGCTTGGCTGAGCGCCACGCGCGGCGCAACCGTAGGGATGAGCCCGGTCTGCTGCATTTGCTATTACCCCGGCGGCATCGGCAGCGTGGCCAAAGAACAACCCACGTGCCCGGTGATGGTGCATATTGGTACGGAGGACAGCCACATCGGCGAGGACCAGCGGCAGGCCCTGAAGGATGCGCACCCGGAGCTGCCGTTCTATCTCTACGCGGGCGCCGAGCACGGCTTCAACTGCGACGCGCGCGACGCCTTCAACCCCGAGATGGCCGCAATCGCCCGGGGCCGCACGCTTGAGTTCCTTGCGAAATACCTGGGCTAGGGACTCTCTGATTTCAGTACTTGGGTGGAAGCGTGGGACATCAGTCCCACGAACAAACCCAGTGGAATGAATGGGCTTCAGCCGCGGCGGTCTAAGAGTGGCCGAATGGATAGCCTAATCAGACCCTCCCAAAACCTCCTCACTTTGGGGTAGCTTTTGTTTTCAGGGCTGAAGGCCCGACTTATACCAGCCTGGGGCGCAAGCTCCAGGTAAGGCGTCGAAATACGATTCAAGCCCTGTAGGGGCAACTCATCGGGAAGGCTACATCTCAAAGGGCACGGGCCAAGGCCGCGCTTGAGAGGTCAACCATCAAGCAACCTGCGGTTGCTTCGAAAGCGGCACCCCGTACCGACACAAAAGCACAAAGCGTTTCGTCTTCTCTTCGAAAACAGTGATAAGCTATCGAAGACACTTGACAGTGCATCAGTAGACCAGGAGTTACACAAGCTGTGCTAGCAACCGCAAAGAAATCCGACATCATCGAGAAGTTTCGCACTCACGACTCCGATACCGGGAGCCCCGAAGTGCAGATCGCCATTCTGAGCGAGCGCATCGGCGAGCTGACCGAGCATTTCAAGACCCACAAGAAGGATCATGGATCCCGCCGTGGCTTGTTGATGCTGGTAAGCAAGCGCCGTCGCCTACTGGATTATTTGAAAAAGATCGACGCGGACCGTTACCGCGAGGTCATCGCGAAGCTCGGCATCCGCAAGTAGCCGACTTTCAAGTAACCAGGCTCGCCCGCCCAAGCTTTCCCAACCAGGAAACCCGGTACATGGACTTAAGCACGGCCCGCAAACGCAGCGCGTCACCACCGTTCGAGCGGTTGGCGCACTCGACGACGGCGGACCAGGATTTCCGCTCCATCTCTGGATTCCAAGGCAGCTTCGAACCCATCTCCATGCTTCACCCAGCGCAGCTTACCCGGCACCTTCCCGGGTAAGTTGCGCATCTGCGCGTCTGGCCGGCACTCCCCGTGCCGCCCAGGACGCGGGCCACAGGATACACCGACGCTGGCCCCCATGGGCCCGATTCCAATAGCACCACCCCAGGAGCACCATGAAACACGACATCTCCGTAGAGCTTGCCGGCGGCAAGCATATCAACTTCGAGACCGGAAGGATGGCCAAGCAGGCCTCCGGCTCCGTCTTCATTACGTCCGGCGATAACGCCGTGCTCGCCACCGCGGTCGCCCACCCTGACCCCAAGGAAGGCATCGACTTCTTCCCGCTCACGGTCGAGTACCGCGAGTTTACCTACGCCGGCGGACGCATCCCCGGCGGCTTCATCAAGCGCGAAGGCCGCCCGTCCGAGAAGGAAGTGCTGACCTCGCGCCAGATCGACCGCCCCATCCGCCCGCTGTTCCCGGAAGCCTTTCGCAACGAGACCCAGGTAGTCGCGTTCGTGTACTCAGCCGATAAGGAAAACGATCCCGACGTGCTCGGCATCAACGGCGCAAGCTGCGCGCTGGCGCTGTCCGACATCCCGTTCCACGGCCCCGTCGGCGCGGTCCGCATCGGCCACATCGACGGCCAGTTCATCGTGAACCCGACCTACGCCGAGCGCGCCAAGAGCGAGTTGAACATCATGGTCGTCGGCACCGCGGATGGCATCGTGATGGTTGAGTCAGGCTCGAAGGAAGTGTCCGAAGAGACCGTCGTCGCCGCCATCGAGTACGCGCATGAGCAGATCAAGAAGATCTGCGCCGCGATCGAAGAGCTCGTCAAGCTGGCCGGCAAGACCAAGCGCACCGTGCACCCGGTCGAGCTCGACCAGGCCTACCTGGGCGAGCTGAAGGCAAAGGTCGGCAGCCGCCTGGCCGACGCGCTCGACACGCAGAAAAATCCCAAGTTCGAGAGCTACGCCAAGGTCAAGGAGATCAAGGACGAGCTCAAGAAAGACCTGCCCGAAGGCGAGCCGCACGCCGGCAAGAAGCTTAGCAAATACTACGAGCTCATGCGCGAAACCATCTTCCGCGACCAGGTCCTGAACGACCGCATCCGCCCCGATCACCGGAAATTCGACCAGATCCGCCAGGTCACGGTAGAGATCGGCGTTCTGCCTCGCGTCCACGGGTCGGCGCTGTTCACGCGTGGTGAAACCCAGGCGCTGGTCTCGACCACGCTCGGCACCACCGACGACGCGCAGCGCATGGAGTCGTACGAGGGCGAGCAGAAGCGCCGCTTCATGCTCCACTACAACTTCCCGCCCTTCTCGGTCGGCGAGGTCGGCCGCATGACCGGCGTCGGACGCCGCGAGATCGGCCACGGCGCCCTCGCCTGGCGCGCGATTGAAGCGGTTCTGCCCGCCGAAGAGGAGTCGCCCTACACCCTGCGCGTCGTCTCGGACATCCTCGAGTCGAACGGCTCGTCCTCGATGGCAACCGTCTGCGGCGCGTCTCTGGCCCTGATGGCCGCCGGCATCCCGCTCAAGGGCGCGGTCGCCGGCGTCGCGATGGGCCTCGTCAAGGAAGGCGAAAACTACGCCATCCTGACTGACATCGCGGGTGCCGAAGACCACTACGGCGATATGGATTTTAAGGTCGCGGGCACCCGCAAGGGCATCACCGCGCTCCAGATGGACATCAAGATCATGGGAATCACGGCGCAGATCATGCGCGAGGCGCTCGAACAGGCCCGCCGTGGACGGCTCGAGCTGCTCGACACCATGGATGCGACCATTGCCGGTGCGAGCGAGCAAAAGTCTGCCTTCGCGCCGCGCATCCACACCATTCAGATCCCCACCGACAAGATCCGCGACCTCATCGGACCCGGCGGCAAGATCATCCGCGGCATCATCGACGCGACCGGCGTCAAGATCGATGTGGACGACTCCGGCCGCGTGAACGTCGCGTCCTCGGACGCCGAAGGCCTCGCCAAGGCCATCCAGATGATCTCCGACATCACCGCGGTTCCGGAGATCGGTAAAACCTACCTCGGCAAGGTCGTCCGCATCGCCGAGTTTGGCGCCTTCGTCGAGATCTTCCCCGGCACCGACGGCTTGCTCCACGTGTCTGAAATTGCAGAACACCGCGTCAAGGAAGTCAAAGACGAGCTCCGCGACGGCGACCAAATCCTCGTCAAGGTGCTCGCCATCGAAGGCAACCGCATCAAGCTCTCGCGCAAGGCTGTCCTGCGCGAGCAGCGTGAAAAGCTCGGTCTGCCCCCGGTCGATGCCAATGCAGGTGGCGGCGCACGCCAGTCTGCACCGCCCGCGGCCCCCGCTCCAGCCACCATGGTGGACGAGCCAGACTTCGACGACAACGATGAGGACGACGACGACGGCGAAGAGGGAATCGATGGTGAAGACGAGCCCAATTTCAACCGCGCCAACGACGCCCAGCCAGTCGGCGTCGATCAGCCCGGCATCGCGCCGCGCAACATCGGCCCCGGTGGCGCTGCAGGCCAGCGCCGTCCCGGCGGCGGTGGCTCGCGCCGCCGTCGCGGTGGACGTCGTCCCGGCCAGGGTGGAAGCGGAAGCGGTGGCGGCAACGCAGGCGGTGGTTCTGGCCGCCCGCAGGCTTAGCTTCCTGTCTCCACTGGCGAAAGGGCTGCGCTTCGGCGTGGCCCTTTTGCTCGTCTGCACGCTCCATCGCCGGGCCCACGCCCCAAACCTTCCCCGCAAGGAAGAGTCCAGATGACCCGCCAGGCCGCAATCGCCTTCACCGCCCTGTGTCTCGTCGCGGGCTCCGGCTGGATCGTCGACGCCGCCCTGCCCGACGCACTCCCCGGAGCGTTGGGCCTGCTGTTCGACAGCGCGCTCCTCGCCCTCATCTTTTTTCTAACAGGAGGCCGCCAGCTCCCACGCGCGCCGCTCCGGATCCTCGGATACGCCGCTCTCCTCGTGGCCGCCCCCGTCGCCCTCGCGTCCTTGTCGAGCGGCCATCTGTCCAGCACCACCATCGTCCTGGTCTACACCCTCGTCCCGGCTGCGACGGTCTTCTTCGCCGCGCAGGCCTCCCACCAGGACCTGCTTCCGCTCCTCGGCCCTGCTCTCGCCGGCGTCGCGGGCGCGGCGCTCATCCTGCCCTTCACCTTACCCTCATCGCTTGCCGGCCAACTGTCGCTTGCCGCCCTCATCCTTTCCGCGCTCGCGGCCGGCGTGGCCGGATTCAGACTCCACACCCTGCTCGCGGGCACCAGGACCTTCCCAGTCGCCGCGCTCTCCGCCTCCGCCTCCACCCTCGTCGCCCTTATCCTCTACGCAGTCGAACGCCCAACCTTCGTCCTGCTCACCAAGCCGCAAGTCCTCGTCGGCGAGACCGTCCACCTCGCCACGCTCGCCGCAACCCTCATCTTTACCATCCGCCTCCTCCGCGATCTCCCGCCCATCGCCTTCTCCACCCGCTACCTGCTCGCGCCCGGCGTCACCATCGCCGAAGGCTACCTAATCCTGCACCCGCATACCGGCTGGACCCTCGCGGCGGGCCTGCTCCTGCTCGCCGGTGGCAGCGCCCTTCTTCTCCGGGCCGAGCCTGCCGGGTATGTTCCCTGATTCCACCCCGTCTCCCACACCCCGCCCGGCGCTACACTGGCTCTATGGCTGCCTCCATGTATATCGTCGTCGAAGGCGAAGACCCCGGCTTCGACACCTTCGTCAACGGCCGCGCGCTCGCCCGCCACGAGGACTCCGTCGAGAAGCTTGCCCTCGCCCTCGGCGTCCGCCCGCTCATCGAGTTCTTCTCCGCCGACGAGAACTCCCGCGCCATCCTCATCGAAGAGGGCGCCCGCAACGCCGAGCACCTCAAGCGCCTGCCCGCCCCGCAGTGGTACTTCGGCACCGAGGGCCTCGCCACCGTCACCGCACTCGTCGCAGCCCTCCGCGAAGAACCCTATAAGCTAGGCACCGAGGGCCCGCAAGTCCTCGAAGAGCTCGAAGAATATGCCCGCGTCCTCGCCAAAACCGAAGAACGCGGCCTCCGCTGGCACCTAGCCGTAAGCTTCCGCTAGGGAAACGGGGTGCCCCATTCATCGCAGCTTCACCGTGATCAATGGGGTCGATCCTCAAAGATCCCCACCCTCAAGCTTCCGGTGAAAGAAGCTATAAACCAGCCCCATCATGGTGTGCGCATGCTCCGGGTCATACCGCGCCCCTTCATCGCGCAAAAATGCATGCGCCCCGTTCACCTCATGCCAGTTCAGCCGCGTATTCAGCTCATTCAGCCGAGCCAGCACCTTCATCCGGCCCTCCACCGGCACATGCGGATCCTGCCGCCCCCACGCCATCAGCAGCTCGCCCTTGATCTCCCCGGCCCGGGCAAACGAGTCATCCTGCCTGCCCTCGCCCAGTGTCCCCGTATGAATGTCGGTCGCATAAAAGCAGACCGTCCCCGCGATTTCCGGGTTCATCGCCGCGCGAAACGCCAGGTGCCCGCCCATGCAGATGCCCATCGCGCCCAGCATGCCGGTGCAATCGGCGCGCCCCAGCAGGTGCTCGATGCAGGCCCGCGTGTCGGAGTCATAAGCCGCCAAAGGCTTGTGCGTCTTCAGGAAGTTGCCCCGGTCGGACCCCGCCTGGTCGTACGCCAGCGCCACGCCCGGCTCCTCGTACTCATGATAAATCTCCGGCATCGCCACGATATAGCCATGTCCGGCGAGCATCGCAGCAGTCCGCCGAATAGGCGCTGTCACCTGAAAGATCTCCGAGTAAAAAAGGATCCCGGGATACTTGCCCGGCGCCACTGGTCGAACGATATGCGTCCGCATCGTGCCTGTTGGTGTGGTTAGCTCGCTTGCTTCTTCAAGAATGATCATTGCGATGCTCCTTGCTCGTTCTTCGCTATCGTACAGGCATGGACTACTGGTCGATCATCACGCTCGAGCCCGGGAAGCGCAGTGGCAAGCCATGTCTTCGAGGCCTCCGCATCACCGTTGCTGACGTTCTGTCGTACTTGGCATCCGGAATGACTCATACGGCTATCCTGCAGGATTTTTCATACCTCAACGAAGAGGACATCTTGGCCTGTCTGGCTTTTGCGGCCGACCGGGAACGTAAGCTCGAGACCCTTGCAGCGTGAAATGATTGCTGGATGAGAATTCCGCCCCTCGTTTGCTGCAAGGCATCTTAGATTTCTTCCCCGGCTCCGAACACGTTACTAACGTCGGACTTGGCAGCGGCGATGACCGCGCCGTTTGGGACTATGCGAAAGCTCATCATTTCGCAATCGTCTCGAAAGACTCCGACTTTGCGGATCGCAGTGTACTTGAACGAGAACCCCCAAAGGTGATCTGGATTCGGCTGGGAAACTGCTCTACGACTGAGGTCCAGTTGCTGCTGCGCGCCCATGGTGATGCAATCAGAACATTCATTGAAGAAGACGATGAAACCTGCTTGCTTCTTGGTCGCGCTTTGTTAATATTCATGAACGGGTAAGAGCTTGGACTGTTGCTCTAGCGTAAGTAGGTCCGAGTGAGCCGTTGCTTTTTGTCCTTGTCGTTCCCGATGGAAGTCCGCGGTTGCTCCTGTACTGCCACTAGCTAAATAAGAACTCCTTCGTCCGCAGCTCCCGCACGGTGTCCCGTAGCTTCGCCGCCTTCTCAAATTCAAACTTCTTCGCCGCCTCGCGCATATCGCTTTCGAGCTTCTGGATGTAGACATCCAGCTCCGCCTGCGTGCTGAAGTCCGGCACACCGTCCGCGTCGTCGGTCAGGTCCGCGTAGTCGGCCTTTAGGATTCCCGCCAGGCCCATGTCGATCGCCGATTTCACCGATTCCGGAGTGATGTTGTTTTCCATGTTGTACGCCTCCTGCTTTTCACGCCGGCGGTTAGTCTCGTCGATCGCGCGCTGCATGGAGTCCGTCATCTTGTCCGCATACAGCAGTGCGCGGCCTTCCAGATGGCGCGCCGCGCGGCCGATCGTCTGGATCAGCGAGCCTTGCGACCGCAGAAAACCCTCCTTGTCCGCATCGAGGATCGCAACCAGTGAAACTTCGGGCAGGTCGAGCCCCTCGCGCAGCAGGTTGATGCCGATCAGCACGTCATACTCGCCCTTGCGCAGGTCGCGCAGCAGCTTGATCCGCTCGAGCGTCTCGATCTCGGAGTGCATGTAGCGGCAGCGCACGCCCACCTCCGTGTAGTAGTTGGCCAGGTCCTCGGACATGCGCTTGGTCAGCGTTGTCACCAGCACACGCTGGTCGAGCTCGACGCGGATGCGGATCTCCGCCAGCAGGTCATCGATCTGCCCCTTGACCGGACGGATCTCGATCGGCGGATCGACCAGCCCGGTAGGACGAATGATCTGCTCGACCACCACTCCTGCAGCTTTGGTAAGTTCATAAGGTCCCGGAGTAGCAGAGACATAAATAATCTGCCCGGTGCGCCCTTCAAACTCATCGAACTTCAGCGGCCTGTTATCCATCGCGGAAGGAAGCCGGAAGCCATAATCGACAAGATTCTGCTTGCGCGACCTGTCGCCGTGCCACATGCCGTGTAACTGCGGAACCGTAACATGCGACTCGTCAATAAATAAAACATAGTCTCGCGGAAAATAATCCAGCAAGGTAGGAGGTGGCTCCCCCGGAAGCCTGCCGGAAAAGTGCCTGGAGTAGTTCTCAATCCCGTGACAATACCCGACGGACTTGATCATCTCCAGGTCGAACCGGGTGCGCTGGTGGATACGCTGTGACTCCACCAGACGTCCGGAGTTTTCAAGCTCCTTCTCCCACCACTCCATCTCGGCCAGGATCGAATCGCTCGCCGTCTTCTTGCGCTCAGGCTGCACGACATAGTGCGATTTCGGATAAATCGGCAGCCGCGCGTACTTCTGCTTCACGGTCCCGAATAGCGGGTCGATCTGCGAGAGCCCATCGATCTCGTCGCCGAAGAGCTCGATCCGGTAGGCATTCTCATCGTAGGTCGGGAAGACCTCGATGATATCGCCGCGAACCCGGAAGGTTCCGCGGCGAAAATCGACATCATTACGGTCATACAATATCTCGACCAGTCGCCGCGTGATATCTTCGCGACGGATCTTCTGGCCTTTTTCGAGCATCAGCAGCATGCCGTAGTATGCTTCCGGACTTCCAAGACCGTAAATACAACTGACCGAACTTACAATGATGGCGTCGCGCCGCTCAAACAAGCTGCGCGTAGCACTGAGCCGCAACTTGTCCAGCTCTTCATTAATGGTCGCTTCCTTCTCAATAAACAAGTCGCCGGACGGGATATAAGCTTCAGGCTGGTAATAGTCGTAATAAGAGACAAAATATTCGACCGCGTTGTTGGGGAAGAAGTGCTTGAACTCATGGTAAAGCTGCGCGGCCAGCGTTTTGTTATGTGCCAGCACCAGCGCGGGACGCTGCGTCTGCTCGATCACCTTCGCCATCGTGAACGTTTTGCCGGAACCGGTGACGCCGAGCAGCACCTGGTCCTTCTCGCCCGCGGCGAGCCCGGAGACCAGTTCGCCGATCGCGCGCGGCTGATCTCCCTGCGGTTTGTACGGAGTTACGAGCTGGAAATCCATCCCTCTAGCATATAGAAGAATAGGCGAAAACGGGAGACGAGTAGACTGTGAATGTGACGGCGGAACGAGCGACCGTCGCAGAAGATTGGAGACAGCATGTCCGTTGAGCTTTGGCTGATGCGTCATGGAGAGACCGAGTGGAGCCTGAGCGGCGCGCACACCAGCCGCACCGACATCCCGCTGACCGACCACGGCCGCAAGCGCGCCGAGGAGCTGCGAGACTACCTGAAGGGCACAACCTTCGCCAGGGTGCTGACGAGCCCGATGCAGCGCGCGCGCGAGACCTGCCAGATCGCCGGGCTTGGCGACCAGGCCGTGATCGAGCAAGGCCTGCGCGAGTGGGACTACGGCGAATGCGAAGGCAAGACCACCAAGGAGATGCGCGCGAAGTACAACGATCCCGCGTGGGACGTGTGGACGCGTGAGATCGTCGGCGGTGAAACGGTCGAGCACGTCGGCGTGCGCGCGGACGGCGTGATCGCGCGCGCGCTCGACGGCGTGGCAGAGGACGGCAAGATCGCGCTGTTTGCGCATGCGCACATCCTGCGCATCCTGGCGGCGCGCTGGATCGGGCTGGATGCGCAGGGCGGACGCTTGTTCGGGCTGGGGACGGGAAGCGTGAGCGTGCTCGGCTGGGAGCGCGAAACGCGCGTCGTCAGTCACTGGAATCGCAGCTTTGAAGCGTAACCTTTGCGGGGGATAGCGCTGATGCAGGAGACATGGAATGATGTGCCTGCGGAGGCGGACATGAGCGGTTGGTGGCGGAAGCTGGCGTTGGCGATAGTGGGTGTGGCGATGACGGTGAATGCGAGTGCACAGCGAGGCAACAGCCTGGCGTTTCAGCGCGCGGAGCACCTGCGCAGGGGCATCAACCTGAGCATGTGGTACGCGCAGAACAAGGACTTTTCCCCCGCGCACCTGGACGGGATGATCAACACGACGGACTTCGCGATGATCAAGAGCCTCGGCTTCGATCATGTGCGGCTCAGCATCGATCCGGAGTGGCTGATCGACGAGCCGCAGGCGGGAACGCTGAAGGCCGTGCCGATGGCGCGGCTGGACAAGACCGTCGGCGAGCTCGAAAGCGCGGGGCTGAACGTGATCCTGGACATGCATCCAGAGGAGAGCTTCAAGCCTCCGATGGCCAAGGGCGACGACGCGACGCAGCGGTTCTACGCGTTCTGGGGTAACTTTGCGAAGCACTTCGCGTCCTCCGACCCCGATAAGGTCTTCTTCGAGATTCTGAACGAGCCGACGATGGACGACCTGTATCGCTGGCAGGGCGTGCAGGCGCGCGCGGTGGCTCGGATTCGCGCGGTGGCTCCGCAACATACGATCCTGGCGACCGCCTCGAATTACTCGAGCATCGACAGCCTGATCGCGATGGAACCCGTGCGCGACGAGAACGTCATCTACACCTTCCACGAATACAATCCGATGTGGTTTACGCACCAAGGTGCCACTTGGGGGACGCAGGGCTGGGTGTTTCTGCGCGGGGTTCCTTATCCTTCGACGCCGCAGAATGTGCAGGCTGTGCTTGGGCAGGAGCCGGATGAGCGGGTGCGGCTGTGGGTGCAGCGTTATGGCCTCGAGCGATGGGATGCTTCGCGGCTCGGCGCGGAGGTGGCGGCCATGGCGGAGTGGGCGCAGCGGCGCGGCGTGCCGCTCTACTGCGGCGAGTTTGGCGTTTACAAGGCGTTTGCCAACCCGGGCGCGCGTGCGACCTGGATCAGCGACATCCGCACGGCGCTTGAGTCGAAGCACATCGGCTGGGCGATGTGGGATTGGCAGGGCTCGTTCGCGCTGGTGACAAAGGAGAACGGCGCGATTGTGGTGGATCAGGACGTGCTGCGCGCGCTGGGGTTAAGGAAGTAGTTACAAGCCGAGCGCTCGGGGCCACTCCGACGCGTGGTCCACGCTGAGGTCCGGCTTTGCGGCCGCGAGCGTTGCGGGCGAGAGGCCGAAGGTGCAGCCCAGGACGCGTGTTCCAGCTGCGCGCGCGGTCTCGACGTCCACGTGCGAATCGCCGATCAGGACTGTCTCCTCGGGCGTGGGGCCGGCTTCCGCGATGAGGGCTTGCAGGCCTTGTGGATCAGGCTTCTTGGTCGCGAAGGAGTTTCCGCCGTAGATCTGGAAGCAGAATCGGTCGATGCCGAAGTGCTTGCAGATGGCCTTGCTGGGCATGACCGGCTTGTTGGTCAGGACGGCGATCGGCAGCAGTGGATGGCGGTCGCGGATCTCGGCGAGCGCGTCCATGACGCCCGGGTAGACGTAGGTGAAGTCGAGCTTGTGGATCTTGTAGTAGCGGATGAACCAGGCTACGGCTTCGTTGACGAAGCGGTCGTCGTGCGGGTCGGTGGAGTGGCTGTGGGCGAGCGACCTGCGGACGAGCGCGTGGACGCCGTCGCCGATGTAGGAGGCGATGGTGGAGTTGGGGAGCGTGGGCTGGTGGTAGTGGGTTAAGGTGGCGTTTACAGAGTTGCAGAGGTCTTTGCTGGAGTCGATGAGGGTTCCGTCGAGGTCGAAGACCAGGAGTTTGGGGAGTGGTTGCATTCGTTTGATGGTACGTGAGGGAGGAATCCCACTCATGACGGTGAAGCTGTCATGAACGGGGCACCCTGATGATGGTGGATTCGCTTGATCAGTTTACTTCTATGTCGCCGGAGCCGGTGTGGGCTTCGAGCAGGGGGCCGCCGCCGTTGACAGCCTGGTTGAGGTGGTGGCGGTCGCCGTCGCGGTCGCCGGGGACGCGGATGGTTCCGGAGCCGGTGCTGGCGTCGACGGTGTAGCGGGCGTCGTGGCCGAGATGGAGGCGAATAGAGCCGGAGCCGGACTGAAGGTGGGCGGCGCCGGTGAGGTTGCCGTTGGCCTCGATGTCGCCGGAGCCGGTGCGTGCGGTGAGGGCGCCGGAGAGGCCGTTGATGCGGACGGAGCCGGAGCCGGTGGTGGCGCGGACCTCGCCCGCGGCGGTCTGCTGGAGCTCGATGTCGCCGGACCCGGTGTGCAGGTCGGCGGGGCCGGCGATACCGTGGGCGCGGACGGAGCCGGAGCCGGTGTCGGCTTTGAGAAAGCGGCCGAGGTTGTCGACCTCAAGGTCGCCGGAGCCGGAGTGGAGGTTGAGGGCGGTGCCTTTGGGAGCGGAGATCTCGTAGTCGATGGTGATGTTGTTGTAGAGGTTGCGGTCCTGCGGGGCGACGTCGCCGAGGTGGATGGTGGAGCCGGAGACCTGGAGGGGCGGGTTGTTGGAGATGCGGCGGATGCGGTCCTGGATGTCGCCGCCGGCGTTCCAGCCGGCGTAGACGTGGGCCTTGATGTGGACCTCTGCGTCCGAGCCTGGGTAGAGATGGATGTGACCGGAGCCGGTGGAGACGAAGAGGTCGGGCTGGCCGCTGGTGGGGATTTGGCGGTCGAAGTCGGCGTGGGCTGCGGTGGTGAGCAGGGCGGCAGCGAGAAGGATGCGGGTCAGCATGATCGTACTCCTGGATGACGGTACGCTGGCGATGTGGGGTTTGTTCCCTACCCCCCCCGGGGGGTTTGATTCTAAGATCTTCATTCGATGCGGGTTAGGTACAACCTCGATTCGAGCTGCCACGGCGGCAGCGCGTTTGTCTTTATCTTTAGTTATAGTTTACCAAGTGGGCCGGGGTAGCTACGCAAACTATTTTCGTCCGGTAAACTGATTCGATTGATAGAGATGGCGTGGCTCCTGAGTTCCCGGGGCTTGACAGTATTTGAAGCTTTTGGTTTTCCACAGAGTTCGGTGGCTTGTGGAGAGAGGGCGTTTTCAGGAGTTTCTAGTTTCTAGTTGTGAGTTAAGCGTATTTGCGGAGCATGCCGAGGACCTTGCCCTGGATGCTTACGTTGGCGGCTGGGGCGTAGATGGGGGCCATCTCGGCGTTGGAGGGTTGGAGGCGGATCATGGCTCCCTCGCGGTAGAAGCGCTTGAGGGTGGCGTCGGTGCCGTCGACGAGGGCTACGACGATCTCGCCTTCGCGGGCGGTGCGGGTTCTTTCTACCAAGACGTAGTCGCCGGAGACGATGTGCTCGTCGCGCATGGAGTCGCCGCGGACTTCGAGGGCGAAGACCTCGCGGTTGCCGATGATGTCGCCGAGGGAGATGGATTCGGCGGTTTCGATGGCCTCGACGGGCTGGCCGGCGGCGATGCGGCCCATGAGGGGGAGCCGGCCGAAGCCTTTCTTGCTGCTGCGGTCGGGTAGGACGTCGATGGACCGGCTGCGATTGTGCGCGCGCTGGAGAAGTCCCTTGTTCTGCAGGTTGGTGATGTGTTTGTGCACGGTTGCGAGCGAGTTGAGGCCCAGACCGGAGGCTATTTCCTCGTACGAGGGGGAGTAGCCGTTCTTGGTGGTGAAGCCGGAGAGGAAGTCGATTACTTCTTTTTGCCGCCGCGTGATCGCCATGGAAATGATTGTAGCGAAACAAAGGCGAACTGTGTTTACTATTTTTGTTCGCGGGTGCTCGTGAAGAAAAAACGAAAGGATGCGCCGAGGGGAAGGGTCTGGTAATGGCCCGAAAGTTGTAGAAAGGGACTCAAGGAGGATGCAGATTTGGGAGGGGGTTCCCGGATTGGGATTGTTGTATCGCAGAGGTAACGTTTTTTCTCGCCAACGTATGTTGCCGTGCTGGATGGTTACTAACAGACATCCCGCTGGTAACGACGGGATGCACGGATGACACGAAGTTGGGCCGACCTTGGGAGATTCAACATGCGGGTTCTGATTGTGGAAGACGATGCTGCTTTGGGGACGTATCTGGAACGGGGACTGCGTTTCGAGGGCCACGAGGTAACGCTGGTGGCGGATGGACAGAGTGGTCTGGAGCATGCGCTGGAGCATGAGCCGGACCTGATGGTGCTGGACCTGGGGCTTCCGAGAAAAGACGGGATGCAGGTGCTGGAAGAGATGCATGGGCGGTTTGCGGGGACGTCAGTGCTGGTGCTGACGGGGCGGAGCGGGCTGGCGGACCGGGTGAAGTGCCTGAATCTGGGCGCGGATGACTGCTTGTTGAAGCCTTTTAGCCTGAGTGAGCTGATGGCGCGGTGCCGGGCGCTGCTGCGGCGGCGCGGGCAGTTTGCGGACCCAATGCTGAAGCTGGGGGACGTGGAGCTGAACCGGATGGAGCGGCGGGTGACACGCGCGGGCGTGGCGGTGGAGCTGACGACGAAGGAATTTGCGCTGCTGGAGTACTTGATGCAGGCGCGCGGAAGGACGTGCTCGCGGACGGAGCTGCTGCGGGAGGTGTGGCAGATGAGCCCGGATGCGGGGACGAATGTGGTGGATGTGTATGTGAACTATCTGCGAAAGAAGCTGGGGGGCAGCGAGGCGGTGGCGACGGTGCGTGGCGAGGGCTATGCGATGGGGCTGGGTGGGGTGAGGAAGCCGGTGCAGTCGGTGCGGCTGCCGGCGATGCCGGCTGCGGCGATGTGGGAGGTGGCCAATGCATGATCAGAGCCCGGAGTGGATGAGGGATGCGCTGCATGATCTGTGCCAGCCGCTGACGGCGCTGGAGTGCCGGTTGTTCCTGGGGCTGAGAGAGCAGGACGAGACGGAGATGCGGGTAGCAATGAAGGAGGCGATGGTGCAGTGCGAGCGGTTGATCGATGGGGTGAGGGGGATGCAGGTTCGGTTGGGGTAGGGGAAGGTGAGGTGGTCATGGTTGGAGTTTGGTGGTCCCACTCATCGCGGTGAGGCTGCGATGAATGGGGCACGGGGATAGGTCGATAGGGAAAATGAGGGTTCTATGCATACAGGGCAGGTTTGGCGGACGGATGAGCAGCGGGTTACGGCCAGGGCAGTGGTGCTGGCGAGTGCGGATGCAGGGCTTCGGCAACGGTTGAAGGTGGGGTTGACGGGGCTGCGCTGGCAGGTGCTGGAGGCCGGCGGCGGGGCGGAGGCGATGGCGCAGGTGGAGCTCGGACGGCCGGAGGCGCTGGTGGTGGATGGCTGGCTGCCGGACCTGGAGGTGGGGGAGTTTGCGGGACAGATGGGGTTGATGTATCCGGGGATGGATGTGGTTCGGGTGGATGGGGGAAAGCCTGGGGTGGGGGGTGGGAGGAGCCCGAGGCGGAATGAGTTGTTGTATGCGATCCGGGAGGCTCAGGACGGCGGGGAAGGTTTGGTGGGTGGACCCACTCGTGAGGATGAGACCGCGATGAATGGGGCACGGGATGGTGGTGGTTCAACCCACCTCTCAGAATCGAGAGGTGGGGCACCCGGGTTTGTGGCGATCGAGGGGATGGTGGGGGAATCGGCTGGGATGCGGGAGTTGGCGGGGTTGATCCGGATGGTGGCGCCGCGGACGGCGACGGTGCTGATCGAGGGAGAGACGGGGACGGGTAAGGAGGTGGTGGCGAAGGCGGTGCACAGGCTGAGCGCGCGGGCGGGCAAGCCGTTTGTGGTGCTGAACTGCGCGGCGATCCCGGAGAGTCTGCTGGAGGCGGAGCTGTTCGGGCATACGCGCGGGGCGTTTACGGGGGCGGTGACGTCGCGTGTGGGCAGGATTGAGGCGGCGCATGGGGGGACGCTGTTTCTGGACGAGATCGGCGAGATGCCGCTGGCGTTGCAGGCGAAGATGCTGCGGTTCCTGGAGTGCGGCGAGCTGCAGAAGGTGGGCGAGAACGAGACGATGCGGGTGGATGTGCGGGTGATTGCGGCGACGCACCAGCCGCTCGAGCAGAGGAGCGCGGAGAAGGCGTTCCGGCTGGATTTGTACCATCGGCTGGCGGTGTTTCCGGTGGAGGTGCCGGCGCTGCGGGATCGGCTGGAGGACCTGCCGGCGCTGGTGGAGTTCTTCCTGGAGGCGATGGGGAAGGACATGCCGCGGAAGGGGATTATGCCCGCGGCGATGGAGCTGCTGCGCGGGTATGGGTGGCCGGGGAACGTGCGCGAGCTGATGCATGTGCTCGAGCGCGGGTCGATCCTAGCGGGGGACCGGGCGGAGATCGGGGTGGGGGAGATCCGGCTGCGGAAGGGTGGACGAGTTTAGGTTTCTTCACGCGCGGCGTCGTGATGGTGGGCCGTCCCTCCCGAGGGGGCGGCCCTTTTTTGGATTGGAGAGTTCTTAGCTGGGGAGCTTAGGGTTTGGCGGGAGGAATGCTTGGTTATCGGCAAGGGAGGGTTTGGGATGAGCTTGGGAATGACGGAGATGCTGGGTCGGTACCTGGACCTGACGGCGGACCAGATGAAGGTGACGGCTTCGAACATGGCAAATATCGACACGCCGGGGTATAAGACGCAGGGATTTGATTTCGAGCAGGCGCTGGGAGCGGCGATGCAGGGAGAGCCGATTGTTAGTGAAGTAAGTGGGCTGATCGCGCGGCCGGATGGAAATACGGTTTCACTGGACAGGGAGAGCTTGAACTTGGCTAAGTCGCAGTTACAGTTTCGGACCGGTGTCGCGCTGCTTAAGGGTGAGTTTAGCCGGGTAATGAGTGCGATCCATGCGGAGAGTAAGTGATGAATTTATTTGGGGTGATGGATATCAGTGCGTCGGCGCTGAAGGCGGAGAGGGTTCGGGCGGAGGTGGTGGCCTCGAACATGGCGAACGCGGAGACGACGAAGACGGCCGATGGCGGGCCGTACCGGCGGCAGCATGTGCTGTTCTCGGAGGCCGCAGGAGGCAGCTTTGGGCAGCAATTGCTGGGGTTTGGCGGGGCTGCGACGGCCGGCGGAGTGGAGGTGGCGGGCGTGATCGAGGACCAGGGAGCGCCGCTGATGCGGTTCGATCCGGGGCATCCGGATGCGGGGGCGGATGGGTATGTGGCTTATCCGGATATCAACCCGCTGACGGAGATGGTGGACCTGATGGGTGCTACTCGTGCTTATGGGATGAACGCGAGTGCGGTGCAGGCGGAGAAGGGGATGTTTGCCAGTTCTTTGGAATTGTTGAAGTGACTGTGTAAGGCAGTATTTGCAGTGAAGAGCAGTATAGAGCAGGACTAAGGGGGAGTTATGACGGGATTGGATGCGATCGGTAGTTTGGTGGCGCAGGCTACGGGGAACGATAAGGCTCCGACGGTAGGTGGCGGGGCTCCGTTTGGTGGGGTGCTACAGGGAATCATGGCGGATACGACTAAGGCGGATGCTGCGGCGCAGACGGCGGTAAGTGGGTTGCTGAGCGGGCAGGGGGTGGAGGTGCATGAGGCGATGATCGCTACGCAGAAGGCGGATATGGCGTTTGAGCTCGCGCTGCAGGTGAGGAATAAAGCGGTGGGTGCTTATCAGCAGATGATGGGAATGCAATTTTGATGAAGCAGTAGACGGCAGGTCAATGTAGTGAGAGGCAGTGAGGTGCAGGGTGGCTGAAGGGGCGGGGCAGGGGGTTGCGGGGAAGCGGGCGCTGGTGGTTGTAGAGCAGGTGCGTGCGCGGTTTGTGGCGATGCCGGCGCGACGGCGGACGTGGCTGGTAGGGACGGTGGTGGGGGTGCTCGCGATTTTGCTGGCGGGGGCGTGGTATGCGGGTCGGCCGGATTGGCGGGTGCTGTTTTCCGGACTCGAAGGCAAGGATGTGGCGCAGGTGGCACAGGAGCTGGGGGCGGCGGGGATCCCGTTCCAGACGACGGCGGATGGCGGCGGGGTGGAGGTGCCGGCAGAACTGGTGGACAAGGCGCGGATGGAGGTGGCGGCGAAGGGGATGCCGGCGAGCGGACGGCTGGGCTTTGAGCTGTTCGACAAGCCAAACTGGGTGGGGAGCGAGTTCGACGAGCGGGTGAACTATCAGCGGGCGCTGGAGGGCGAGCTGGAGCATACGATTGGGACGCTGGGGGTGGTGCGCTCGGCGCGGGTGCATCTGGTACTGCCGAAGGAGAGCCTGTTTGCGGCGGAGAAGCAGCCGGCCAAGGCGAGCGTGGTGTTGAAGCTGAAGAAGGCGAGCCTGGGGCAGGAGCAGACGGATTCAATCCGGAACCTGGTGGCGGGGGCGGTAGAGGGATTGAACCCGGAGCAGGTGACGCTGGTGGATGCGGATGGGCGGGTGAACCTGGGGCTGCGCGGGGGCGAGGGCTCGGCCGATGCGGAGGCGGCGATGGAGGCGAGGCTGATTGCAATGCTGGAGCCACTCGCGGGGGTGGGGAACGTGCGGGCGACGGTGAATGTGACCTACGACCAGGGGCGCGAGGAGCGGACGGATGAGATCTACGATCCGGCTGGGAGCGTGGCGTTGAGTGTCGACAAGAAGGAGCAGGGCGGGGCGGGGCGGGCGTTGGC